>CAMULB010000303.1 GCA_947089585.1 uncultured Lachnospiraceae bacterium | reverse complement strand
GCCAAAATGAACGATGTATTGCTTGACAAACCAATGGTAAGATGATATAAATATAAAAGTTAAGACAGAATTTTAAGATTATGGACAATTCTTCTGTGTAATGAAGTGCCATCATTCATTACACTTTTATGAAAGCAAAAAGGTGTATGCTTCCTCGTCGCATACACCTTTTTACATTTCCTTGCAGGCAATTCCTGAATACAGGCAAAATACTAGCCTGCCAAAAGCTCATCCTTCTTCGACAGAATCGCTTCACAGGCGGCACAAGCCGGGCAATCGCAGTATTTCGCCCCGGCAGCTTTGATCTCCTTGGCATGAGCAGCAACCTCTTTTGCCTTCTCGGCTCCGAATACCTGAGCGCCCATCTCAGATTCCGCAAAGCCAATCAAGCCGTCAATCGGCATGATATCTTCTTCCAGCTCTGCAAGATACTTTTTCGTCTCCTCAGCCTCCTGCTCGGTTCCGACTGCATCCAGCCATGCTTGTGCCGCTGCCTTCGCCTCGGCGCTGCAGGAATGAGCCGCGATCAATTCCTTTGTCTGCGCCACTACAAAATCCAATACTTCCTTTTTCTTTTTGAAAAATCTCCTTTCTATATAAAACACTATTTCACCGTATGAAACGGCGGTTTGTTACCCAATTTATCGCTTCGCCAGCTTATAAGAAAACCTCCTGCAAAATTGGTTCCCGCATTTTTTCTATGGTACAGACCGACAAAATATAATCTTCCTTTAATTTTATCTGTCCAAAAACTCCTGATTGGTTACTCCATATCTGCGACGGTAAAATCCACTCACACCGACCGACACAATCCCGCGCAACCAAGGCCTGTCCGCAGCGACCTCCACAATCCTCCTCAACCAGGGCCTGTTCACACCAACCTCCGCAATCCTCCTCAACGGTCTGTCCGCAGCGACCGCCATGCTCCTGCAACGGCTGCGCACATGCCCTCTCGTGCTTTTTTTCTTCAATCGCAAACTGTACCTGGTCCAATGCACTGCGGATTCCGGTCCCCGTCATTTTGAGATAGCTCTCCTTCAACGTCCACAGTCTTAAAAAACGCTGTGCCTGTTCTTGCGTAAGGGCCTGCTTATGATCGGAACGCGCATCCATGACCGCCTGATTCCCATCCCGTTTTTCTTCTAAAGCTGCCCTCCTGCCATCATTTTGCTCTTCCAGAAGCGCCTGTCTCCCGTCGCCGGAAAACAGCTGTTTTCCTTCCTCCTGTGGAATTTTAAGCCCATTTTCCACATATTGCATCTCCTTTTGACAACAAACCCTGCGAACCAGGGCAGGCGTCACCCGACGGAAGCTCTCAACATCCAGACCAACCGGACAGGGCGAAACGGCGCACGCCACCAGTCCCCGACAATGGCTGATATTAAACCAGGGCCATCCAGATGTCAGTACCGGTTTTCCGCCTTGGGCGCAGACAATCTCCTGTTCCGTAATCTCCAGCTGATACACTGTTTTTAAAGCTTGTTTTAATAATTCTCTCCCATAACGGTACTGTGCTTTTGCTCCCTGTTCCTTGGAAATCCGCGCATAGCAGACATTAAGCTGATTTTCCATTCCACACACTCCTTCGACGCGGCGATTTCAGACCGCACGCAGTACGAGAACGGGCAAGAGATAAGCCTCGCAGGCCAGCAGCAAAAAAAGCGGTGCCGGAAGCAAAAAGCAGGTCAGCAAATGTGAAGCCAGGAGCAGGACGTGCAGCCAACTCGGCGCCCGGCACAAACACAGAGCCAGTGCTGTTTCCAGCAGAGGAACCAAAATCGCAAGCAAGATTGAAGTCTGCAAAAGAAAAACAGCGCTGCAAATCACTGCCGCCAGGTTCAGCAGCACGATCGCCGCCCGAACCCAGCGGCGATAATACTGTTTTCTTTTCCGCCGTTTTCTCTTTAAGGTTTTTGTCTGATCGGTTCGTTCCAGATTCCGCTGACGCACAAACTCAGGAATCTCTGCATGTACATCGTAGTTCTCTTCTCTTCCTTGTCCCATCCTAAAACCCCCGAATCTTATCCTCCGTATCTCCGGTGTCCGCAACCTCCTCAATCCGAACATAGTAGCCAAAGGAATCGCTGACCTGTATGTAAACACGATCCCCCTTCTTTTTTCCCAGAATCGCCTTCCCCATCGGGGAATCAATGCTGATTCTGCCCTCGATGGAGTTCCCGCGCACGGTCGTCACCAGCTTATATACTTCTGTCGCATCATCGTCTTCGACATACAGTGTGACCGTCTTGTTAATGCCCACCTCGTCCGCACGGGATGTATCAGATACGATATGGGCTGTTTTGATCATCCGTTCCAGATAGCGAATCCGACTTTCATTTTTATTCTTATCCTTTTTTGCTGCATGGTATTCAAAATTTTCGCTTAGATCACCGTGGGCCCGCGCTTCCTTGACCGCCTCAATCGCTTCCTTGCGAACCACCAGCTTACGGTATTCGATTTCCTCTTTTATTTTTTCAATGTCTCGTTCTGTCAATTGATCG
>CAMULB010000302.1 GCA_947089585.1 uncultured Lachnospiraceae bacterium | reverse complement strand
TACAATTTCTATGTCGCTGCTTTGAAAGCTTCCTACCACCAATCCATGATCGGAAGCCATTTCTCCGGCAAATTCAAAATCTAAAAACATGTTTATCACAACCTTTCATTGGAAGGAGCGACGGATTAGGGCGCCGCTCCTGGTTTTGTAATGGCTTCATTTATGGGTTCTTTGATTGCTGAAATTTCGTTTTGCAATGCCTGATATGTGGAAGCGAGACGTTCCATTTGACAGCTCAGCTCTGCGATTGTTTTTTCCTGATGATCAAGCTTTTTCTTTTGCCTTTGGATTGCTTCTACGCATAAGAAGATAAATTCCTGATAGCGCATCGCGTAATCGTAGACAATTTTACCATGTTCATCTAAGACTGGCCTTTTGGATTCCTCGATGCCGTTTCCGTCCTCGTCAAATTTCTCATACGTGTATTTAATATCCTTGCAGAAGCCGCCAAATTCTTCTGGAGAAATACCGACCTCCTGCATGGCTTCCTCTACATCCTGTGAGATTGCCCCGACATGAATGCGATCACCACCGTGAAACAGAAAGGTTTTTGGCTTTAACTTGTAGAATAAGTCGATATATTTTTGTGAGAGATCCTTTATTTCTCTTTTTTTATTTCGATCCGATGTACTGATGCTTCCATTGGTTGCATAAATGTTGCTCCAGCGCTTTGTGCTTTTGCCAAGGTCACAGAAATCGTCTGCATTGGGCGAAAAGTCATATTCGTCAAAATCGTATTGGGAGCCTGCGCCATGGATATGAACCTTTCCCATATAATATACGTCAAGATCAGCTACATCGCTGTTGGTCACGCCGATGTGAATGTTGTCGTTCGTGCTTAGATAGAGAAAATTTCCATCATGTTCCAGAGAATCTACAAATCTAAGATTTCTGGCATAGACCTTAGCCCATACATTCGTTTTGCTTCCGAGGTTATAATTTCCGTTTCCATTTGGCAGAAGCTCATGCAGAAGGAAGTTGTATTGAGAACCGCCTCCATGAAGATATACCGGGGCATCCGTTCTGTCATTTTCGCCGTAGGTTCCGATATGGATATTTCCGCTGTCATTAAACCCGATTAAGTTGCACAGAGCGCCTTGGGTGTCGTAGGTTCGTAAAAACCTATGATTGTTTAAAACCAAATTCCCAGTGAGTGTTCCGCCAGATAATGGAAGGCAGATGCCTTTTGATTCATATTTTTGATAGAGTGGCTGTCCGCCTTCATAGATCGTGCCGCCAAATTTTGCTTCAATTCCATTAATTACGGTTGTAGACAGACTTCCATCCCATAATTCTGATGTTAAACTTAATTCTCCTTTTCCAAGGGTTTTTCTTGAGGCAAAGTCATAATAGGATAACTCCTGCAGATAAAATGGGGTAAATTGGTCGGACGTTTGCTTTAATGAAATTCCTTTGATACCGCTTGAGCCTAATTGTGTATTGGTATGGCCGGATGTACTCAATGCAGAAAAATAAGAAGTGCCGGTACCATAATTTTGGTTATCCTTTATTTGCACTTTTCCGTCCTTGGATACTTGGAAAATATTTCCCAGGCTTATGCCATCGGTGCCAAGATAGACGCTATTTTCAGTAGTTCCCAAAGAAGCTGTATTGTTTGCGAGATAGTGATTTCCAATTGTGAAGCCGCCGATGGCCCCACCGGCAGCAGCTATCTTCCCACGAAAATATCCGTCGCCGTCAGAGGTGACACCCATTACAACGGAGTTATTTCTGCTAATATTGAAAATATAACGACTGTTATGCCCGCTGAAATCTATATTAAGCGGATTAAGCTCGGCCCCAATGCCGGTATCGGGATTGTAGATAAAGAGATATCCGCCGCCGATTTTTGGAGCGATAATAGAATCCGGCAGAATCATCGTTGTGCCAAGGCCGAGGGATTGACATAGATTTGACTTGAAGGTATCCAGGCCGTTTACGGCGTTTGAATTGATCGCGTTATCCGCATCCACCGGCTGCGTCCATGTGATTTTTCCGCCGTCCAGTGTGATGCCGGATCCGTCAATGATCACGCTGCCATTTCGCGCATAGATTCCGACTTCGCTGGTAAGCACAATGTCGGAGTGAATGAGATCTGCAATCACGCCGTAGCCAACCGTTTCTTTAAAATTGTTTTTGGGATCCAGATAGAGAAATTTTCCGACTCCCGTGTGAATGGTGTCCCAGTTGTCCGAGGTAACATAGAGGCCATTGTTAATAAATTTTGCCTGACAGGGATCGTAGACGTTCTCTATATCGTCGTATTTTCGGCAGAGCAATCCGTTTCGATCCATCAGAATATCCTGATTCATGGCATTATTGACGATTTTTGTAGCCGTTGCGTCCATCCCCTTTTGCACCCAATTTTCGACATATTTCGTGTATTTTGCAGAGTGATTGACTTGCTGGGACGTATAGGAATAGGAGCCGGCCAGTGATTGGGCTGATCCTAAGATCGACGCAAGATCCGAATTTCCGTGGCATATGGCTTCTACCGTAGAAAAGGTAACGTCAATCGAGGACAGATCCTCAAATTGGATCTGGTAGGAGAGCAGCCGCAGCTTATAGATCTGA
>CAMULB010000301.1 GCA_947089585.1 uncultured Lachnospiraceae bacterium | reverse complement strand
TATATCAAGGAAAAATTGTTTTTGATATTTATGGAACGAAGGAAGACGAATTATACTGGAAAAGATGTGCAGAGCAAATACAACGACTGCCGGGAAATATTACAGTGAATGATTGTGGGGAGCTACGGCCGGAAGGTACGGTTTCACTTTTTCAAAGTTCTGATGTCTTGTTGCTGCCGACAAAGGGAGAAAATTATGGCCATGTGATTTACGAGGCGCTTGCGGCAGGGTGTATTCCGGTGATCAGCGACCGCACGCCATGGCTTGAGTTGGAGGAGAGGGGCTGTGGGCATGTGATTTCCCTGCAGCGGATGGAACAATTCCAGACAACCATGCAAAAATGGATGGATGCGGGAGAGGAAGAGATGCGAAAGGCCAGACGAAGGGCGGTGGAATACGCCGAACGGAAATATCGGGAAGCAGTTGACGCGTCAGGATATGAAAAGATATTTGAAATGAGATGGGAAGATGGCGGAAGAAAAAAAGATTGATTTTGTTGTGATCTGGGTGGACGGCAATGATCCTGCGTGGCAGAAGGAGCGGGCCCAATACGATCGGAATTTGAGCGTGAATGAAGATAATCAAGCGCTTCGTTATCGAGATTGGGACAATATGCGCTATTGGTTCCGGGGAGTAGAAAAATATTGCCCTTGGGTGAATCGTGTACATTTTGTAACGTGGGGGCATTACCCAAAATGGCTGAATATCAGGAATCCAAAGCTGAATGTTGTAAATCACAAGGATTATATCCCCAAACAATATTTGCCGACATTCAGCAGCCATACGATTGAGTTGAATTTACACAGAATTGAAGGATTGACAGAACAATTTGTATATTTCAATGACGACATGTTTATTACGAATCATATGATGGAAAAGGATTTTTTTGTTGATGGAAAACCTTGTGATTCAGCAATTTTGACCATCCACTGCTACGATATGAAGGATATGTTTATCATGGCGCCGTTTCGTGATATAGGAATTATCAATCACGCATTTTCAATGCGCAGTGTGATAAAGGAGAATGTGGGTGGATGGTTTAACGTCCGGTATGGAATTCAGAATTTGAGAAATTTGTTCTTATTGGCTTGCCCTAAATTTCCGGGTATGCTGCAACAGCATCTTCCAGCTTCGTATCTAAAAGGTACTTTTTTACAAGTTTGGGAACGCTATGGCGAGACACTTAACGAGACGTGTTTGCATAAGTTTCGGGAAATCAGCGATGTGAATCAGTGGGTTTTTAAAGAGTGGCAGCTCGCAAGCGGCAGCTTCTATCCGCGGAAGCCTAAAATTGGAAAATTACTGTCTGTCAATAATCCAGAGAGTGTCTGTGCTTATATTCGTAAACAGAATATGCAAATGCTCTGTTTGAATGATGCGGAATTAGGAGAAGCGGAATTTGAGGAAGCAAAAATGAAAATCATACAGAGCTTTGAATCCATTTTACCAGAAAAATCTTCATTTGAAATCTAGAGCATGTCTGAAAATTGCTTTCTGTTGGATGAATTCTCAGGCAATGCAGGGGTATATTTATGAAAAACAAAAGGTTATGTCATGTAATTTGGTGCATGATGCAGATGGTTCTATTACTGCTGGTAATCATGGAAGCTACCGAGGAAGAATTTCAGCTGTCGTTAGGCCTGATCATGATCTCACTGATGGGAAATCTTTGTGTCAGCTTTATTTACAGAAAACAGCAGATTATTATATTGCTGTTTAACCTGACCATGTTTCTTTTCCTGCTGGGGCGGCCTGTCGTATCTTTTTTACGAGGGGAGGTCTGGTGGGAGGTTGCCAGTGCATCGGCGGTTGCCAAGTCGCTTATTTCCATCGAACTGGTATTGGCGTTATTACCGTTGGGGGCCTTATTGGCAAGGAAAACCAATACGGAAAAGAGAATCGAAAAAATTCAATCCCATATGGATTCTATTGAAAAATTAAGAGGTATCGCGCTGGTCGTTTGTTGCATTGGCTTGATAGGCATGATCTTTGATGGAATGCAAAAAATTGTTTTTATGTCCTCTCATACGTATGTGGAATATTATGTGAGCTATTCATCGAATTTACCATATATCTTGAAAGCCTTTGTGCGGATGATGCAGCCTGCTCTTTGCTTATATTTGGCGACGTTTCCTAAAAAAAGGCCAACATTTATTTTGCTGTCAACCTATGTGCTGACAACGCTGCCGTCTATGGTTGTAGGGATGCGGTCGCCGACGATGCTGGCATTGCTGTTTTGTTTTACGTATTATTGCATCAGAGCGTATTTGTATCCAAATGGAGAAAAATGGCTCGGAAGAGCAGAAAAAATGGCGATTCAAATCTCGATTCCGGTATTAATTGTGTTCTGCTATATCTATATGGATATTAGAAATGGAAACAGCTACTCAGTAAATGAAGACGTTTTTTTAAACTTTTTTTATCAGCAGGGTATATCGTTTAATTATTTGTCTCGTGGGTTTGACGTGTTAGAAGAGCTTCCTTTAAGTGGATGGCCGGGATATATGCTGGGGCCGCTTTATGACAATGTCGTCTATAATAGTGTCATTGGCCGCTTTATTTTTGGTACAACGGCGCGTGGGACGCAA
>CAMULB010000300.1 GCA_947089585.1 uncultured Lachnospiraceae bacterium | reverse complement strand
GTTTGTATTAAATCCGCATTCCGGAAAAGGGCAGATTCGCGGAAAGCTGTTAGAGGTGATTGACCTGTTTATCAAGGCCGGCTATGAGGTGCGGGTTCATATTACCCAGGCGCCGATGGAAGCGCACGGACTCGTCGCCAAAAAGGCCGGAAAATTTGATCTGGTGGTCTGCAGCGGTGGGGACGGAACCTTGGATGAAGTGGTCAGCGGGATGATGTGCCGGGAGCGGCGCGTGCCCATCGGTTATATTCCGGCCGGAAGCACCAATGATTTTGCCGTTTCGCTCAAGCTGCCGAAGAATCTGCTCAAGGCTGCCAGGACGGCTGTATCCGGCCGTCCCTTTGCCTGTGATGTCGGCAATATGAACGGAAGGTATTTTGTCTATATTGCGGCCTTTGGTCTCTTTACCGATGTGTCCTACGGAACGCCGCAGGAGTGGAAGAACCTGCTGGGCCATGCTGCTTATCTGCTGGAAGGGGCGAAGAGCCTGACGGGAATCAAGGCTTACCGCATGCAGGTGGAGTGCAACGGGGAGCAGATTGAAGGCGAATTTATTTTCGGCATGGTGACGAATTCTACCTCGGTGGGCGGGTTTAAGAATATGACGGGGCCAAATGTCCATCTCGACGACGGCCTGTTTGAGGTGACGTTGATCAAACGACCCAAAAATCCCATTGAGCTAAGCGAGATTTTGCGCAGTCTGACCAATCTGAAGGATGAGACGGAATTGATCTATTCTGCCAAGACAAATCGTGTCTGCATCACGTCCGAGGAAGAAATGTCCTGGACGATTGACGGAGAATTCGGCGGCAGCCATACGAGGGTATCCATTCAAAATGAGCAGCGGGCAATGCTGATTATGGTGGAGGACGAAATGGTGCAACCAATTGCTTTAAAAGAGGAATTGTGAGGATCAAGTCAAAGCCCGTTGAGCGGCGATGCGCGAAGAGGAGCAAAGGCCTGCAAACGGGCGGTGCCTAGTTAAAAAAACGGGAATCGCACCGGCGGGCGTTTTAGAGAGAAAAGGAGCAGAGAAACACAGCGTATGGCAGATGAGAGACGAAAAGCCGGACAGGCCAGGCAAAAGAAACAGCGCAGCAAAGAGTCGGAGCAGCAGGCGGCGATGCGTCAGGAGCTTGAACCAGCCGAGGTCGGAAGAAATGAATATGAGCTCCTGGGACAGGCCTGGGAGGAAGAAACGGCCTTGGGCGGCGATGCGGCGGAGCGTATGGAACAGCTGCAGAGCTACAATTATTTTGACAGAGCCAGTATTTTGAATTCGATGCGTATTTCCAGGAATACTTATAAACGGGGAGAGGATCTGATTAAGCGGGGAGATTTGCAGATTATGCAGATGTCGCATGGCTTTGATTCAAACAGCGAGGAGATTCTCGGACAGATGGATGCGGCGGGAAAGGAAGGCGGCAAGCGGTATGGGCTGCGCATGGTCTTTTCGCGTACCGAGGTCATGCATTTGGCCTGCGAGTGCCCCAGATGCCGCCAGGACTATTATTCCTGGCATGTGAAGCAGACCAGCTGTCCCTACAAAGCGGGTGTGCTTTTGTTGCTGGAGCAGTATTTGAAGGAGCACAATTTCGGTGACGCCACGGACGCCGCCGGCCAGAGTCTGATTGCAGCATATCAGGAGAAGCAGATCAGCCAGGCGGCGGCGGATCTGCAAAAGGAAGCGCAGTTCTTGCGTCTTGTTCCGCGGCTGATCAAGAAAAACCAAACGCTTTCTGTCTCCTTTAAGATCGGAACCAATCGGTTGTTCGTAATCAAAAAGCTGGGTGAATTCTGCCGCAATGTCAAAGAGGCGGCGACGGATCTTTATGGCACCAACACAAGGATCAATCATAACCCGGAGAACTTCACCGACCAGGGACGTGCCTGGATTCGCTATATCAATCAGGTCATACGTGAGGAAGAGGAATTTCAGCAGCGGGTACAGGAATCTGGTCGTTATTATAGCTATCGCAAAACAAGCATCGGCGGGGAGCTTCATCTGTTCGGCTGGCGTCTGGATGAATTTTACTCCCGGATGGGCGATACGGAAGTGGAATATGAGGATCGGGACGCCGTTGAGAAGAAAAAAGGCATTTTGACCCGTGCAGAGAACAATCCCAAGGTGACGATGCATATTTCCGAGGATGTGCTGGACGACGGAGCGGAATTTCATGGCATCCAGGTGGCGGGCAGCCTGCCGGATTTATTTTTTGGAACGGATACGGGCTACTATATTGACGATTCCCATCTCAATCAGGTGGATGCGGGGTTTCTGGAAAAAATTGAGCCGCTGTCGCAATTGTCCAGATACGGCAAATTTTCCTTCCATGTGGGCAGAAACCATCTGGCCGATTTTTATTACCGGATTTTGCCGAAGCTGTCGGATGTGGCGGAGGTGACGGAGGAGAACGCGGAAAAGTTCCGTTCCTACCTGCCGCCGCAGGCGCATTTTGTTTTTTATCTCGACATCCAGGACGGGGACGCGGTCTGCGGCGTCTATGCGCGATACGGGGAGAAGGAGGTCTGCGCGCTTGACGTACTGCGCCAGGAGAGCCAGGTGGAGGCGTTTCGTGATCGTTCCAGGGAAGAAGAAGTGGTCTAT
>CAMULB010000299.1 GCA_947089585.1 uncultured Lachnospiraceae bacterium | reverse complement strand
CACCGTCCCCAAGCCCGGTCTTTCGCCGCGGCAAGCCGTAGACTACTATGTGAGCCTGTACGAGGAAGCGGCCGAGTGGGGCGCCAAATACAGCCTCGACGTCTGGTTCGGCATCGAGACCTGTATCAGCGGCGGCCCGGAGGATTTTTTGATCTTCGGCGCCGGCCCGGAGCTTTTGTATGCAAACCCGACCATGTATGATCTGACGCAGCAGGAGCTGTTTGCAGAGTGCGAGCAATACGGCTGTCTGTTGTATCAGGCTCACCCCAGCCGCTCGAACTGCCAGCCCAGAGATCCGCGTTATCTGCACGGCGCCGAGGTCTACAACGGAAACCGCCACCACCAGGAGAACAACGAAGCCTCTCTTCTCTGGGCAAAAAAATACTGCCTGCTGCAGTCCTCCGGCAGTGATTTTCATCGTCCGGAGGACTGCGCCAGAGGCGGCATCCTGGTGCCAAGCTCCATTCATACCGGCAAGGAGCTGGCCGCATACCTGGCGGCAAACGAGGTGACGTTGATCACGCCCTGATGCAGCCGGCGCCGTATGCGCTGTCTGCGCCTTCACCGTCAACGGATAAAATTGGTTTTGATCTTTTCCTCCGGCTTCGGAAGCGCTACGCCTGCGGCCTTTCCGGCCTCGATGCACTGTAACAGCCAGGCCATATTGGCCCCCAGCGTCCGCATCGTCTGTAAGCCCTCCAGATCCTGCTTTACCTCCTTGGGACTGTTGCCGTGTACCATATTCCAATACTGAGAGGAAACCACCATCATATTCGAGATCGTAAAATACTTGTTCAGCATGTCAATGGTCGCCGTAGTCCCGGCACGACGGGCAGAGGCAACGGCCGCCGCGGGCTTATAGGCAAAGCAGCTGCCCGCATAAAACAAGCGATCCAGAAAAGAAACCAGAGAACCATTGGGGGAAGCATAGTACACCGGCGAGCCGACCACGAGTCCGTCCGCCGTTTCCATCTTCTCCAGCACCTCATTGACCGCATCGTCCACCACACACCGTCCCGTCTTTTTACAGGCTCCGCAGGCCGTGCAGCCCCAGGCGGAACCGCCAATCCAGATCCGCTCTGTCTCGATGCCGTTCTCCAATAGGCTGCCTTCCACTTCCCGCAGCGCCGTGTCGGTACACCCCTCCTTGTGAGGACTTCCATTCAACAGAATTACCTTCATTGTCTACTCCTTATTCGTCAAATTTAAAACCTGCCAGCAAATCGCCCAGACTGGTGGATGCCTTCTCCTTTGAAATGTATTCCCGCGCCTGGGAGGATTCCTCTGTGTCTACCATCTCTTCTTCTAAGGCCCGCATACTGAGGCTCACCTTGAAATCATTGGTATTTAAAATTTTCACCTTAACCTTCTGCCCCACGGACAACACCTCTGAGGGCTTTTGGATGCGCTTTTGGCTAATCTGTGAGATATGTACCAATCCGCTGATTCCATCTCCGATATCCACAAATGCGCCATAGGGCATCAAGCTCTCGACCACACCCTCCAACACCGTACCCGGCACCAGCATCGAAACCTTATGATTATGTTCCATCACTGCTTTCTGCCGTAAAATCAGCTTGGCAGACAGAACCAGCTTCTTCTTTGATTCGTCCACGGTAATCACCCGCACCGTCAGCTCTCTCCCCAGCCAGCTGTCATCTACCTCTACATAGGACATCGCCAGCTGCGAAGCGGGAATAAATCCGCGAATGCCTTCGACATAGGCAACCACACCGCTGGGAACAATGCCGGCCACCTTGACTGCAAGCTCTGTCTCCTGCTCCTGGTATTCCTTTAATTTGTCCCAGGCCAATACCTCGTTGGCTTCCTTCTTTGACAACTGAATATTGCCGGCTCCATCGTCGATACGCACGACCGTCGCCTGAATTACCTCACCCACCTGAATCTCCTCTATCAGCTTGAATCCCGGATCGTTGCTCAAATCCTGCGCTTTGATCACGCCTGGCGCATAATATTTCAGATCCAACGTCACTTCCTCTTCATTGACGTCAATGACAGTTCCTGACATCAAATCGCCAACCCGAATCTTGCGGAACGAGGCTTCTAACTCCTCCTTGTAATCTTCCATCGTTTCTTTTGTTTCCATCTGCTCCATTTGCTGCATCTCCTTCCTTTTTCACTGCCGATTGGCACGCTGCCCCGCCGCCTACAGCACATGCACGGCGCAGGCGTAAGCAGTATCTTTTATCACTTTATCACAGGGAAAAAAAGATTACAAGTTTTCTCTTGCATTTTTTTAAAGATGTGGTATAATAAAGTATATGATTAATAGATGCAGGATTAGTACATCGGTAGTATGTCAGCTTCCCAAGCTGAAGAGGCGGGTTCGACTCCCGTATCCTGCTCTAAAATTTCCTTATTTTAAGGATTTTTAATAACAGATCATCAAGAAGGTACTCCGACATACGTTCGGTTATCTTCTTTTTTTGTCTGGGCTTGAAACTCGGGCATGGAACTGATCATCGCGCTCTTCCTGCATGTTCTGCATCTGGAAGATAAGTCCTCCACGTCCCATCGCTGCCTTGCGATATTTTCCATGGATACATGCCTAATAGTTTTTTGTTCATTTTTATCGTCTCTTGTCCATGCAGCAAATCAATAATACCAT
>CAMULB010000298.1 GCA_947089585.1 uncultured Lachnospiraceae bacterium | reverse complement strand
AATCGCAATCTGGGAAGTAAACGGCTCGCCCTTCGCCTGACTCATCCGGTAGCGGAGCACATATTTCAGCGAATCGTGGGGCGCAATTTCCACAAATTCATCATAATATTCCTGTGCCTCCTCGAACTGTCCGGCGCTGATGGCGATCTCCGCCAGACGGTAAATAATCTTTTTACCGATGGGCGAACGGTCATACGCCATAAGCAGCAGCTCCTTGCTGTCCTCATAGCGTCCGGTCTGCTGATAAACCTCCCCCACCAGCATCAGAGAATTTACATTGCGCACCTTGCGCCAGTTGATGCTATCGGCAATCTCTGCCGCCGCCGCATAATTTTTCTCGGCAGCCAGCGTCTCTATCTCGCCTAATTTTAGCTTATATTCGTATCTATCCAAAATGTCTACCTCTAGTGCTAAGTGACGTTTTTTCATTTCAAGTAGAAGTTTATCCACAAACCCACAATTTAGTTTACCATACGCAGCCTATCCTGTCAAAAGCCAAATACCCCGCCGCAGGCAGCAAAACGCATCTTTTTACGCGCGCCGGCAGTGGGGTATTTCCATTTATTATTTCTTGTCCTTCGACTTTTTTTTATTTGCGCCAAAACGAAAGCGTTCACCATGGCTCCACGCATCGGTGCAAAGCTTTTTTGATTCGGGGTCCACATGCGTCACCATCGTATATTCCGTTGTCTTCGACGGAAGCCCCCGCCGCCCCAGAAGATACGCGATAAAGCGCTGGCACAGATAATAGATTACCGCAAACGTCGGCACGCCGAAAAGCATACCCATAAACCCGAACAGGCCGCCGCCCACGATGATCGCAAACATCACCCAGAAGGAGGAAAGTCCGGTGGAATCTCCAAGAATCTTCGGTCCGATGATGTTTCCGTCCACCTGCTGCAGTGCCAGCACAAAAATAAGCAGATACAGTCCGTGCAGCGGGTCCGTAATCGTGACGATGATCAGACACGGCACCGCCCCGATAAGCGGCCCGAAAAACGGAACCACATTTGTGATACCGATAATCACGCTGACGAGCAGCGTGTAGGGCATCCGCAGTATCGAGCAGCCGATAAAGCAGATAATGCCGATA
The DNA here is from genome assembly GCA_947089585.1 of uncultured Lachnospiraceae bacterium. Lineage (GTDB taxonomy): Bacteria > Bacillota > Clostridia > Lachnospirales > Lachnospiraceae > 14-2. The sequence continues at coordinate 1,553 of CAMULB010000298.1, read as the reverse complement.
ATGATGGAATCAATAATCTTGCCGATAATAAAGCCGCCAAAGATCTCGTCCACCTTATGAATGATCTGAATCAGGGTGTTTGCCTGCTTTGTCGGCAAAACAGCAAAGATCATCTTTTTTGTCTGTCCCTCAAAGCGCTCCTTCTCCATGAGCACATAAATCGAGACGATCAAACCGATAACGACATTTTTCAGTACAACCACCACATTAATCGCACCCATTGTGATGCTCATCACATAATCCTGAAGCTGACCGCCCTTGAGCTGCGGCACAAGCGTATCGTTAAACCACTCTTCAACTGCATCCGTCGCCTCCAGCAGATATTTCTCCCATACAAGCGGCTCCCCCTTTGTCAGGGAAAGATTTTCGTACCATTCAATAAAATGGTCCACATTCGTGGACATCGTGCTCACCAGATTGACAATGCTCTCGCCCAGCGCCGGAAGGATCAGATAGATCACGAATCCAAGCAGCGCCACAAAAACAAGCATCGTCAGAATGCTGGCAATGGTTCGGATCAGCCGCTTCATCTTCTGCACATTTTTTGCCTTCGGCATCATCAGGCCGGCAAGCCCGCCCTCGATCCGCCGCATCAGCGGATTGAACAGGTAGCCCAGGACCGCACCGATGAAAATCGGCTGCATCACGCCCCCGAGCGTTCCCAGCACACTCTTGATTTCGCTGTATTTAAACAAAACCACAAAAACGGCAATACAGCAGCAAAACACCAAAAAGATCAGTGCCCCAATCGCCAGATAGGGACGCATGTCCCAATCCGAGCGTTTTTTTTCCATCCTTTGTTTCTCGTCCTCCATAATGTTCCTGTCTCCTTCTCTCTAACAGTCCGGTCGGACCGGCCCCGGCTTCCCCGCGGCCGATCCGTTATGCCCCTCCTGCTATGACACGCGGTTGTAGTTGATGAGACAGCCCTTCAGAATAATCTCCCGCTCATCATCCGTCAGATCACCCAATGTCATTGTAAATTCCGTGAGCGCATCGTCCTTTACCACATACGCCCGGATAGTATCCTGTTTTTCCTCCACGGCCCTGCGGATACCGGGAACCCAGATAAAGTCGCCGTTTGCAAACGGCAGCGCTCCCTCGGGAATCACAAACGGAAGCATTCCCCAGTTGATCAGGTTGGAGCGGTAACGCTTTGTCGCATACTCGTTGGCAATATTTGCCCAGCCTCCGAGCACCTTCTGACACGAGGCCGCCTGCTCGCGCGCGGAGCCGTCGCCCGGCTTTACCGCAAAGATCGTACTTCCGATGCCAAAATTCTCATGGCCTGCATCCGGGAATTTTGTTCTGACCACGCGCATGACATTTTTCAGCTCCGGAACCTCATGGCACGGATGCTCTCCCGCAATACGCGCCTGCTCCGCCTTTCGAATCTCCTTGGCACGGGGCACATAGTCGGGATCCTTCCGGGACAGCGTAAATTCTGCCAATCCCATCGGGTTCGAGCGGTAGGAGGATGTCTCCCCGGAGGGAATCAGCTCGTCCGTCGTCGTCACCGGATCGTGAATCGCGGATACCACCTTCAGCAGCAG
>CAMULB010000297.1 GCA_947089585.1 uncultured Lachnospiraceae bacterium | reverse complement strand
TTTATCGGTGTGAATACGGACAAGCAGGCATTGATGCTCTGTAAGGCCCCTACGTTAATCCAGATTGGCGAGAAGCTGACAAAGGGCTTAGGCGCCGGTGCGCAGCCGGAGATCGGTGAGAAGGCGGCAGAAGAGAGCAGTGAAGAGCTCGCAGCAGCCATCCGCGGCGCCGATATGGTGTTTGTGACCTGCGGGATGGGCGGCGGAACCGGAACCGGCGCGGCGCCGGTGATGGCTCAGCTCGCCAAGGAGCAGGGAATTCTGACCGTTGGCGTGGTGACGAAGCCCTTCAAATTTGAAGCAAAGACCCGGATGGTCAATGCGTTGTCCGGCATTGAGCGTTTGAAGGACAGTGTGGATACGCTGATTGTGATTCCCAATGATAAGCTGCTGGAGATTGTAGACCGGCGGACGACGATGCCGGATGCCTTGAAGAAAGCGGATGAGGTGCTGCAGCAGTCGGTACAGGGAATTACGGACTTGATCAATATGCCCGCCTTGATCAATCTCGACTTTGCGGATGTGCAGACGGTCATGAAGGACAAAGGAATGGCGCATATCGGTATTGGTGAAGCCAAGGGCGACGACAAGGCGATTGAGGCCGTCAAGCTGGCGGTGGCCAGCCCGCTTTTGGAGACGACGATTGCCGGCGCTTCCCATGTCATTATCAATATCTCCGGCGATATTTCACTGATGGATGCCAACGACGCGGCCAGCTATGTACAGGATCTGGCCGGAGACAGCGCCAACATCATATTTGGTGCCAAGTACGATGAGACGATGGTGGATGAGGCGATTATTACCGTCATCGCAACCGGCTTGGAGGAGGCAGCCGCGATGCCCAAGATTATGCCGGGAATGAAATACGGCAATCCAGCGCCCAGACCGATGGGGACGATGGGCGCCGCAAGAGGAGCAGGCGTTCCGACCCAGAGCCGGCCCGGTGTGATGCCCTACGGGACGCAGGGCGCCGGGGAATTAAATCGAAGCGCTAATAATGGCGGCGTGGCGCCCTTTAGCGGCCTGCAGCGGCCAAGGCGGACCGAGAGCAGTGTTCCGGAGAAGGACATCAAGATCCCAGAGTTTCTGAAAAATACCAGAAAGCAGTAAGCTTACATAGCGAAACGAACGCAGTCCGTCTGCCTTTCACATGTACGCATTACGGCGTGCTTTAGAGCATGTCTGAGAATTCTATAAGAAGAAGGCAGGTTTTGTCGAAGCAGGTCAGAGTTCGACAGAGCCTGTTTTTTGTCATATTCTGTAAATCGAATTTTTAAAACCATTCCCCGTTTTGACAAAAAAAAACGTCATAAAACCATATAATAAAAACATGCGTGTAGGAAGAGACGCTGTGTGCAAGGAAGAGAGCGCTGCGTGCAGCTTACAGGAAATGTGTGTAATTTGCAGGCGCTGCATACAATGGGAGGTGCTGTGTGCGATACAAAATTTACCTCGACGTGCTTCTGATCCAGACCTTTGCCATGGATGCGCTGGCGTTGTTTTTGGTGCGCAGCCTCAACCATCCGCAGGCAAAAAAAAGACGCATTTTTCTCTCCGCAGGTTTTGGCGCGGCAGGCGCCGCGATTCTTTTTTTGCAGCTTTGGGGCTTTGTATGGTATCAGCTGTCGGTGCATCTGCTGATCAATCCGCTGATGATTCTGCTGGCCTTTGGCAGGAAGGGCAGAAAAGAATTTGTGAAAGACCTGGTCTGGACGTATGCGCTGATGTTTTTGCTGGGCGGTGTGTTAAGCTGGGGCATGGAAACCGTGGGCCGGGGGCATAGCTTGTGGCTCTGGGCGCTGGGCGGTCTGGCCGTGGGCAGTCTGCTTGTATACGGCATCGGGCGGCAGAGGGAATCGTCCTGGCGTTACGAGGTTCTGCTTTTGGTTGGCCAGGAGAGGCTCTCCTTGAGCGGATATCTTGATACGGGCAATCTGCTGATGGATCCGACGGTGCATCAGCCGGTACATATCATACAGGAGGAGCTGCTTGGCGAGGTGCTGAAAAAGGAACAGCTGCCGCTGCGCTATATCCCGTTTCATTCGCTGGGGCAGACCGAAGGGCTGCTGCCGGTCGTGACTTTGCGGGCAATGTATCTGCGGCAGAGCAAGGGGAAGAAAGAGCAGACGCCGGTTCTGGTGGAACGGCCGGTGTTTGGGCTTGCAAAAGAGAAGCTGTTTGAACACAGGGATTATCAGGTGATATTAAATGCAAGCTGCAATTGGCAGTAACAGGAGGTTGTCATGTACATAAAAATCGCGATACCGGAGCGTTTCCAGCTTAAGCTGATGATGACGCTGCAAAACATGCTGCTGCCCCAGCGCGGGGATATCCATTACATCGGCGGGGCCGAGGTGCTGCCGCCGCCCTTAGAGCAGCAGGATGAGATGCGCTGCATCGAGATGCTGACATCCGAGGAGGCGGATTTGGCCAAGAGCCGTCTGATTGAACATAATCTGCGGCTGGTGGTTTACATCGCCAAGAAATTTGACAATACAGGAATCGGCGTTGAGGATTTGATTTCGATTGGTACGATCGGACTGATCAAGGCGATCAATACCTTTAATCCGCAGAAAAATATCAAGCTGGCCACCTATGCCAGCCGCTGTATTGAAAATGAGATTCTGATGTATCTGCGCCGCAACAGCAAGACAAAGCTGGAGGTGTCGATCGACGAGCCGCTGAATGTGG
>CAMULB010000296.1 GCA_947089585.1 uncultured Lachnospiraceae bacterium | reverse complement strand
GACCTACACATTTTATGACGGGCCGCCGACTGCAAACGGCAAGCCGCACATTGGTCATGTGCTGACGCGTGTAATCAAGGATATGATTCCGCGGTATCAGACGATGAAGGGAAAGATGGTGCCGCGCAAAGCGGGCTGGGACACCCATGGCCTTCCGGTGGAGCTTGAGGTAGAAAAGCTGCTGGGGATCAACGGGAAGGATCAGATTGAGGAGTACGGTTTAGAACCGTTCATCAAAAAATGCAAGGAGAGCGTTTGGAAATATAAGGGCATGTGGGAGGATTTTTCTGCAACCGTGGGATTTTGGGCGGATATGGAGGAACCTTATGTGACCTATGACAACAATTATATTGAATCCGAATGGTGGGCCTTAAAGCAGATCTGGGAGAAGCAGCTGCTGTACAAGGGCTTTAAGATTGTACCCTATTGTCCGCGTTGTGGAACGCCGCTTTCAGCCCAGGAGGTTGCACAGGGCTATAAGGATGTGAAGGAGCGGTCGGCGATTGTGCGCTTCAAGGTCAAAGGGGAGGATGCCTATATTCTGGCCTGGACGACGACACCGTGGACGCTGCCCTCCAATGTGGGTCTCTGTGTCAACCCGGATGAGACGTATGTCAAGGCGCGCTGCGCGGATGGTTTTGTCTACTATATGGCGCAGGCGTTGCTTGAGCCGGTGCTGGGCCCGACAGCCAAGGAAGGACAGGAAGCGTTTGAGATTCTTGAGACATATCAGGGGCGGCAGCTGGAATATAAAGAATATGAGCCGCTGTTTGATTTTGCGGACGAGATCATTGCCAGACAGAATAAAAAAGCGCATTATGTGGTATGCGATCCGTATGTCACGCTGACTGACGGTACGGGTGTGGTGCATATTGCTCCGGCTTTTGGCGAGGACGATGCCAAAGTGGGAAGAACCTACGATCTGCCGTTTGTTCAGCTGGTGGACGGCAAGGGAGAGATGACGGCGGAGACCTCTTATGCCGGCGTCTTCTGCAAAGGGGCAGACCCGATGATCCTGCAGGATTTGGAGGATCAGGGCCTGCTGTTTGATGCGCCGAAGTTTGAACACAGCTACCCCCATTGCTGGCGCTGCGATACGCCGCTGATCTATTATGCCCGTGAATCCTGGTTTATCAAGATGACAGCGGTCAAGGATGTGCTGATTCGCAACAACCATACGATCAATTGGATTCCAGAGAGCATCGGCAAGGGGAGATTCGGCGATTGGCTGGAGAATGTGCAGGACTGGGGCATTTCCCGTAACCGTTACTGGGGCACGCCTTTGAACATTTGGGAATGTGCATGCGGCCATATGCATTCTGTAGGCAGCATTGAGGAGCTGCGTTCTTTGTCGGACAATTGCCCGGCAGAGATCGAACTGCACCGGCCTTACATTGATCAGGTAACGATTCGCTGCCCCAAGTGCGGCAAAGAGATGCATCGTGTGCCGGAGGTCATTGACTGCTGGTTTGATTCCGGTGCGATGCCGTTTGCACAGCACCACTATCCGTTTGAGAATCAGGAGCTGTTTGCGCAGCAGTTCCCCGCCAAATTCATTTCCGAAGCGGTGGATCAGACGAGAGGATGGTTCTATTCTCTGCTGGCTGAGTCTACGCTTCTGTTTGACAAGGCTCCATATGAGAACGTGATTGTGCTGGGACATGTGCAGGATGAAAACGGACAGAAGATGAGTAAGTCGAAGGGCAACGCCATAGATCCGTTTGAAGCACTCGAGACGTATGGCGCCGACGCGATTCGCTGGTATTTTTACATCAACTCTGCGCCCTGGCTTCCGAACCGCTTCCATGGCAAGGTGGTGCAGGAGGGACAGCGCAAGCTGATGGGAACGTTGTGGAATACTTATGCGTTCTTTGTCCTGTATGCGAATATTGACCAGTTTGACGCGACACGCTACAAGCTGGAGTATGAGAAGCTTTCCGTAATGGATCGCTGGCTGCTGTCAAGGCTGAATTCTATGGTGGAATCGGTGGATCAGAATTTGGGCAGTTACCGTATTCCTGAGGCTGCCCGCGCATTGCAGGAGTTTGTCGATGATATGAGCAACTGGTATGTGCGGCGGAGCCGGGAGCGGTTCTGGGCCAAGGGGATGGAGCAGGATAAGATCAACGCCTATATGACGCTGTATACGGCTCTGGTGACGACGGCCAAGGCGGCGGCGCCGATGATTCCTTTTATGACGGAGGATATTTACCGCAACCTGGTCTGCAGCATTGATGCTTCGGCGCCAATCAGCGTGCATCTGTGTGATTTTCCGGCGGTGGAAGCGTCCTGGATTGACCGCGAATTGGAGCGGAATATGGACGGCGTGCTCAAGGTGGTGGTGATGGGACGTGCCTGCAGAAATACGGCCAATATCAAGAACCGCCAGCCGATCGGCAATATGTTCTTGAAGGCTCCGTGTGCGGTACCGGAATTTTTTGCCAGCATCATCGAGGAGGAGCTGAATGTGAAGAAGCTGACCGCGGTTGAGGACGTCAGCCGATTTGTCAGCTATACCTTCAAGCCGCAGCTGCGTACCGTTGGGCCGAAATACGGTAAATTTTTAAAACAGATCCAAGCGGCGCTTGCTGAGCTGGACGGCAATCAGGCGATGGCCCAGCTCAAACAGGAGGGGGTACTGCGGCTGGATACGGTCAATCCGGGACTTGCGCTCACAGAGGAGGATCTGTTGA
>CAMULB010000295.1 GCA_947089585.1 uncultured Lachnospiraceae bacterium | reverse complement strand
AGTATGTGCAGGGAGAAATCAGCAAGGAAGAGTTTCGTGCAGTACAGGATATTGCAAATCAGGCAAAAGATGTTCTTATTCAGGCTACAGAAGACAAGGCTGCCTGTGAAAAGCAATACACCAAGTTCCGCAAGCTTCTTTCCGCCAGCAGTAAAAATATTCCGCTCAGTAAGATTATGGAATGTATTGATAAAGTGGTAGTAGACGGAGGCGGGAAAATTGTGGTAGAATGGAGTATAAGCGACAGCTTACCTTAATATTCTACAAGAAATTTTACATAACGAGACCTAAAGCTGTGTCTGTAAATAAGATTAACCCTTTTAATGGCAACTGTCTTTGAAATTTGAGATGTATTGAAAAATCAGTAAATTTATATAGAGATTGGGAGTGATCAGATGTTCAACATTTTAGATACAATCACAGCGGGTCTTTCTGCTCTTAATACACCAATAGGATTCGGTGGATCGCTAATAACAATTTTCGACCACTTTAAAAACAAAAACAGCAGCCATATTAAAGAAACACTGGATGCTATTCGGGAAAAATCGAGCGTGGCGTATGCACGATACTTCGAATACAGAAAATACCGGCAGGATGATTTAGGCATTCCGATTAAAGAAGATATCTTGGGATATTGGGAAACATGTTTGCAGCGCAATGTACTGCCCAGTGCAAGCGATATGGTTACCTCCCATATCGCAAGCAAAGAAGAGGCCGAAATTATCATTTCCTACTTAATGGAGCAGTGGATGACCATTCCGGACTTTTCAGCGTGGATACACGATATTTTGATTCAGAACCATCTGGAAATAGCCTCTGAAAGGTTGTCCGATTTGCCACAAATATTGGAAGCGGTCTCTCAGATAAAAGCACGACTGGACAGTCAAGGAATCGATCATATTGCAACGATGATTACCCCGGGCTATGTCATGGACGCAAAGATTTCCTGCAACGATTCGACTATTAAAAACTTCTTTACCGTTGACAATAATTTTCATACCATGCTTCAAGTCATCAGCGCAGATGCGGATGTCCCTCACAAAGAGGCCGCACAGGCAATAGAGGAACTCATCCAAAGCAATGACTCCGTTATAATTGCAGGAAACGGAGGCCAGGGAAAAACCAGCCTGATGATGCGTGTAGCAGCGCAAAACGCTTCTTCTGGACACCTGACGGTCTGGCTGCCGCTGTCAAACAAGGAAACTATAACAGAACAAATGGCAGATCAATTTTTTGATTGCCTGATTGAACTTACACCTGTAGGGCAAAGCGTTTTGCTATGCATTGACAATCCCTTTGAGGGGAGAGAATCTTTTGCAAGCTTACAAGCCAGGTGGCCGCATAATCACAAAATACATCTGCTTATGGCAGAACGGGAAAACAGGCTTACACTGCTTGCTGATCCAGATCAAGATTTATTGTTGCACTGGTTTGAAAATGCGGAGCTTATTGTCCTGCAAGGTATCAACCAGACCAGGGAATACCGTTTAAAAGATTACACGTCTCACTATTTTTCAGAGAGTGTGAAAAGAAGAAAATCCATACTGGAAAAGAGCGCTTCCTATCTGGTAAAAGAGGGGGCAGTAAGCGAAGCAGATCAATTATCTGTGATAAATAAAACATTAGGTCGGTATGGGAAACCGTATGTCAGTTTGGTGGAATTGATCTACCGCACGTTGTTCGAGTTGAAAAAAATTGCGTCTAAACCGGGGAGCATTAAATTAGATTGGGAAGAATGGGGAGATCTGATTGAGCGGGAGTTTGGCAAAGTAGATACTGACATCCAACTATATGGCGTAATTGCGGCGCTGAAGGTGTTCCATACACCATTGTCACTTTCGCTGTTCTGTAAACGCTTTGACGAATTAAACGTGCGTAAATTGAGAACGCGCCTGTGTGAGCGGTTTGTACCCCAGCATGTGGAACCGGTAGTTTACCAGGAGAGAAACGAGACGCTACAGCCTAAACATGATGTCATCGCGGAATTGTTTTTCCTATTTAATAAAAACAAAGTTACCATTAATTCCGTAATATTTAATTTGTTGGATGTTATGGATGAAAATGAAATCGAAGCATTTTTAACAAATATTATAAATAAAAAAGAAATACGAAAAGGCCGGAAGCCCTCAATCGGCGAGATTGATTACTGGGGCTATTTGGATTGTATCTATTCCCGAATACAAAGAGGGAGCTTAAATCTTTCACACGTTGGAAAAACAAATTTGTGCTTAGGCTTTTTGTGGGCAAGACACCAGAAGGGCCTTTCTGAAAGCAGTTTTACAATCAAAACTGTTTTAGACCATTTTGCGCTTGAAATAGAAAACGATTTGTTGGTAGCAAAACTGTATACAGAATGGGGAATTTGGTTAGCGCAGCAAAGGGATGCTTCCTCTGCAGAAGAAAAATTTCTTGCAGTAATAAAACACAATCCGAAACAGCTTCCGGCCCGCACAGAATTAGGGCGGCTGCTCTCAAGGCAAAAAGGACGTGAAGCGGAAGCAGAGAAATTTTTGCGGGAAATAATGGAAATTGATCCCAAGAATATTCAATCGCGCACAGAATTAGGGCGGCTGCTCTCAAGGCAAAAAGGACGTGAAGCGGAAGCGGAGAAATTTTTGCGGGAAGCTATAAAGATTGATCCCAAGGATATTCAATCGCGCACAGAATTAGGGCGGCTGCTCTCAAGGCAAAAAGGACGTGA
>CAMULB010000294.1 GCA_947089585.1 uncultured Lachnospiraceae bacterium | reverse complement strand
GCGTAAATGACACGGTACAATGCAAACAAAATAGGCATTTGGATCAATAACTGAACACAGCTTCCAGAAGGGGATACACCATATTTCGCATAAACAGCCTGGATTTCCGCATTCTGTGCCATGGCTGATTCATTGTCACTCCTGCCCTTATACTTGGCCTGAATCGCCTGCAGCTCCGGCTGCATCTTTCGCTGCATAATGGAAAATTTCTGCTGCTTGATCGTCAACGGAATCATGCAGGTATAAATAACAATGGTCAGAACAATGATTGAAAGACCAATGTTTTCGATACCGATCCCTAAAAGGAGCACATAGATCCCATTCATGATCAATCCCAGAAGCTTGGCGATCGGCCCTAAGATCGCGCCCGAATACTGGGTTAAGATTATTTCAGTCAATGATTTTTCCTCCTAAATTTAAAAAGAAGGTTCCTTATATTTATAGTTTCCGGAACCGGGTCATACCCTCCCTTTGAAAACGGATTGCAACGCAGGATTCTCCAAAACGCCAGGACGCTTCCCTTTATGGCGCCATGCTTTTCGATGGCCTCCAATCCATAGGCTGAGCAGGTTGGAAAATAAGGGCACCTTGTCCATTTGTAGGGTGAGATATTTTTCTGATAAAACTTAATCAGGTACATAAGTATTTTTTTCATGTACATCATCCAATCTCATGATGCTGTGAAGATTTGCAAGATGGAGCAGCGAACTCTCCACCTGATGATAGGAAATACCCTTTGCGGATACTCTTGCAATGACTACCACATCCAAACCACTATTAAATGTGTCTTCCCGTAGCCGATACACCTCACGAATCAGTCTGGTAATGCGGTGTCTTACTACGCTGTTTCCAACTTTTTTGCTGACAGAGATACCCAGACGATTATACTCTGTCCCATTTTTACGCACGTACATAACCAAATATCGATTTGCGAAGGATGTTCCGTTCTTATACACAATCTGAAAATCCTTATTCTTTTTCAATGATTCCGAAAATTTCATGTACATGCCCTCTTTTATTTTTTTCTTTTCCGACAAAAAAGACGATAAAAAGAAGAAAGACCACAAAATATGTGGCCCTATGTGCGTATTGCTATGCTGATAATCTCTTTCTTCCTTTTAATCTTCTGGCAGCCAATACTTTTCTTCCGCCTGCAGAGCTCATTCTTTTCCGAAAGCCATGAACCTTTTTTCTCTGTCTGTTCTTTGGCTGAAATGTCATTTTCATGTGGATACACCTCCTTTTTAAATGATAAAAGCGTCGCTTATCATTATACCAAAAAAGGCAAAATTGTCAATCATTTTTCACAATCTGTTTTATAATACGGTAATAATTTAGACGCTTATTCACAATCCTGTAAACAATCCACAATTTAGTGAATAACTTGTTGATAACTCATCTAATTCACTGTGAAATAGAGTGAATACTTTTTTTGATTGAAAATTTTCGCATTTTAGTTTATTATAGAAATTAAGTATGCGATACAATGCCCTATCCCTTACACGGGTTCATCAAACATAATTAGAAAGTAAAGGTACAAGATGGAATTAGTTGAACAAAAGTGGGAAGAGATTTTATTCACATTAAAGGAAGAGTTCGATTTATCCGATCTGGCTTTCAAATCGTGGATTACTCCGCTCAAGATTGACCACATCGAAAATCAGACGCTCTATATCCCATGCGAAGAGCAGATTACCGCAAGCTACATAGCAAAAAAATATTCAAAGCCCTTAAGCGTTGTCATTGAGGAAATGACCGGCGTAAGCTACAGCATTGTCTTTATGGAGTCCGAGCAGCTCAAAAAGATGAAGCCAAAGACAGCGCGTTCAATATCACCCACAGAGGTGATCGGGCGTTCCGGCCTGAACTTGAACTATACGTTCGACCGTTTCGTCGTCGGAGGGAACAACCGCTTTGCGCACTCCGCATCCCTTGCAGTTGCGGAATCGCCGGGGGACACCTACAACCCCCTCTACATTTACGGCGGCCCTGGGCTTGGAAAAACACATTTAATGCATTCCATCGGAAATTTCATTATAGAACAGAACCCGGATGCCCGTGTGCTCTATGTAACATCCGAGGTTTTTACAAACGAGGTCATCGACTCCATCCGTTCCGGTAACGCCAACGCAATGACAAAGCTTCGTGAGAAGTACCGGACAGTAGATGTACTCATGATCGATGACGTACAGTTTATAATAGGAAAGGAAAGCACGCAGGAAGAATTTTTCCACACCTTTAACGAGCTTCACAGCGCCGGAAAGCAGATTATCCTCACCTCCGACAAACCGCCGAAGGATATGGAAACACTCGAAGAGCGCATCCGTTCCAGATTTGAATGGGGACTGATGGCCGATATCGGCTCACCGGATTACGAAACACGTATGGCGATTCTCCGCAAAAAGCAGGACCAGGAAGGCATAAACTTTGACAACGAGGTCTTAAACTATATAGCAACAAACATTAAATCAAACATTCGAGAGCTGGAGGGCGCCCTGAATAAACTCATCGCATTCCACAGGCTTACCGGAAACGAAATCACCATAGATGTGGCTACGCATGAACTGCAAAATATGATCAATCCGGACAAGCCGCAGGAAATCACTCTACAGATGATTGTGGAAATCGTCTGTGACCATTTCCAGATTTCCATGGACCAGATTCTCTCAAAAAGCCGCACAAACGAGATCGCCAGGCCACGCATGATCGCAATGTATCTGGCAAAAACCATGACCGGCTCCTCGCAGGATG
>CAMULB010000293.1 GCA_947089585.1 uncultured Lachnospiraceae bacterium | reverse complement strand
GATTGGCTGTGAGCTGCTGCATTTTCCGGGCTGTCACAATCTGCCCGCCGATTTGCCGGCAGATTTTGCCAACTGCCTGATGGGCGTATCCGTGCGGGCGGGATGGTCCGTGCGGGCAGACGAGAACGAAAAAGTATCAATTGAAAACACGTTGCAGTGTTAAAAAGTACAACATGGAGGAAGGTTTATGAATCTATTTGATATTATTGGGCCGGTGATGGTAGGGCCTTCCAGCTCCCACACGGCGGGGGCGGTCCGCATCGGTTATGTAGCGCATCTTCTGTTGGCAGAGCCGGTGAAAAAGGCGGATATCTGTCTGCACGGCTCGTTTCGGGCCACTGGAAAGGGACATGGAACCGATCGGGCGCTGGTGGCCGGATTGCTGGGAATGCAGACCGATGACGGGCGGATTCCCAACAGCTTACAGGTGGCCGAGGAGGCCGGCATGGAGGTGGATTTTTGGGCCGTGGAGCTGGGGGATGTCCACCCGAATTCCGTCAAGCTGCTGCTTGTGGGGGTCAATGGAAAGCGTCTGGAGCTGACGGCGTCCTCGCTGGGCGGCGGCCGGATCCGCGTCTGTGAGATCAACGGGCTGACGGCGAATTTCAGCGGCGAATATCCCACGCTGATCGTCAACAATCAGGATCGGCCGGGGATTGTCAACGAGGTGACGGCCACGTTGGCCGGAGAAAATGTCAATATCGCCGCAATGCAGCTGTACCGCAGCAAACGCGGCAGCAGCGCAGTGATGATTCTGGAATGCGACGGGGAGATTCCGCAGGAGGATTTGCAGCAGCTGAAGTCGCTGCCCGGCATTTTGGACGTGGCTTATTTGAGCTTGAAGGAGACGGAGGAATAAAATGGGTTTTCATAGATTAGAAGAGATTGCAGCAAAAGCGAAGCAGGAGCAGAAGCCTTTTTGGGAAATTATCATCGAGGACGACCTCTCGGAGCGCATGGTCACGCGTGAGGAATCGTTCGCCAAGATGCGCCACATGTATGAGATGATGAAAAAGGCAGACCGGGAGTATGAAGCAGAGCTTACATCGGCCAGCGGGCTGGTCGGCAAGGACGGAGCGCGTATGCAGCAGTATTTGGAGACTGGAAACAGCATGAGCGGCAGCTTTATGGGGCAGGTGATGGCCAAGGCATTGAAAATGGGAGAGTCCAACGCCTGTATGAAACGCATTGTCGCGGCGCCCACGGCCGGCTCCTGCGGGGTAATTCCGGCTGCATTTTTGACGTATCAGGAGCAGTATCAGGTGGCGGACGAGAAAATGATCCAGGCGCTTTACGTAGCGGCCGGCATCGGTATGGTGATCGCGGAGCGGGCGTTTATCGCCGGGGCGACCGGCGGCTGTCAGGCGGAGATTGGAAGCGCGAGTGCGATGGCGGCCGGCGGGCTGGCTTATCTGTCCGGCGGCGGGGAGGATGAGATTCTTCATGCGGCGGCGATTGCACTGAAGAACCTGCTTGGCCTGGTTTGCGATCCGGTGGCCGGCTTAGTGGAGGTACCCTGTGTCAAGCGCAATGTAATCGGCGCTGTCAATGCGGTAGCCGGCGCCGATATGGCGATCGCGGGAATCAAAAGCCGCATTCCGGCCGATGAGGTGATCGACGCCATGCGTTCGGTCGGCATTACGATGCCAAGCGCCTTAAAGGAGACGGGAGAGGGCGGTCTGGCGGCGACTCCCGCAGGAAAAAAAGTAACGGATGGATTAAACCAGGGCTCAAATGGGAAGTAACGGGACGTTGCGTTTCACATCATTGGCCAAAGATCCGAGAATGTGCGGGCGTTTGGCCAATGGTTCGCAGAAATAAAAAAATTTTTAAAAATTTTGAAGTCATTCCATCTCTTCACTCGTTATAAATAGATGACAGACATAAGAAAGGTACTGCTTGCAAGGCTTTGAAGGGAGGTGGATTCCAATGAATGACGAATTGTATTTTGAATATCTTCTGCAGACGTATCAGCGGTTGGTGTATTCGATCTGCTACAAGGCGACGGCCAACCGTTTTGATGCGGAGGATTTGACACAGGAAGTATACATTGCCATTTATAAGAATTTATCGGCCTTTGACCGCAGCTATGAGAAAGCCTGGGTAAGCCGGATTGCCTCCAACAAATGCCTTGATTTTTTAAAAAGCGCCAAGCGTCGGATTCAGCCGGCCGACGAAGAGGTGTTTCTCGGACTTACGGATTCGGCAAGCACGCCGGAGGAATCCTACTTGAAAAAGGAATCCAATCATTACGTATACGATGTCTGTCAGAAGCTGAAGGAGCCTTATAAAACCGTGGCCACGGAGCATTTTTATCGGGAAAAGACGATTGCACAGATTGCAGAGGAAAACGGGAAGAACGTTAAGACCGTTCAGACTCAGATCTACCGGGCGAAAGCGATGCTGAAAAAAACAGTAAAGGAGGAGCGGGCAAGATGCAGGAATTATTAGACAGATCTCATATCACCGAAGAAATGTGGATTGCCTTGAAGCAGGATACAATGGAACCAGAGCAGCTGATGCAGGTGTTTGCACATACCGCCTCCTGTACCTACTGCGCCGGCCGTCTGGCTTTGACGTTAGAGGCCGAAGCGGAAGAGATCAAGCCGCCCGCCTACCTGTCGGAGCAGATTTTCGAGCGGGTGAAGCAGCTCGATGTGCAGGCGGTGACGGTGGTAAAACAGACCTCCAAACGGCTGCAGCTTTTGCTGTACGGAATGAAGGTAGGCGCAGCAGTGGTGTTTTCCATTTTTCTCC
>CAMULB010000292.1 GCA_947089585.1 uncultured Lachnospiraceae bacterium | reverse complement strand
ATGATCAATAAGAACGGCGATACGATTGCCGACATTACACTTGATACCATCACAACGCAAAATATCGAAGCTGAGGCGCAGAGTGACGCTTCGCTGAAGGAGCTGGCGGCGATTCATGCCAAGATGCGTGAGGGGAGCAATGGATTCGGAAGCTATATCAACGGAGAAGATAAAATGTTTGCCGCCTATGCGCCTGTGCCGGATACAGACGGCTGGAGTATCGCTGTGACCGCGCCGCAGATTAACTACCTGGCATCGACACGGGATACAATGGTGATCAATATCGCGGTGATTGTGGGCGCCATCCTGATCTCCATTGTGGTTGCGCTGGTTCTGGCACAGAATATCGGCAAACCGATGAAGGCCTGTGTCAATCGGATGAAGCTTTTGGTAGAAGGGGATCTGGAGACGCCAATGCCCAAAATTGCCAACAAGGATGAAACCGGTATGCTGGTTGGGGCAACCGCGGATCTGGTGGAAGGGCTGCGCACCGTCATCAATGATATCAGCTATCTGCTCAATGAGATGGCAAATCAGAATCTGGATGTCCATACACAGCATGAGGAGGTATACGTCGGCAGCTTTCAGGATATCCTGCACTCGATGCGCAATATGCGGGTTGAATTAAGCGGCGCCATGCGTCAGGTCAACCATTCCGCGGAGGAGGTGGCAAACGCCAGCAATCAGTTGTCCGCAAGTGCACAGACGCTCAGCCAGGGGACGACGGAGCAGGCCAGCTCGGTACAGGAGCTGGCGGCTCGAATCAGTGTAATTTCCGAGGAGGTCAAAAGCACGGCGAGCGGAGCGTTGGATGTCAGAAGTCAGACGCATCAGACCGGTGAAGAGGTGTTTTTGTGCAACCAGAAGATGCAGAATCTGGTCGAGGCCATGGAGAAGATTCAGGCCAGCTCCGAGGGAATTGAAAAGATTCTTAAGACCATTGACGATATTGCATTCCAGACGAACATACTTGCGCTGAATGCGGCCGTAGAAGCGGCAAGAGCCGGCAGTGCAGGAAAGGGCTTTGCCGTTGTTGCCGAGGAGGTTCGCGACTTGGCCGGCAAATCTGCACAGGCGGCGAGCAGTACATCGGAGCTGATTGCCAATTCTACGGACGCAGTACATATCGGTACGGAAATTGCTCAAAATACTGCGGATGTTCTGCTTGGCGTTGTAAGCAGCATTCAGTCTGTGGTGGATGCCATTGACCATATTGCAATCATATCCAATGAGCAGTCAGAGTCGGTGGAGCAGGTATCCGAGGGGATCAATCAGATTTCGGTTGTTGTACAGAGCAACAGCGCGACTGCCGAAGAAGGAGCGGCGGCGAGCGAACAGCTTTCGGCAGAGGCTGTCAGTCTCAAAGAATTGGTGGGTCAGTTTACGCTTTCTGCCGATTGATATGCGTGAGCCCAAATTGGGTGAAGCGGAAATAGATCAGTAAGAAAAAACGGATTTGGGCTGTTTTAGAGCGTGTCTGAAGATTTTTGGGATTCGCTCTAAAATAGCCTTGTTTTATTTTGGTAATGATAAAAATGAAAAAAAGGATTGACTTTTTCTTTGCTCTGGCGTATACTGAAATCATCAATTAAACAAATGCTTAATTGATTAATTATATGATACAACGAAAGGAGCAGGGATAATGAAAAAGACTTATAAGATTGAAGTGGATTGTGCGAATTGTGCCAACCTGATGGAGGACGCTGCCAAAAAGACCGCCGGAGTAGCGACGGCGGCCGTAAATTTTATGACGCAGAAGATGGTGGTGGAATTTGCGGAAGGACAGGATGAGAAGAAGGTGATGAAGGCTGTATTGAAGGCATGCAGAAAGGTAGAGCCGGACTGTGAGATTGAATACTAGCATTTCATTTGGACTGTGAGATGGAGTACTGGAAAAGTTCGCGAGGAGGTTGCAACATGACGAGAAAACAAAAAAAGGTGCTGATTCGGATTCTGCTGGCGACGGTTTTACTCGTTGGTTTGAATGTGATTGCGCTTCCGCAGATGGCGGCGACGATTCTGTCTCTGGCTGCTTATCTGATCATCGGATACGATATTCTGTTGAAGGCTGGACGGGGAATTTTAAACGGCCGTGTATTTGATGAGAATTTTCTGATGGCGATTGCCACGGTCGGAGCCGTGGCCTTGGCGGTCTATGAACGGAGCGGAGATTACAACGAAGCGATCGCTGTGATGCTGTTTTATCAGGTGGGAGAGCTGTTTCAAAGCTGTGCGGTGGGCAAGAGCCGCCGCAACATCAGCGCCTTGATGGATATACGCCCGGATTATGCCAATATCGAAGCGGACGGAAGACTGGTGCAGGTTGATCCTGAGGAGGTGGCCGTCGGCAGTATGATTGTGGTACAGCCGGGCGAGAAGGTTCCGCTTGACGGCGTGATTGTAGAGGGAGCGACCTCTTTTAATACCAGTGCGCTGACCGGTGAGAGCCTGCCAAGAGAAGGGGCCGCGGGCGATGCGGTGGTCAGCGGCTGCATCAACCTGACCGGTGTGATCAAGATCCGCACGACGAAGGAATTCACGGAATCGACGGTTTCAAAGATTTTGCAGCTGGTGGAGGAGTCCGGCCTGCGCAAATCAAAATCCGAAAATTTTATCTCCAAGTTTGCCAGGGTCTATACGCCGGCAGTCTGCTTGGGGGCGCTGCTGTTGGCGGTGCTTCCGCCGATGGCAAATGTACTGATGCAGCATCCCGCCGGCTGGGCAGATTGGATTTATCGGGCGCTGACCTTTTTGGTTATCAGCT
>CAMULB010000291.1 GCA_947089585.1 uncultured Lachnospiraceae bacterium | reverse complement strand
GCATCTTGGATCTCCTGTCTCATTCTGTCATCAAAAATCAAATGGCAACGCTGCACTAGTACCACATTAAAAAAAATTGGTGTACCGGCTTGCCAAAACGGTTCTGTTCTATTCTACTTCTAACCCCTGCTGGTTTAAATCAATGCGCACTGTTGTTCCCCTGCCGATGGCCGATTCGGCCGTAATCCGATGCCCCAGGCGGTCAAGTATCCGCCGGCACAGATACAATCCGATGCCGCTGGCTTTTTTGTCTCTGCGCCCATTGTAGCCGGTATAGCCCTTTTCAAAGATACGCGGAAGATCATCCGGTGCAATGCCGATTCCGGTATCTGTAATGCAGAGAATTTTGGGTTCTTCTAAGGTAATGCAAATCGAGCCGCTTTTGGTATATTTTAATGCGTTGGAAAGCACCTGTTCTAACACAAATACCAACCATTTTTCATCGGTAATCACCTTACAGCAGAGCGGTTGATAGCGAAGCTGGATTTTTCTTCCGATAAACCAGGATGCATGTTTGCGCAGCACCTGCTTGAGCATCGCATCCAGATCGTATTCCCGAATCACATAATCGGTGCTGTCGCTGTTTAAACGAAGTACCGCCAGCACCATTTCCACATATTGCTCTACACGGCCAAGCTCCTGACGCACCTCCCGCGTCAGCGATGTGTCCTCTCTTTGCAGCAACAGGCCGATTGCCGCAATGGGCGTCTTAATCTGGTGCACCCAGATGGTATAATACTCCAGCAAGTCCTGATATTGGCTGTTGGACTGATCAATATACTGCTGCTTCAACGCAAACAGCTCCCGCAGCAGCTCCTGATACCTTTGCTCCATCTCGCAAGCGGCTGGCGGAAGATGCTCCAGCGTAATTCCCACCTCATGACGCAAACGCGAAAGCTGTTCCTGTTTGCGACAATCACGAAGAAAGTCTGGCACGAAAAAAAATATGCCTGCAAATATACAGAGCGCAGCTCCATAGAGCACCGATTGTGCCGGCAGTGCATAGAGCACAAAGAGCAGAAAATAGATCAAGGTAAACAAAACAAAGCACATACATCCCATTTTATGCATTTGCATATACCGTAAAAGCTTCTTCATGTGTTTCCTTCCGGGATCAAATAACCCATACCTTTTTTGGTCACAATGAACTCATTGAGCCCCGCTGCGTCGAGCTTCTTGCGCAAACGGGTCATATTTACAGTGAGCGTATTTTCATCAACAAAGCTGTCCGTCTCCCACAGACGCTGCATCAGTGTCTCACGGCTGACAACCTTTCCTTTGGCCTCCATCAAGGTCAGCAGCATACGGTACTCATTTTTGGTCAAATCCAGACGCTCCCCCTGATACATCAGCGTGGCATCCGCCGTATTTAAAAAAGCGCCGCGATGAGAAAGCAGCCGTACATCACCGGCAAAATCATAGGTTCTGCGCAAAAGCGCCTGTACCTTGGCAATCAGCACGTCCCATGCAAAAGGCTTGGCAATAAAATCGTCTCCGCCCATGTTCATCGCCATGACAAGGTTCATGTTATCGGAGGCGGAGGAAACAAATATAATCGGCACCTTGGAGATCCTGCGAATCTCGCCGCACCAGTGATATCCGTTAAAAAACGGCAGAGAAATATCCAGCAGCACCAGCTGCGGCGAACAGGAGGCAAATTCGCCGAGCACATTTTGAAAATCTTGTACCAAACTTACTGCAAATCCCCAAGCAGCCA
Organism: uncultured Lachnospiraceae bacterium; assembly: GCA_947089585.1. GTDB lineage: Bacteria > Bacillota > Clostridia > Lachnospirales > Lachnospiraceae > 14-2. Next base: position 1,056 of record CAMULB010000291.1, on the reverse strand, counting down.
TCTGCTGCTGCATTTCCCCGGCAATCACCGGGTCATCTTCTACAATCAAGATTCGATACATGACTGTTACTCCTGGTAGTGACTTTTCAGCAGTGCGATCTCAGCCGCATAGCCGTCCAGCTCATTTGGCGTCTCCAAAAAGAAAGGCAGGTGGCGCAGCTTGGGATGATTGATCACACGTACCAGAGCCTCAAGGCCAATGCTGCCCTCCCCGATCCTCTCATGGCGATCCTTGTGACTGGCAAAGGGATTCTTGCTGTCGTTGAGATGAATCGCTTTCAGCCGCTCAAGGCCGATGACCTGATCAAATTCTTTTAGCACCTCGTCCAAATGATTAACGATATCGTATCCGCCGTCATAAACATGGCAGGTGTCAAGGCAGACGCCCATTTTTTCCGACAGCTCCACCTGATCTAAAATACGTTTCAATTCTTCAAAATTCCTCCCGATCTCAGTCCCCTTTCCCGACATCGTCTCCAACAGCACAATCGTCGTTTGGTCTGGCGTTAAGATCTCATTTAAGAGCGCAGCAATATAGGCGATGCCTGTATCGACCCCTTGCTGTACATGGCTTCCAGGGTGAAAATTATACATGGACTCTGGAAGGTGCGACAGTCGATTCAAATCATCCGCCATTGTATTTTTGGCAAATTCCCGCAGGCCGGGATCTTTGGCACAGGCATTCAGCGTATAGGGGGCATGGGCCAAAATTTGCGCAATGTTATGCTCCTCGCTGAACGCAAGATAGCTCTGCAAGTCGTCAAGATCAAGGGTCTTGGCTTTACCGCCCCGCGGATTGCGGGTAAAAAACTGAAAGGTGTTGGCATTTATTTTTACTGCTTCCTTTCCCATGGCGAGAAAGCCTTTGGAAGAGGACAGGTGACATCCGATTCGTAACATGTGATTTGTTCTCCTTTTTTATGTTGCATGTTCTTATTTGCACTTCTGTGGCGGGCCACGCAGTGTGAAGCCCGATTCCGCTTCGCTCCTTCTCGATTATGGGCTGGCGCCCTCTGCAAAAAGGCGATGTTACGTTTATTTGCGCTTCTGTGGCGG
>CAMULB010000290.1 GCA_947089585.1 uncultured Lachnospiraceae bacterium | reverse complement strand
CCCCTGTGGAACTGGACACTTTGACTGATTATCTGAGCGGGCAGATGTCTGATGGTAATGCACAGTGTCTGAAAATGTAAAGTGAAAGCGGAGAAGCCCAGAAAACAAGGCCTTTCTCCGCCAAACACTTTGCATAATACATTTGTATTTTCAGAAAAAGCCCTCCTTTAAGAAATTTTGCTCAGAAATATAATAGAGCTGGGCACAGTTCGTGTCCCAGCTCTATTATACCCTATAATGTTTTTAATACCTATTTTACGTAATAGTGTCTTTTAATCCAAGCGGTTAGACCGTCCAAGCCAGGGAATACAATACGCTCATTCACATTCAATTGATCCAGCATATCTCGGATTCTCCATTTCAAGGCCCGGTCAATCACATACTTAATAGTATGCTCGGTATTCGAGGCCAGGAAATCTTCTATGTCCTCTATTTCTTTAGGCACAATGGAGAAGTACGAATATTGATTGATTATTCTCTGGTCGATAGATGGTGGCTCAATCAGAATCATGGAACTGTCCTCCATGTCTGTGTCATATTCATCCAAACACTGAACCAAGCTATCCAACATTTCCACTGTAAAGAGATAAGAGGATTCTTTATCAAGCTGCTTTTTGTATTTTTTTGGCAAGAGGGAATTGATTTCGTCAATATCAATTGCCCATACCACGCAGTCATTTTCATCCATTTGAGAAAAACTCTCACCACTGGTAGCAAAGTGCAGGGCAATAAGTGGGGAATATGTCCAATCCAGCAATCTGGTTGGCAATCCATGGTGCTGCCCAATAATCAATTGTCTCCATACAGAATCTTCCAATTTAGGATCTTCAATAGATGCATATTTTGTAAAATTGCGGAGAATGGGTTTTTCAATATCAAAGGACTTGTCCTTGCAATTTCTGGACAGGCTTGTTGCCAGGTGAAATGCTGCATTGGGCATACCTCTATACAAATATGAGGAGCGGTTCCTGCTAATCTTGTCATCGTATTTTTGTTCTGAAATAAGATCCCAAATTCCTTGAAAGTCTGCTATCCTTTGTTCTGTAATCATCCTGCTTATTCCTTTCTGATTCTGCATAAAACAAACTACCCGTGGGTGGTCATCCTCTAATATATCTCAAAAGAGCATCCCTATGTTGATTTCGTACAAGGAGACGTTCGTACCTCAACGATGTAGATTCCATTACCGGTGTTAATGTATGTAGCCCTTCAAGATAGTCCGATAAATCCTTAAACCCGTCTAAAGTTGCTTCTATTTTAAGATAGTCTGGAAATTCATCTGCTTCTTTTAACAATAGTGACGCAATTCCTTTCTTACCCATTTTAGCATATCCCGTTTCATAAGGTACCCACCAAGACATCCTGGTATGTTCAGTCACTAATACCAAAATATGAGTACTGGCATTAAGCCCTCCTTCAATGCAGGAAACAATTCCTTCGGAGTTATTAGCTTTAACGGCTTTCTGAAGTTTGAGGTCATGATCATCCAAATAGACGTCAACGCCATAATCTTTGATGTATTCCGCCACTTCACGGGCGGCGTCTAAATCCTCATACTTATGAGAAATGAAGATGCAGTCCCTTTGGGCATGAGCAAAATATGATTCAGAAACTCCTCCCGATAAATGAGCTCTGTTAATACCTTTGATCACATCTGTCAACTCCTCGCATTTTCTATATCAGAACATTTAACTAAATCTTACTACATTTTTTTGCAAAACACAAGTATCGAGGTTAATATTTATAAACTGTCAAGAAAATTCATGAGAACGCCATCCGCTTTCCAATCCGGAAGGTCATGTGAAGGAAGTTCAGGATAAGCGTTTTCCAAAGCATCTCGCATCAATTCAATGTTCAGCTTGGCATAGATCTCAGTTGTAGCGAGGTCGGTGTGGCCCAATGTATCACGGATGTAGATCATATCAATCCCTGCTTGGCAAAGATGCATTGCCTTTGTGTGCCGGAATATATGAGGCGTAATTCTCTTTGGAATAGACGGAGTCAGGGTTCGCGCCGCATCAGCATATTTTGCAACGATGTAAGACACGCCAGCCCTCGTCAGCTTTTTTCTCTGCTGGTTAAAAAACAGAGGCATATCCGTACATTCCGGGCGATTTAAATGATTTTCAGCGATGTATGCGGATAAACGCTGTGCTACATCTTTAACGATAAGAACATATCTGGATTTATTTCCCTTCCCATGCAGCAACACATGAGGTTCACTGTCAAGGAATACATCCCTTACCCGCAAATCGCACAGCTCTTGGACTCTGGCTGCGGAATCATATAGTAGCCGTAACAGTGCAGCATCCCGGCGTCCTGAGACGGTAGATTCATCTATCTGATCAAACACGTTGTACAGTTCGCGTTCAGTCAGAAATCCAACCATTGGTTTTGATACTTTCGCCGGTTCTATCGCCAGAATTTGTTGGCATTGCAAAAGGAAACATGGATCTCTGCGCTGAAGGTATTTGAAAAAGGCATGAATCGCAGCAAGGCGCTGATTTATAGAGGTCGCGGAATTGCCTCGGCTCTCTTTGAGCCATTTCAGGAAATCAGAAACTACTCCGGGGGTAATCATTTGGATGCGCAGTTTTTCTGGTGATACCCGCAACATTTCATCGCAGTATATCAAAAACAGCTTAAAGGTATCCCGGTAAGAATGCACTGTATGAATGCTAAAATTTTTAGTTCCGAAAAGGTAGGTGGTCAAATAGTTTGTGAGGTGATACGCAAAATCAGCCTGCTTAGCCATGTTCCACACCCCCAATGCCCATAATCATGTTATAGTGAGCTTCAATTTTTGCCCGTATATCAGGGCAATGCCATTAAGTTAACCAATAAATTCCAAAAGAAAGAAAAAAGCCTTGAC
>CAMULB010000289.1 GCA_947089585.1 uncultured Lachnospiraceae bacterium | reverse complement strand
GTACCGATGGCAAACAGGGAATTGGAAATCTGGTTGCCCTCCAGCTCGTAATGGGCCAGCGGCTCCTTCCAGGCAACCACCCGCACCCGCACATGGTTAAAGAGAAAATAGGCCACAACCGAAGCCGCGCACCCGGCCAAAAGACCGCCGATTAAGTACAGCGGCTTTTTCGTCGCCACGTACAGCATAATCAGATAGACGACAAAAAAGATCAGCGCCCCGCCAAGATCCTTGGACAAAACCAGAATCATCACATGCATGGCTGCCAAAATCGTCGCTTTTACAACCTGTACAAACGCGGTCGATTCATACAGCATCGCGGCGATCAGAAAGACAAAAATAATTTTGATAAATTCCGAGGGCTGAATGGTGATCCCGGCCACCGTAAACGACAGCTTGGCCCCCTTGGTCGCAGCGCCTACGGCCACCAGCCCCAGCATGACAATCCCGACAATCGCATAGAGCCAGGTCAAATTGCGAAAAAAATCGAGCCGGCTGATAAACAGCGGAATCAGCATCGTCGCCCCTACGGCGACAATCGCGATCTCAAACTGCCGCACGGCCGAATCAAAGGACAGCCTTGTCAGCATGACAAATCCAAGCATCATCAGCATGCACATATTGTTCACCACCAGCTTGGATGCTTTTTCGTAGACCGTATAATACAAAATCAGAACCACGGTAAAAAAAACCACCTGCGCGAGGTAAAAAATGACCAGCTGAAAATTTTTCGTAGACGCAAACAGGACGCCATAAGCGTTGCAGTGTATGAGATAAATATAACAAATCTGACGGCGGAATTTGCGGTTCTGCTTTTTCACCGTACATTTTCGTTTCAGCGCCGAAAATCCCTGGTATGTGTACAATGCAAATAAAATCAGCATTGTATATTTGGATATCTCTGTGATTAAATGTGCCATTCCTATTCTACTCCTCGTTTCAGATGACCGTTGGTATATTCCGGCAGATACTCCTTTTTCTCAATCGGCTGATGCGCTAAAAAGCCTTTTTGATAGTAAGAAAGCACCGCCTTGATCTCTTCCTTTGTCTCAATTGTAAACGAAAGCCGATATCCCTTAGCCTTCAGCCTTGTCACAGCGTATTCCTGATGCAGCAGCGACAAGGGACTGGAATTATAAAGAATATTACAGCAGTTTTTACAGTCACTGTAAACGGGAAAGCACTTTCCCATTCGGTCCTTTTGCATCGTCAAGCACGATTTCCTGCTGCAGCCGGATGTATTTTTAACCACACACTGTGCACTGACCATCAGCGGCAGATAACCGTAAAGTATCATCTCCCCGCCGGTATAGCCGCGATTGGCGAGCTCTGCTTCCCGCGCTTCCAACGGAAGCGTAAAACCGTCAAACCCCAGCTTCAGCAACGTCTCCTTGGCCGAAGCAGACCAGACATAGAGACTGCTGTCCGCCAGCAGACGCCAGCCCTGTGACGGCTTTTTCACCAGTTCCAATCCAGACATCTCTGTCTCTGTCAGCTGCTGCCCTGTTTTTGACAGGCGCTGGCAAGCAAACGCAAGTAAAAGACCCGCGCTGTCCAGATTTGTCGCCACAAAGCCGTCCACGCCGGTTGACACCAGGGCAGGCAGATTGTCCCGATACCATGCTGCCGCTTCCTGCCGCACAATGCGAGGCATCTGGTAATAGATTTCCTTCCCGGCCCCGTGAACCACCTCAGTGAATGCAGACAGCTGCTGTACCTCTGTATCGCGTGAAAATGCGGATTCATCTATATAAATGCGATTGATAAAAGGAACATTTAATAAAAGATCCGCTTGCTTCAGCGTGCAGGCAGAGACGGCAAGATACGGCTGGGAGTGTGCTTTGGCAAATGACGGCTGGCCAGCCGATTCTAATTTTTGATCGTTCTGCTTTTCTGGCACCGCTAAGCCCTCGCGAACTGCGGAGCTCTCCTGCGCCGTGATGCTCTCCTGTATGTGCTTCTTTGACGTCTCCGTCTGAGATCCTTCGCTCTCTCGGCGATATTGTTCCAAAATTCTTGCTTCTAAGGCAGCCAGCCCTTCCCGCCGCAGCCGGTTTAAAGCTCCCACCGGAAGAAAGCTGTCCGTCTCTATCTCCAGCTGCAATGCATCGAATACAAAACCGCTTCCGCCGGTCTTTTTGATTCGTTCCGCCAGCTCTGCTTCCGTCAGCGGGCATTTTTTCGCTCTCTGCACCACATCGCCTTGTACCGTCACCGTCATCTCCTGATATTGTAGCACAAGCTCTGCCGGTAATTCTTGGGAAAGCTTTAAGGTTCCCTTTATTTTTTCTTGCAATTCCTGATTCTGATAGCGGCGGCGCACCGCTTCTGCAAATTCATCCTTACATTTGGTGTGAGCCGGCTGCTTCATGGCCATCATGCCAGGGCCGTTTTTCTGCTCCAAATATCCTTCGGTAAATCCGCTGCGGCTGCCAAGCTCCTTAAGACGCTGCAGATCCTGCGCCGAGACACGATATTTCTCCTTTGACGCGGACTGCAGGCGATCGAGATACTTCCGGTAAATGGCCGTTACTCCGGCGGCATACTCCAGCTGCTTCATCCTGCCCTCGATCTTTAAAGAGGATACACCTGCATCGAAAAGCTCCGGCAAGCGCTCAATTGCGCACAAATCCTTCATACTGAGCAAATACTGCTCCCGTCCCCCATTTTGATAGGGAAGGCGGCAGGGCTGCGCGCACCGGCCCCGATTCCCGCTGCGTCCGCCCAGCATACTGCTGAACAGGCACTGTCCGGAATAACAGTAGCACAGCGCACCGTGTACAAACACCTCAATCTCCAGATCTGTTTGCCGGCGAATTGCTCGAATCTCCTCCAGAGAGAGCTCCCGTGCCGGAACAATACGCACACACCCAAGCGCCTTGGCCATCTGCGCGCCATAGGGCCCGGTGATCGTCATCTGTGTACTGGCATGGCAGGCCAGCGCGGGAAAATGCGCGCGCACAAACGATAACACTCCAAGATCCTGGACAATTACCCC
>CAMULB010000288.1 GCA_947089585.1 uncultured Lachnospiraceae bacterium | reverse complement strand
GGCCGAGCACGATTCCGTCTCTGGTCACAAAATCACCCTCCGGCAAAGCCTCGCCGCCTGTTTCACGGACGATAAAGGATGCATAATCGCCGTCAGGCACAAAGCAGATCTCCTGGCTGTCCGGCTTATTGGCCGTGCGCAAGCCGATTTGCTCTGCCATCGCGCGAATCTCATCCTTAGCATACGCGCCCACCGGCATCAAGGTATGCGCCAGCTGATGCTGCGTCAGATTATAGAGGGCATACGTCTGATCTTTGGCCGAGGAGGCGGCTGTTTTTAAGGTATAACGCCCGTTTGCCAGCTGCACGATGCGGGCATAATGTCCGGTGGCAATATAGTCCGCGCCGAGGGCAAGGCTCTTTTGCAGCAGCGCCTGCCATTTGATATAGCGATTGCAGGCAATACAGGGATTGGGCGTCCTGCCCCGCATATACTCCGCGGTAAAATAGTCGATCACCTTTTCCTTAAAATCACGGCGGAAATTCATCACATAGTAGGGAATCCCAAGTGTCTCGGCCACCCGGCGGGCATCCTCCACCGCTTCTAATCCGCAGCAGCCTCCGTCCTTTGCCGCCTGCTCCTGCTGCCAAACCTGCATTGTGACGCCGATTACCTCATAGCCCTGTTCCTTGAGCAGATAAGCCGCCACCGAGGAATCCACCCCGCCGGACATGCCGACGATTACCCTTTGCTTCGCCATCTTTAATATTCTTCTTCCTCTTCTTCCTCGCTGATATCATCCTTTGGTTTCTTCAGCCCTTCGATCTGGATCCCATGCTTCTCGGCATAATCCCACAGCGCCGCGTGAATGGCTTCCTCCGCCAGCAGGGAGCAATGCACCTTAACCGGCGGAAGTCCGTCCAACGCCTCCATCACGGCCTTGTTGGTCACTTGAAGAGCCTCCTGAATCGTCTTGCCCTTCACCAGCTCGGTCGCCATGCTGCTGGTGGCCACGGCGGCGCCGCAGCCAAAGGTCTTGAATTTTACCTCCTGAATCACGCCGTTGTCGTCGATATCCAAAAACATGCGCATGATATCTCCGCATTTCGCATTGCCGACGGTGCCTACGCCGCTGGCATTCTCGATCTCTCCCATATTGCGGGGATTTTTAAAATGGTCCATTACCTTTTCACTATACATAATGCTTCCTCCTGAAACAGTTCCTTTTTATTTTTCCGCAGACGGCTGCGCGTTGCGTAAATAGCTTCTATGCGCAGCGGGACATCCCATTGATCCCGCTTATAAAAATGCCTGCCTGGACAAACGCTACGCCTGTTTTTTCATATAATCCTCATAGAGCGGGGACATATCCCGCAGCTGTGACACAATCTTCTTAATCGCCTCGATCGTAAAGTCGATCTCCTCCTTCGTCGTCTCATCGCCCAGCGTCAGGCGCAGAGAGCCGTGCGCAATCTCATGCGGCAGACCGATCGCCAAAAGCACATGCGACGGGTCAAGCGAGCCTGAGGTGCAGGCCGAACCGGACGAACCGCAGATTCCCTCCATATCCAGCATAATCAGCAGCGATTCCCCTTCGATAAACTGGAAACAGAAATTGGCGTTGTTGGGCAGACGGCTGGTGCGCGAACCGTTGACTCTGGTAAACGGAACCTCCTTCAACACGCGCGTCAGCAGATAATCTCGCAGCTCGCGCTCCTTCGCGGTGCGTTCCGCCATTGTCGTGATTGCCAGCTCGGTCGCTCTTCCCATGCCCACGATTCCCGGAACGTTCTCGGTGCCGGCCCGACGCTTGCGCTCCTGTGCCCCGCCGTGGATTAGGGAACGACTCTTCACACCCTTGCGGATATATAAAAAGCCCACGCCCTTGGGCCCGTTCAGCTTATGGCCGCTGGCGCTCAGCATGTCGATTCCCAGCGCGTCCACATCAATCGGCACCTGTCCGAATGCCTGTACCGCATCGGTGTGAAAAAGAACGCCGTGTTCCTTGGCCAAAGCGCCGATCTCGGCAATCGGCTCAATCGTGCCGATCTCATTGTTTGCAAACATAATGCTGATTAAAATCGTATCCTCGCGGATCGCCGCTTTCAGCTGATCGAGCTTGATCATTCCGTTCTCATCTACATCGAGATAGGTGACGGCAAATCCCTTCTGTTCCAGGTATTCACAGGTATGCAAAACGGCATGGTGCTCAATCTTAGAAGTAATGATGTGCTTCCCCTTGTCCTGATAAGCCTCCGCCGTCGCCTTTAGCGCCCAATTATCCGCCTCGCTTCCGCCGCCGGTAAAATAAATCTCGTTTGCCTTGGCATGCAGCGCGTCCGCAATCGTCTCTCTCGCTTTGGAAATGGCTTCCTTGCTCTTACTCCCCAGACCATAGACCGTGGAAGCGTTTCCATAATATTCCGTAAAAAACGGCAGCATGGCCTCCACTACCTCCGGCGCCGTCCTGGTGGTCGCCGCGTTATCCAGATAAATCATTCGTTCCATCGTCTCACCTCTATGCTTTCTTACTTTCTTTGACCAATTCTCCAATAAAAATACTGTCAACGGTCTGGTTGATGCTATCGTTGATGCGCTTCCAGACAATCCTGCTGACACAAGAGCCGGAGCCGGTACAATGGTTCTCCCCGTCGGGACGGATGCCTGCGCATTCGACCGGAGCCAGATCTCCCTCCAGAGCCCTGAGCACATCGCCCACGGAAATCTCCTCCGCCGGCTTCGCCAGACGATAGCCGCCATTGACGCCGCGGATGCTCTCCACCAGCCCGGCCCGCTTCAGCTTCGCCATCAGCTGTTCCAAATAGGAGAGGGAAATCTCCTGTCTGGCCGCAATGCTGGCCAAAGACACCGGCTCTTCCTCTTCATAAACCGCAAGGTCGATAAACGCCCGCAGCCCATACCTTCCCTTCGTCGATAATTTCACCTGCTCATCCCTTCTTTACATGGTGCATTTAAAATCCCAAGTAAATTAGTCGGGATTTTATCCTCTTGCATCATAGCACGGGATTTTTGTTCTGTCAAGGGCTTCCTTCACATATA
>CAMULB010000287.1 GCA_947089585.1 uncultured Lachnospiraceae bacterium | reverse complement strand
TACACAAATGTATCGTCGCACATGACGTGAATATAGCCCAGCTGCTCCGCCCGGTTGCAGAAATCATTTTCTTCACCATAGCCGCGCCCAAAGGTCTTCGCGTCAAACAGTCCGACCTCGTCAAGGACTGCCCGCTTAATGAACATACAAAATCCGACCGCCACCGAGATTCTGGGATACCGCTTCAGGCTGCACCGCTCGATCAGCTCCCCAAATTCTGCAATCGTCAGCCCTTCGGGGATCGGGTTGTCTACGCACATCTCCGGCACAGAGCACAGGGTCGCCGCATTCGACATCGGCGTCACCGTACCGATTTCTTCGGAGTCGTATGCGCAGGCAATGATTTTTTCAAGCCACCCTCTTGTCACGACCGTATCGGAATTCAGCAAAAGAACATCATGATCGCTGCTGCAGGCGATGCCAGTATTGACATTTTCGGAAAACCCCTTATTTCTCTCGTTCTCAATCACAAGCGCCCCTGCTTACTCCTGCTGCTTGAGAAACGGACGAATCCGCGCGTCGCTGCTGCAGTCGTCAATTAAGATCAAACGATGCCTGGATAAATCGGTGTACGTTTTTACACTTTCTACGCAAAGCTTTAAATCCTCATAAGCATTATAAATTGGTATGATAATATCGACTTGATGATAACCCACTTCTTTACTCCCTCTATTTCCCGAAAATTTTTCTGATTGTCTGCCTAAGCTTCCACGTTCTGCTCGCATAAATATCGTCAAGCTGCATCCTTAAAAGCTGCTTTTCAGATTCCAGGCGGCTCTGCGCCTGAGCTAAGCACGCGATCGCTTCCTGGTCTGAGCCATAGAAGATTCTTCCTTCCAGACGAATCCGGTTTCCCTCAATCCAGTCCAGCGGCACCGCATATTGTGGATCAATTGTTTCAAACTCGTCAAAATCCGCGGTTCTGCGCGCCGCGCCCGACGGCTCTAAGCGCAGCAGCTGTTCGCCCCTTCTGACCTGAACCAGACATTTGCAAATCCGCTCCTCCACGGGATCAAAACGCAGCGCCTGAATCTTTTCCGCATCCGGCAGCTCGCAGGTCAAAGAAAACGTTCCGTACTCCAGCATCTGCTGCAGACTAATTTTTTTCTCCTCCGTAAAGCCTTCGCCATAATCCACATAGACCGCGGCCTGCATCCGCCGATTCCGTAAATAAGCGTCCGTTAAATGAAGCGTTTGCTTTTCCCGCGCAAAATAGCGCATCTCATTGGCCTTCACATAGCATTCTGTAAAATGCTGATTCCATGCTGAAAATACAGGAATATCGGCACGCTCCAGCTGAAATAACGCAAACATTTCTTCCTGATGAATCAAAACTTCCAATCCGGCATGTCTGGCATACAATTCATTCAAGGTCCGAAAGAGAATGAATGGCTTTGGAACCCAAAAATCAAAAATCCATTCGCCGTCGATCATCTTATACCCGTCTTCTGTCTGAAAAATATTGTTGCAGATCAAATCGACATTGGCGGGCCGCACACACTCCCACACAGAATCTCGCTTCTCTTTGCCGAATACCTGCAAAAACGGCTCGCTGTAAAGCTCGGCGCCGCATTCCTTTGTCTCCAAAAACGCGTTTGCAAATACATCCTGCAAAATCCAAACAATCTCCGCCCGATTCCCTCTGTCAATGCATTCAAAGATCCTTCGATCCAATGTATCCTCCTGCAAATACGGATAGCATACGCCCGTCCCATCCCAGGTTCCGGCCAGACAGGCATATTTGCCAAGCTGCCACTGATTCTCCTGCTTCCACATTCGTTCTACATGCGCTTTCGCTTCCTCTGACATGGCCCATTTGTATACCTGACATGCGCCGTTTTCCCGTTCGATCCTGGTAACGATACGGAACTGCTGCGCGCGGTCGCTGTTTATTTTTACATAGAGGATTTCCTTTTCCTCTTTCCAGTCCGTTCTTTTGGCTTCCACCAAAAAGGAATTGGCCAATGTTCCGGCGATGTCTTCCCTGGCCAAATCCTGCGCTACCATACTTTCTGAAAAAAGCTCCAGCCTGCCTTCCAAATAATTATAATAGTCTCTGCCATAGCCGTTCTTCTGCAAGGTCTCGTCCGTAAAAATCTCATTTGGAAATTTGTAATCGGGATAGGGATAATAAAACCGGATGTGTTCAAGACCGCATGCCTTCAACAGACTGGTCAGCTCGGTCTTGGAAAACGTCCTGACACTCCGATTCCCGCGGTAGCGATTCAGTCCCAGCCCGACTGCGTCGGTATGGTCCTCAGGCGCTCCTGCAAAATACTTCAGGCCCAAACGGTTCTCGATCGCAAGCAGTAATTTTCCGTCTTTTTTGAGATATTTGAGCTGATTCTCTAAAAATGTTTCATAGGGATGGCTGCCCTCGGTAAAGCTCAGCGCATATTCCAACACGCCGTTTAAAATGATATAGTCAAATTGCTCCGCAAAAACCATATCATTTAAGTTGCCCACATAAATCTGCAAATTCTCATACTGCTGATTCCGTTCATAATTGATACGGGAACGCTTCAAGGAGAGATCCACACTGGTCACTTGTACCTCATTTCTGCAAAGAGCGCCGGATAACGCGCCGCAGCCCGCGCCCACCTCCAGAATATGCGCCCCTTGATCGAACGGATACCAGCACAAAATATTTTCCCGCTCCCTGGACAGGTGATACACAATCGGATAAGGTACTTCCTCTGTGAGAAACTCCTCCAATCCCGCTCCCCTCGCAGCAATTTCTAAAATCTGATCCTCGATGCATCCATCCGAATAGACATCCGTCCCTTTATAAAAATCTGTAATCAGACGAGCCATTGGGCTTCCCCGCTTTCTGTATTTTTATCTTCTGTCTCCTACGTCTTATCTTATCTCATTCAACCTCGTTTGTAAAGTACCGGCACGGATGATTCAAGGCGCACATCAGAAACAGGACGCACTTTCCTCCGAAGAACAAAGTGGGCAGGTCCACTTCAGCTCCCCTAACCCCTCACTCATGAAGGGCTTGGACACTTTGCGCGCCGAGCACAATTGCGAAGCAATATTTTACCTCTT
>CAMULB010000286.1 GCA_947089585.1 uncultured Lachnospiraceae bacterium | reverse complement strand
CTGACGGGCAGCAGATACCTTAAGCAGCGGTGCAGCAGCCGGCAAGGGCCAAGCAGCAGACCAGAGGCCACAAAGATATACGAGAGAATGGCAAACGGAAGCAGCGTGGGCAGCATATTCGTATACCACAGCGTGAGCCCGAAGGAGGCGGCCTGGATCGCATTTTGAGGCGCGAGCAGTATGTAACCGACCAGAATGGTTAAGATGATACTATACACAATTTTTTTCATAGTATATTATATGGGGGCCTGCCATAAATATGATATGACGGAGGTAAAAACAAATGGGAGTTTGCAAAAACTTAGAGCCGGGCAAGGTGTTTCATTTTTTTGAGGAGATCTGCGCAATTCCGCACGGATCCGGAAATACAAAGCAAATCAGCGATTACTGTGTGTCGTTCGCCAAGAAGCGGGGACTTTCCTATTGTCAGGACGATCACAATAATGTGATTATTTTCAAGCCGGGTACGCCGGGCTATGAGCAGTCGGAGCCGGTGATTCTGCAGGGGCATATGGATATGGTCTGCGAAAAAGAAGCCGATTGTGCGATTGATTTTGCAAAAGAAGGGCTGCAGCTCTATGTAGACGGGGATTTTCTCAAGGCACAGGGCACGACCCTGGGCGGGGACGACGGCATTGCCATCGCCTATGCGTTTGCCATTCTTGACAGCAGCGAGCTTTGTCATCCGCCGCTGGAAGTAGTGCTGACCGTAGACGAAGAGACGGGAATGCTAGGGGCAGAGTCCATCGACGTTTCTATGTTAAAGGGGCGTCGTCTGTTGAACCTTGATTCCGATGAAGAAGGCGTTTTTCTCACCAGCTGTGCCGGGGGCCTGCGGGCAGACTGTACGCTGCCGGTTTCTTATACCAAGAAGGAGGGACTGCGCTACGATTTTAAGCTGCACGGGCTGCTGGGCGGTCACTCCGGGGCAGAGATTCACAAGGGACGGGCCAATGCGATTGCGGTCGCGGGCCGAATTCTCAAAGCGCTGCAGGATACGGTGGATGTTCAAGTGTCTGGTCTGACCGGCGGACTGATGGATAATGCGATTCCGCGCGAGATCACGGCTACCCTGGTCATTGATCCTGCCAAAACGGCTGTGGTAACGGAGGCGTTGAAGGAGTGGGAGCGTACATTGCGCAAGGAATATGCGGTGTCCGATCCAAAGATCCAGATCTCGGTTTCCTTCGGACAGATGGATGTCTATTCCGTGCTCGATGCGGCTTCCTTGACGAAGGTGCTGCTGTTTTTGCGCATGATGCCGGTCGGCGTTCAGCATATGAGCCAGGAGATGATGCAGCTGGTCGAGACCTCCTTGAACCCAGGCATTCTCAAGCTTGGAACGGACGCGTTGAATGTGCATTTTTCTGTGCGCAGCAGCGTCACCAGCAGAAAATACGAAGTAACCGACCGCTTGTGCCATTTGACGGAATTTTTGGGCGGTGAGGTCAAGCTTTCCGGGGATTATCCGGCCTGGGAGTATCGGGCCAATTCGCAGATGCGCGAACTGATGGCGGACTGCTACCGCGACTTGTTTGGCCAGGAGCCGAAGCTTGCGGCGATCCATGCGGGACTGGAATGCGGGCTTTTATCCGGTAAGCTGAAAGGCTTGGACTGCATTTCCTTCGGGCCCAACAACTATGATATCCATACGCCCCAGGAGCGTTTGAGTATCTCCTCCACCGAACGGGTATGGCGGCTGTTGGTCGAATTTTTAAGAAGAGCGAAATAAGAAAATAAAAAGGGCGAAATCAATTGAAAAACAGGAGCGTTTCGTACATGCTGCTTTCGATTGCGGGGCTGGTGCTTTTGATCCTCTGGATGCAGGAGCACTGCCGTGATCTGGCGAAGATAAACCGCTTATTTGCGACGGAAGAAACAATTGAGAAGGTAAGAGCGCAAAAGGTATCGCCGGATTTGCTGGCACAATTTCGGCAGTGGGGGCAAGAGGAAGATCTGCTCTCCTGGGAGGACTATCTGTGTCTGTATTTGATGAGTGGGGCAGAGGAGAAACACACGCTGCAGCGTTATCGCAAACAATTCCGGGACAGCCGGCCGGAGGAATATCAGACTTTGAAGGGATATCTCACGGCCGTATGGGAGGATTTGGTCTATTTTCCGGTGCCCCGCTCGATTGTTCACGATCAGATGGATGTTTCTTATGTCGATTCCTGGATGTATGAGCGTACCTTTGGCGGGAAGCGGGGGCACGAAGGCACCGATCTGATGGCCTCGGTCAATGAACGGGGGCGCTATCCGATTGTCAGCATGACCGACGGAGTCGTCGAACAGATCGGATGGCTGACGAAGGGCGGCTACCGTCTTGGCATTCGTTCCCCGCACGGCGGGTATTTTTATTATGCCCATCTCTACGATTACGCCAGGGATTTTCAGCCGGGAGACACCGTGCGGGCCGGTGAATGGATTGGCTTTATGGGGGACAGCGGCTACAGCGAGATCGAAGGGACGGTCGGAAATTTTGACGTCCATTTGCATTTGGGGATCTATGTCAATCGGCCGGACGGAAGTGAGATGAGCATCAATCCCTTTGCAGCACTTCAGTCGCTGGAGGAACGGAAGCTAAAGTATGTATTCTATTAGTACGTATCTGACCGGATGGCGTATTTGCGATACGGATGAAGTACGATCTGCACGCGTATTTGAAAAAGGAGAAACGCATGATCCGACTGGACAAATTTTTGGCCGAGATGGGAGTCGGCACCCGCAGCCAGGTAAAGCAATTTCTCAAAAAGAGGATGGTTGCAGTCAACGGGAAAACCGACTGCCGCCCGGAACAAAAGATTGACCCGCAGACGGATACCGTCTGTTTTGAGGGGAAGCCGATCGTCTATGCGGCCTATGAATACTATATGCTCTATAAGCCGGCCGGCTGTGTCAGCGCCGTTTCTGACGATCGCCATCCGACTGTATTGGATTACATCGAAAGTGTACGCAGCGATCTGTTCCCAGTCGGCCGGCTGGATCTTGATACGGAAGGCCTCCTGCTGATTACGAACGACGGCGCGCTCAGCCACAGGCTGCTATCGCCGGCGCATCACGTTCCA
>CAMULB010000285.1 GCA_947089585.1 uncultured Lachnospiraceae bacterium | reverse complement strand
GAAAGATGCATGTGGGAAATCTGCGGTCTGCTTTATATGAATTTTTGATTGCCAAGCATGCGGGCGGAGATTTTATGCTGCGCATTGAAGATACAGATCAGGAGCGGTTTGTGGAAGGGGCGACCGAGATTATTTACCGCACGATGGATCAGGCGGGGCTTGTGCATGATGAGGGGCCGGACAAGGACGGCGGTTTTGGGCCTTATGTGCAGAGTGAGCGTATGAAGACGGGAATTTATCTCGATTATGCCAAGCAGCTGGTGGAGAAGGGAGAGGCCTATTACTGCTTTTGTGATAAGGAGCGTCTGGCTTCCTTGAAGAGTGAGGTTGTGGAGGGCAAGGAGATTACGATCTACGACAAGCATTGTCTTTCCTTGAGCAAGGAAGAGGTGGAGGCCAATCTGGCGGCGGGAAAGCCTTATGTCATTCGTCAGAATAACCCCAAGGAGGGAACGACGACGTTTCATGATGAGCTCTACGGGGATATAACCGTGCCCAATTCTGAGCTCGACGATATGATTTTGATTAAATCCGACGGCTATCCGACCTATAATTTTGCCAATGTGGTCGATGATCATACGATGCAGATTACCCATGTGGTGCGGGGCAATGAGTACCTCTCCTCGTCGCCCAAATATGTCCGTCTGTACGAGGCGTTTGGCTGGGAGGTTCCGGTCTATGTGCATTTGCCGCTGATCACGGATGAGAACCACAAGAAGCTGTCGAAGCGCAGCGGACATGCCTCTTTTGAGGACCTGATGCAGCAGGGCTTTGTGGCCGAGGCGGTGGTCAATTATATTGCGCTGCTGGGCTGGAGCCCGGAGGAGAATCGGGAGATTTATTCCTTACAGGAACTGATTGAAGCATTTGATTACCATAGAATCAGCAAGTCGCCGGCTGTGTTTGATATCGTGAAGCTGCGTTGGATGAACGGAGAGTACCTAAAGGCAATGGACTTTGAAACGTTTTACGCGCAGGCCGAGCCGTATTTGCGTCAGGTGCTTACCAGGGATTTTGATTTGCAAAAGATTGCAGCGTTGGTAAAGACCAGAATTGAGGTCTATCCTGATCTGGTCGAGCATGTGGATTTCTTTGAACAGGTGCCGGAATACGATTGTGCAATGTATGCGCATAAGAAGATGAAGACAACGCCGGAAAGCGCACTGGAGGTCTTAAAGGAGCTGCTTCCCCGCCTGGAGGCGCAGGAGGATTACAGCAATGACGCGCTCTATCAGACGCTGACGGAATATGTGGCTGAAAAAGGCGTGAAAAACGGCTATGTGATGTGGCCGGTGCGCACGGCTGTGTCCGGCAAACAGATGACGCCGGGCGGGGCGACTGAGATCATGGAGATTCTCGGCAAGGAGGAATCTCTGCTTCGTCTGCGGGCGGCGATTGATAAGCTGGAGGGGGCGTTATAACAAATCTATGAGTCTGAACACTTCTCAGGCGGAAGCGGCCAGACATGACACAGGGCCCATGCTGGTACTGGCTGGCCCTGGGTCTGGCAAGACGACCGTGATCACACAACGAACCAAGCAGCTGATTACAGACCGCCATGCAGACCCTTCGCGGATTCTGGTGATTACCTTTACCAAGGCGGCGGCCGAAGAGATGAGGACACGTTTTCAAAAGGAGATGGGCGGCGGTTATCCGGTGACGTTCGGCACCTTTCACGGGGTCTTTTTTGGTATTTTGAAGCATGCTTATGGGTTTCGCGGAGAAAATATCATCCGTTCGGAGCAGCAATATGCGCTGATGCGGGAGATCATCGACCGTCTGCAGTTGGAATATGAGGATGAAAAAGAGCTGATCCAGGAGCTGTTGTCGGAGATCGGCCTGATCAAAAATACGAAGGCGTCGTTGGCCAATTTTTATCCGCAGAGCTGTGCGCAGGACATTTTTCAGAAGGTTTTTCAGGCGTATGGACAGGCGATGCGTAAGCGGCGGCTGATTGATTTTGATGATATGCTGGTTTATTGTCAGGAGCTTTTGACGCAGCGGCCGGATATTTTGCGGGGCTGGCAGCAGCGATTTCGTTACATATTAATCGACGAATTTCAGGATATCGGCCTGCTGCCTTTTGAAATTATTCAAATGCTGGCCAAGCCGGAGGACAATCTATTTGTCGTCGGAGACGATGACCAGTCGATTTACCGTTTCCGGGGTGCGAAGCCGGAGCTGATGCTTTCGTTTGAGCATGTCTATCCCAATGCCAAACGGGTGCTTCTGGACGTGAATTATCGTTCGCAGGGGCGAATCGTTGAGAGCGCGCTGCGTTTGATCGGCCATAACGAGACGCGTTTTGATAAAAAGATTCACGCCAATCGTTCGGTGGGGGAGTGGCCGGAGATTTGCGCATTTGCTGATCAATTTCAGCAGAATCAGCAGGTGGCGAAAAAAATATTGGCCTATCGAACGCAGGGGTATGCGTATGGCACGATGGCCGTGCTGTTTCGCACCAATACTCAGCCGCGACAGCTGATGGGACAGCTGATGGCCTACAACATTCCCTTTGCCAGTCGTGATGTGATTCCCAATCTGTACGAGCACTGGGTAGCGCGGGATGTTTTGGCTTATATTCGTCTGGCCTTGGGGAGCCGCAGCCGGGCGGATGTACTGCAGATTATGAACCGGCCCAAGCGTTATCTTTCCCGTGAAAGCTTAGAGGAGCCGCAGGTGTCCTTTGCAGACTGGGCCGCATATTTTTATCAGGTCAAACAGCCTTGGGTTGCGGAGCGTGTGGAGCAGCTGGAGGTCGATCTGCGGGTTCTGTCACGCATTTCCCCCTTTGCAGCGATCAATTACATTCGCAATGCCGTGGGCTATGAAGCCTATTTGAAGGAGTATGCCGCATATCGTCACATCAAGGAGGACGAGCTGCTTGAGGTCTTAGACGAGCTGCAGGAGGGCGCGCGGGAATTTCCTACCTATGAAGCATGGTTTGCGGCGATGGAGCAGTATCGCGAGGAGCAAAAGCGTCAACAGGAGTGCCAAAAGGAGCGTGGAGACTGTGTTTCGCTGGCGACGCTGCACAGCGCAAAGGGATTGGAGTACGAGATTGTATTT
>CAMULB010000284.1 GCA_947089585.1 uncultured Lachnospiraceae bacterium | reverse complement strand
AGCAAAAAATCACCAACAGCGTTATCTCAAGCGCGGCCGGCAGCAGCAGCCAGCGCAGAGCAGTCCATCGTCTCATCCCCTGCTCCCTTCAAATTTGTATCCCTGTCCCCAAAAGGTGAGAATATAGCGTGGGTGATTGGGATTTTGCTCGATTGCCTCACGAATCTTTCGGATATGTACGTTCAGCGTCCCGTCGCCGGTAAATTTATTTTCCCATACCTGCTCAAACAGCTCTTGCTTGGGCACCACCCGCTCACGGTTCTGCACCAGATACGCCAACAGCTTAAATTCGAGCATCGTCATTTTTTTCGGGGTTCCCTCCACCAGAACCTGATTGGCCAAAAAATCAATGCTCAGCCTGGAATCCGTATAGCATGCCTTCTCGCGGCCGAACCCATAGCGTTTCAGCACCGCCTTCACCTTGGCCAGCAAAACGCCGAGCGAATACGGCTTCTGGATGTAATCGTCCCCGCCGATTTGCAGCGCCATAATCTGATCGTCGTCGCTCGACCGCGCCGAGATAAACAAAATCGGCATATCGCTGCGCTCCCGAAGCCGACGGCACAGCGTAAATCCGCTGCCGTCCTCCAGATTGATGTCCAGCAAAAGCAAGCCGACCCGGTGCCGCTGCAAAAAATCCTCGCATGCCCCGGCGCCATAAACGGCCGCGGTTCGCACGCCAAACAAATTAAAATATTCTGCCGTACTGTCCGCCAGCAGCTTTTCGTCGTCAATAATCAAACAATCGTATTCCATGTAATTTTCCTTTCTATATGGTTCTGATAATATCATTTTCACACTCTGGTGACAACTCTAAAATTGACAATAGCACCCAACCGCAATCCGCCCCCGATGCCATTTTACCGTGATCTGTCCGCCGTCCATCGTGGTAAGCATCCGACTGCCGCAGCGTTTGATCCGCGCCGTCGCCGCCTTCCCCGGATGGCCGTAACGGTTGTTCGCCCCGCAGGAAATTACAGTCAGCGCCGGCTTAAGCCTCTCCAGCAATGCTTCACTGCTGGAACCGTTTGAGCCATGGTGCGACGCCTTGTACAAATCAGCCGCAAGTCTGGGATATCGCTCAAGCAGCAGCCGCTCCGTCCGTTCCCCGATGTCCCCGGCAAGTAATATGCGCAGACAACCGTCCGCTTCCCGCGGCGCTTCGGACGCTTTTTTCCCCTCCTTCGCTCCCTGTGCTTCCGCTTCCCACAGCTTTGCCAACAGTACCAGTGACCCCTCGTTGCGGTCAGATTGCTGTTCCCAGGGCGCAAGACAGATCAGCTCAAGCGAGCCGCTGCGCAGTACATCCCCTGGCTGCAGCGTACCAAGCTTGGTGCCGTACTGCCAAGCCAGCGTACAGAGCTCCTCCCATGCATCATCCTTGACCATTCCCTTGGCTAAAAACAGATGCTCGATGCGATACCCCGATTCCCACACCTCTTTTAAACCAGAAATATGATCCCCATCCGCATGAGAGACAAACCAGCCGGAAATCCGCCCGATCCCGCGGCTTTTTAAAAAGCTCAAAATCTGGTATTCCCCCACGTGACGCTGATCGCTGCTGCCGCCGTCAACAAAAAACGCCGCTTCCTCTGTCTGAATCAAAATTCCATCCCCCTGGCCCACATCGAGAAAACAGATTTCGGTCCTTCCTCTGGCCCCTGCATGCAGCAAAAGCAGCAGCAGAACAACCATCGGAGCGCCGCAGACAAACGCCGTCCTCGCTGCCAAAACACAAGGGGCGCGCTTCTTTCCGCTCTCCTTTGGGCTTCGTTCCCTCCGGACCTGCTCCGATACGCGCTGTCCTCGCTGCCAGGCCCTTCGCCGCCTCTCCTTCATTTTTATCAGACCATACATCACACACAGCGATAACGCCAAAACCAGATAATATCCGACCATCCACACCGGCTGCGGCCGTCCGGTAATCCACACCGCCCCTGGAAGGCGCTGCAGTTTTCCACAAACGAAGGCATTCCAGTCAAGCAGCCAGTGCGCCGGCTGCAGCAGCAGGGCCGACAGAGGGGCGCAAAAGAGTCCGACCGCTCCGCCCAGCAGCCCAAACAGCAGCAGCAGACCCATCAACGGCAGCAGCAAGCCGTTCGCCAGCACCGCATAAACCGAACATTCATAATAAAAATACACCGTCAGCGGCAATGTCACCAGCTGAATCAGGCTGCTCATCACCAGAGCCTCCGAAAAAAGGGACAGCGCTTTCTTTCCCGCACCTTCTTTTCCCTTCCCCCTTCTTTTTTCCGGCAAACTACTCCGGCAGAAATCTTTCCAAATCCGTGCTGCCACAACGACAGCCAGCACCGCGCCGTAGGAAAACAGAAAGCTCGCCTGCTTCAGGCTCTGCGGATATTCCCACAGCTGAATCAGCGCGGCCAGAGAAAGGGCCGTCACCGAATCATAAGCCATTCCGAACGCCTGCCCCACGAGCAGCACCAAAAACATCAACACCGCCCGTCTTGCCGATAATTCCATGCCAGAGAGTTGTCCGAAGCACAGCACCGCAGCGCCCGCCATACAGCAGCTCTTTCGATACGAAATTTCCCTCCTTCGCAAAAATCGGTACATTCCCATACCCAAAAGTGAAATATGCAGGCCCGAAATTGCCAGTACATGAGAAATACCCGCCTGCTGGTACAGCTTTTTGATCTCTGGATCTAAAAGTCCCTTCTCACCCAGCGTCATCATACTCAGCACGCCCGCCTCTTCCTTTGGCAAATGACGCACATAGACCTGCACCATGTTCTTTTTCAGACGATACAGAGTTTCCCGCCAGGCAAATCTCGCCCGTTTTGTCCGTACTATGGTCTGCGCACGTAGACGAAATAAAATCCCTTTGCCAAAATAGTAGGATTTTTCATCAAAATTTCCTTCATTTCTCGCCGAACGAAATTCGCTTCCCGTTCCTGTCACCTCTATGGTATCGCCGATCGAATATACATCGGCCTGATGATAAACCAGAATTCGGCCGCACGAAACACGGCCCATTTGATTCAAATAAGAATTTTTAAGATAATATAGAACCTCTTCTTCCCGTTCTTCCTTGTGATAGATGGTGCCCGACACCCG
>CAMULB010000283.1 GCA_947089585.1 uncultured Lachnospiraceae bacterium | reverse complement strand
AAGTCGCAGATATCTCCGCCGGTCTGGCCTACTCGGTGATTAAAAACGCCTTGTTTAAGGTCATCAAGGTCTCGGACGCCAAGGATTTGGGGCAGCACATCGTCGTACAGGGAGGCACCTTTTACAACGATGCCGTGCTGCGAAGCTTCGAGAAGATCTCCGGCTGCATGGCCATCCGCCCGGATATTGCCGGCATTATGGGCGCGTTCGGCGCCGCACTGATCGCCAGAGAGCGTCATGAAGCGGATACCCCCTCCTCTATGCTCTCCATTGAGGCGATCAACGCGCTGACCTTCGATACCAAGCTGTCCCGCTGCAAGGGCTGTACCAACAGCTGCCTGCTGACCATCAATCAGTTTTCCGGCAACCGTCGCTATATCACCGGCAACCGCTGTGAAAAGGGTCTTGGGTTGGAAAAGAATAAGGAGCAGATTCCCAACCTCTTTGAGTATAAGAACCAGATTTTGTTCGATTATAAGCCCTTAGCTCCCAACGAAGCCGCGCGGGGCGTAGTCGGCATTCCGCGGGTGCTCAATATGTATGAAAATTATCCCTTCTGGGCGGTATTTTTCCGTCAGCTGGGCTTTTCTGTGCTGCTGTCACCGCCGAGCAGCCGCAAGATTTACGAGCTTGGCATCGAGTCGATTCCCAGTGAATCTGAATGCTACCCGGCCAAGCTGGCGCACGGCCATGTCTCCTGGCTGATTCGGGAAAAGGCGGACTTCATTTTCTACCCCTGTATTCCCTATGAGCGCAACGAATTTCCGGATTCCAACAACCACTACAACTGCCCGATCGTGACTTCCTACGCAGAAAATATCAAAAATAACGTCGACGAGATCACATCCGGCCAGGTACGGTTTTTAAATCCCTTCCTATCCTTTGGCGACAAACAGACACTGTGCGCCCGGCTTTGCGAGATCTTTTCACAGGAATTCTCGATCGGAGCCGCCGAGGTACAACAGGCCGCAGACGCCGCTTGGGAAGAGTTAACTTCTACCCGCCTGAAAATGCAGAAAAAGGGCGAGGAGACGCTGCGTGAGCTTGAGGCAAGCGGGCGCAGAGGCATCGTCTTGGCCGGACGCCCTTACCACGTAGACCCTGAAATCCATCACGGCATCCCGGAGCTGATCAATTCTTACGGCATTGCTGTACTGACCGAGGATTCTGTTTCTCACCTGCATCCGGTGGAACGGCCGCTGATCGTGATGGATCAGTGGATGTACCATTCCCGGCTGTACGCGGCCGCCAATTTTGTCAAGACAAGAGACGACCTGGATCTGATTCAGCTTAACTCCTTCGGCTGCGGCCTGGACGCGGTGACAACGGACGCCGTCAGCGACATTTTGGCAAAATCGGGCAAAATCTATACCTGCCTGAAAATCGACGAGGTCAACAACTTAGGTGCGGCCAGAATCCGCATTCGCTCTCTGTTGTCCGCGCTGCGGGTGAAAGAGAAGCAGAAACAGGCGCGGCCCATCGTTCCTGCCAGCTACCAGCGCGTGCTTTTCACCGAAGAGATGCGAAAGACCTACACCATCCTCTGTCCACAGATGTCACCCATCCATTTTGACCTGATTGAACCGGCCTTTCAGTCGTGCGGCTACCAGCTGGAGGTGTTAAAAAACGACAACAAATCGGCCGTCGATATGGGTTTAAAATACGTCAACAACGACGCCTGCTACCCTTCGCTGATGGTGGTTGGTCAAATTATGGACGCGGTGCTCTCCGGCAAATACGACCTGACACGGACGGCGGTCATCGTCTCCCAGACCGGCGGCGGCTGCCGTGCCTCCAATTATATCGGCTTTATCCGCCGGGCCTTAGAAAAAGCCGGCCAGCCGCAGATCCCGGTCATTTCCCTCAACTTGAGCGGCTTAGAGGGCAACCCCGGCTTTAAATTTACACCTGCGCTGATTCAAAAAGGACTGTACGGCCTGGTATTCGGCGATATTTTCATGCGCTGTCTCTACCGCACCCGTCCCTACGAGTCCACGCCGGGGTCAGCCAATGCGCTGCATCAGAAATGGAAGCAGACATGCATCGCATTTCTCTCCAACCCCAGGCTTTTGTCCCACCGCAAATTCAAGCGCTACTGCCGCGAAATCATTCGTGACTTTGACCGTCTTCCTCTGCTGGACATCCAAAAGCCGCGGGTCGGCGTAGTCGGAGAGATTTTGGTCAAATTTCTCCCTGCTGCCAACAACTATCTGGTGGAGCTGTTAGAGGCGGAGGGCGCGGAAGCCGTCGTACCGGATTTACTGGACTTCTTTTTGTACTGTTTCTACAGCCAAAATTTTAAAACCGCTTATCTGGGGGACAAAAAATCCTCCTGGCGCATTGCCAGTCTCGGCATCAAAGCGCTGGAATGGCTCAGAAGCGCCGCAAGAGATGAATTTAACAAGAGCCGCCGGTTCCACGCCCCCGCCCGGATCAAAGAGCTGGCGGACTATGCGTCGCCGATTGTCTCCCAGGGCAATCAGACCGGCGAAGGCTGGTTTCTGACCGGCGAGATGCTGGAGCTGATTCACACCGGCACCAACAACATCGTGTGCACCCAGCCCTTCGCCTGCCTGCCCAATCATGTCGTCGGCAAGGGCGTAATCAAGGAGCTTCGCCACCGTTATCCGCTGTCCAACATCGTGGCCATCGACTACGATCCCGGCGCCAGCGAGGTCAACCAGTTGAACCGCATCAAGCTGATGCTGTCCACCGCGCAGAAAAATCTGCTGGCTGAGCAGCAGACAGCCGCGCAGCATACCGTAAAATAAAATTTGGATATGCCAGAATCAGCCCCATGTCAAGCAGACAAAGGGCTGATTTTCGATTCTTATTTTGATACACTGGTCAAAATCTCCTTCAACGCCATACCGCTGCTGGTATGACTGCGCACAATAAACGCATTACATCGTTTGGCCTCGTCCAGCGCACACTTTACCATCTTATGAGAAACCGTATTGGTAAACAGCACGCACAGATCGGGACTTCCGATCTGATCTTTCAGACTGCCGGACATCTGGGTAAATACCTTTACTTTACAATGATGTTCCTTACAAATCTTCTTATACTGACAGACCATCCGGTCATGGCCTCCGATAA
>CAMULB010000282.1 GCA_947089585.1 uncultured Lachnospiraceae bacterium | reverse complement strand
TGTAGTATGATGTATCAGGAGGTATTTTATGAACAGAATTGCAACCGAACGTAAGCGTCTGGATCTCACTCAAGAGGAATTAGCTGAAAAGCTAAATATTTCTCAAAAATCCATAAGTAAATACGAAACAGGAGCCCGCAAGCCATCTTTTGAAACTTTAACGGAAATGGCAAAACTATTCAACGTTTCCACTGATTACCTTTTAGGAGTATCTGATTCAAGAACCGGAAACAATGGGCCATTCTTTGATACGCCATTCCCCAGGAGAACCATTGGTAGTGCTATCAGATTTTGGATTGGAAAAACCGGACTCGGAGATGATGAAGTCGCTGAAATGCTTGGAATTTCGGAAGAATTATTGCAAAGCTATTATTCAGGCGAGAGTATGCCATTGGATACGCTAATGAAGTTATCAGAAATATGTGAAGTTTCAACAGATTGTTTACTCGGCCTGCGGGAAAAGACCAGGCCGAAACAAGATGGAAAATACCCCTTCCGATTTGACCCTGAAATCTCCCGGCGTCTAAAAGACCAGATGCAGCGGATGGGTGAGAGCTATTCCCAGATAGCTGATGGCATAGGCATAGAAGAAGGGGAAGTATTTGACTTTTTTGAATATGGTTTTGTCCCTCATATCGCTGTTTTCGCACAGATAGTGGAACATTTTCTGGTATCCTCTGACTTCCTGCTCAACAGAACAGGCAGCACTTTAACCGTACAAGAAGATGAAGAAGAACTTTTACGCTCATACCGCGCTCTCAATTCCAAAAGCAAAACAATGGCTCTTTCAAGAATTTACGAACTGGAAAGGGAAGAATCCTTAGTTGCAGCTAAGAATCGTTACCTAGACAGCGAGGGAAAATCCTTGCCTTCGAATGGTACCGAAGGCCAAAATAAAATACAAAGGTGAGTTATGAAAAAGAAAACTACAAAAAAGACTTCCCCTACTTCTTCCATCATCGTTTTCTTCATAATATGTGGGGCACTGATGGCTATATGGGAACATTTTTCTGCAATCATCATTTTTTTACTTGCACTGGCTATTGTTGCAGGTGTTATTTATTTGACCTATATTTTAAGCCACAAAAATAAAGCGAATCATTCAGCACCGCCCCCGCCTAACAACGACGAAACCGATTACTTGACATTAGAAGTACAATTTGACCAAAAGAAGCCAACTGTCCATGTTAAAGCTTCAACAGAAACTAAAGATGATGATTTGGAAATTGAGTTTGTAAGATTATCTACCTCTGGTGATGACAATGTATGCCCCATGTGTGCACAATTTGAAGGAAAAACCTTCCGCGTCGCAGATGCGCCTCCGACCCCTCTATGTCCAAGCTGCGCCTGTGCATACAATTACTATTTTAAAAATGACCTTCCAGCCAGCACCATCATCAGCTGCAAAGAAGATTTTTTCTTTCCAGCCAAATGCACCGCAACATTCTTTAAACACCAACGGGCCGTTTATCAAGAAAAAAATATAATTGAGCAAATTCGCATGTGTGAAGAAGATATAGAAAAACTCCCCGAATTTATGGCACCCTATCTTTCCGCTGGATTCCCAGCACCTGCTGCTTTGGTTTGCCGCGATTTGCTCCCAGATCTCTATATGCGCTTGGGCGAATGGGACCACGCAGAGGAGGCCATTCAAAAGTGTATTGATGCAAAAGCCTATTCTCCTGATGACGGCTCTGCAGAACTTAAAGCTTTCATATCCTACAAAAGAATTTCCACAGAAGCTTTATCTTACATACAACAGAACCCCGGCTGTTTGCAACGTAATATATACAAAGCCTTTCCATACGAAGGTATGGAACGTGAACAGCTCAAATACTTTTTGCGATACAGCCAGCAAGTCCGCAAAATAAAACATGGCAACACAAATGAATTATATCCTTCTGTACCACTACCAAAAATTACCGTTATATCTAAAAAGGAATTGAAACACTAATATCCCACAACTATTCTTATCTGGAGGTGCCTGATTATGGAGTACATCATAAATTTAACTTGGGACAACGAAGCCAATGTCTGGATTGCCACCAGCCATGACATTCCCGGACTCATATTGGAATCTGATTCATTTGACGATCTGTTAAAACGTGTACGCCTTGCCGTACCAGAGCTTCTTGCATTAAACAGTTCCCGTGTATCACCTCTTACTCTTACCTTCTTGTCTGAACGCAAGGAAAGGATCGCACTATAATGGCCGAATACGAAAAAAAAGTACGTGAAATACTCACTCAAAATAATTGTATTTTTAAGCGTCACGGCAAAGGTGACCATGATATCTGGTACAGCCCCATCACAAATAGACATGTAACGGTTGATACAAAAATCAAGTCACGCCATACTGCAAATGCAATATTGAAGCAAAGTGGTATCAGCTATAGATTCCGTTAAGTAATCGTTACCATCCATTACTGCTGATGCAGCATTACATAAGTGCCAAACATGAAATGAGTGATCATCATGCCTGTATACAAAGATAAAAAACATAATACTTGGTATTGCCAATTCTATTACAAAGATTGGACCGGGACCAACAAACAAAAACGAAAGCGGGGATTTGCCACCCAAAGAGAAGCCAAGGAATGGGAACGCAACTTTTTAAGCACCCTGCAGCCAGATACAAATATTACATTTGCCGCTTTAGTAAGCAATTACATGAAGGATCTTGCAACACGTCTAAAACCTACCACACTGGAAACAAAACGCAGCATCATAGAAAATAAGCTGCTGCCCTATTTCAAAAATATGAAGATATGTGACATCAATGAGATCTCCGTCCGCCGTTGGCAGAACGAATTGTTAAATTTTCGGAATGATAAAGGCAAACCATTTTCCGATACTTATTTGAAAACAATCAATAATCAGCTTTCTGCCATACTGAATTATGCTATGATTTACTATGGACTGACTAAAAATCCTTGTAGAGTTGTTGGTTCCATTGGAAAATCAAATGCAGACTCCATGCAAATCTGGACTTTGGATCAATTTGAGCAATTCATACAATATGAAAAAAAGACTGCCGGTCGACTGGCCTTTAATATCCTGTTTTGGTCTGGTATCCGAGAGGGAGAATTGCTTGCCATAACCTATAATGACATTGATTTAGAGAAGCGTACCATTTCCGTAAATAAATCTT
>CAMULB010000281.1 GCA_947089585.1 uncultured Lachnospiraceae bacterium | reverse complement strand
TCTCGGAGACCTGATCGAAACGATCTTCTGCCTGGCAACGATGGGGAAGCTGATGAGCAGGAGCAGTGTCGTATATGGCCCGTTCAGCATTGTCTGGGGCGCGGGGATTGTTGGCTTTACATTTTTGCTGCATCGTTATCAGGAAAAAAGAGACCGTTCGCTGTTCTTTTTGGGTACGATTCTGGGCGGGGTCTATGAGTATATTTGCAGCGTATTTACTGAAATGGTGTTTGGCACGGTATTTTGGGATTACAGCAAAATTCCCTTTAATCTCGGCGGAAGAATCAATTTGCTGTACTGCTTTTTCTGGGGGTTTGCGGCTGTGGTTTGGATGAAGGGCCTCTATCCGAAGCTGTCGGACTGGATCGAGCAAATCCCCATGCGGGCAGGAAAGCTGCTCAGCTGGTTTTTTGTCGTATTCATGGTGGTGAATATGGCGATCTCCGGCTTGGCGCTCGGCCGCTACGCTGCGCGCAGCAATGGGCAGCCGGCTGAGGGCGAGCTGGACGAGCTGCTGGATGAGCGGTTTGGAGACGAACGGATGGAGCGGATTTATCCCAACGCGATCCTGCGGTAATCAGGGTTCCTCCGTTTCGATTAATTTATAAGGAATCTTCTCGCCCATACCGCTGCTTGTGATCAGTTCATAATCCTTAGTCACAAAGACGGCTTCGGTGTGGTCGGTCGCTTCCACCAGCTTTAAGCCTTCTTCGCTTCCGAGGGCAAAGCAGGTGGTGCTGAGGGCGTCTCCGTCCACGGAAGCGGGGCAGAAAATGGTAACTGAGAGCAGGCCGTTGTCGTAGGGATATCCGCTGACCGGATCTAAAATATGATGGTAAATCCGTCCGTCTTTTTCAAAATATCGCTCGTAAATGCCGGAGGAGACGACGGAGCCGTCCGCGAGCTCGACGGAGAACAGGGGCGTTCCTTCCGGGGAAAATGGTTTTTGGATGCCGATGGTATACGGTTCGCCGTTTTGCTTTGGCCCAAGCAAGAGGACGTTACCGCCCAAATTGATAAAGCCCTCCACTACGCCTTGCTCGTTGAGGTAGGCTTTCATCCGGTCGGCGATATAGCCCTTGGCGATTGCTCCTAAATCCACCTGGGTAGAAGGATTTTTTAATGAGACCTGGTTGCCGGAGATTTGAATATTCTGGTAGCCGACGCCTGCGAGCGCCTCTGCGAGCGCATCCTGTGTGGGCAGCGTGCCGGGATTGTTCTTGATGTCCCACAGATCGACCAGTGTGCCGATGGTCAGATCGAACGCGCCGCCGCTTTGGATGCAGTAGGTCAGGCCCGTCGTAAGCAGTGCGCGTGTATCGTCCGAGACCGAAACCGGAGCGCCGCCGGCGTGATTGAGTGTGTCGATGTCGCTGCCGGGAACCGTTTTTGAAATGCGCTGCTCGAAGGCGGCCGCCAATGCGAAGCAGTCGTCAATCAGCGCTTCCTTGCGGTCGTCGTAGAGTGTGATTTGAATGACGGTATCAAAGTAGAAGCCGTGTTTGGTGATCGGCTGTGTTTTCTTTGTACATGCGGACAGCAAAGGGAGCATAAGAAGCAAACAGCAGCATGCGGCTTTTGCACATGCGCGGATGCGGGCATGATGGTTCGGATTTGATTTGGGATAGTACGGTGGTAATGCTTGCGTTTTTTTTCGTGACATAGCAATCTCCTGGATCCTGCTTTGCTCCGCGGGCAGCGAGAAAAATAGCGCTGCTTCCATGGAGCCTGGACGTTTTTTTATAACTACAACTATGCGATTTTTTGCGTCTTATGTCAATGGTTTTGCTGTGAAATATCACTTTTTTTTCCAAATGCAGGAAAAAACTGAAAAATTAATCATATATTCGCTAAAAAACGACAAATTTTGCACAAATTGCGGGACATACTAGAACTCGATGAAAAATATTTTGAAAAAGTCTGATTATTTATCAAAAAGAAGGAAAAAATAGTACATATCTATTGTAATTTTTTTAATGCTATTTTCAGAAAATGTGTTACAATAAGGATGTGTGAGAGACTACAGACCCGGAGGTCAGTACATGGAAGATAAGAACAATGCCAGCATGAAAGCGCAGCGCAGGCGGCGGCAGCGGGTTGCCCGCATGCGGAATACCATAATGATGACGGTAGGAATCTGGATCTTGCTGTCGATGGTGTTTTGTGTCGGATTGACGGTACAGATGATTCGGCTCAATCATCGAATCGACGAGCTTGCGCTCAATGCCGTAACCGTTCAGCAGATGGCGGACCAGATGGAAGAGTATAAAGGGACGGCGAAGGAGAACGACATGCAGTCCTACAGTCTGAAGGAGGAAGGTGGGACAGAAGATGCTCCGGACGGGACAGAACCGGAATCGACGGATGTCATTGATCCGGATAATCAGGTGCAGGAGGAGGTCCCCCAGAAGGTCTATCTGACGTTTGATGACGGGCCCAGTGAGAATACGGCCAAGATTTTGGACATACTCAAAGAGAAGGATGTCAAGGCGACTTTTTTTGTCACCGGGAATGAAGAGGAATCGGCAAAGGAATTATATCAGCGGATTGTAGCGGAAGGGCATACGTTAGGCATGCATTCCTACAGCCACAAATACAGTGTGATCTACAGCTCACTGGAATCGTTTCAGGATGACTTCAACCGGCTTCGGACGTATTTGACTGAGATTACCGGCGTGGAGCCGCAGATTATGCGTTTTCCCGGCGGGAGCAGCAATCAGGTCAGCAATATCGACATGCGGGAATTTATCCGCTACGTAGGCGCGCAGGGGGTCACTTATTATGACTGGAATGTGGCCAGTGGAGACGCGACCAGCCAGGCCTATACGCCGGGAGAGCTGGTGGAGAATGTGATGAAGGATGTGGTAAAATATGACACGTCCATTGTGCTGATGCATGACGCATCCGGCAAGGGTACGACCGTGGAGGCCTTAGGGCCGATGATCGACCAGCTGAAGAGCATGGAAGTAGAGCTGCTTCCGATCACAGAAGGTACAAGACTGATCCAGCAGATTCCTGCTGATAGTATCAATGAATAATAATGTATGGAGGTACATACTATGAGCTTTTTTAAAGAATTTAAAGAAGATTTTTCCCAGGCAGTCAATGAGCTGGTTCCGGGAGAGGACATGACCGACAAGGAAGAGGAGCTGGTTGTAAATACGCTGGAGCGGGAGGTGGACGCCAAAGCGGAGCTGAATAAGATGGGTGATCTGTTTGAACAGGCAGAAGAGCCGTCGGCCCCGGCGCGCCCCGCCGCTAAGACGATGCCTACGCCGCTGCAGCGGG
>CAMULB010000280.1 GCA_947089585.1 uncultured Lachnospiraceae bacterium | reverse complement strand
TGAAAAATAATGCTCCAATCACCGAGAAACCCGATATGATCGACATAATACACATCGAAATCGAATTTTTCCTCCCAGGAAATTGCGTTGCGTCCATGCACCTGCGCATATCCTGTGAATCCCGGTCTAACCTCATGCCGCCGCGCCTGATGCTCATTGTACAGCGGAAGATAGCGCACCAAAAGCGGCCGGGGCCCCACCACCGCCATATCGCCCTTTAAGATGTTCAGTAATTCCGGAAGCTCATCGAGGGAGGTCGCTCGCAGCAGTCTGCCAAACTTTGTCAGACGCACCTCATCCGGCAGCAAATTCCCGTTTTCGTCCTTTGCATCCGTCATCGTCCGAAATTTGTAGAGTGTAAAGATCTTTTCGTTTCGTCCCGGACGCTGCTGCCTGAAAATGACCGGAGAGCCAAGCTTTATTTTTACCAGAGCCGCCGTCACAAGCAGAAACGGAAACAGAACCGAGAGGGCAAGCAATGCACAGAGAAAATCCTGCGGTCTCTTTATGTATTTCTCATAAAATCCCTGCTTGTGCAAATTTCTCACTCGAAGCATCGGTGCACCACCTCAATCACGAAATCCTGCTGCTCCTTCGTCATCTTATTATCCGACGGCAGACACAGCCCCCGCGCAAAAAGATCTGCGCCTACATCCACCAGCCCGCTTTGGGCAATGTATGCGTTGCTTCTTGCACGCCCGCTGCCGTCCTTCGTCACAAATCCATGCATACGGTAAATCGGCTGCATGTGCATGGGCTTCCAAATTGGCCGTCCTTCGGCATTAAACGCTGCCAGCGCCTCCAAAATCTCAGTCGGACAGGATTTGCCGGATTCGTGCTGATACAAGCTCCCGCTCTCGCCGCATACCTGACGGCACATCGCATCCGGCTCAATCAAAAGACAGCTCAGCCAGTAGTTTGGTTCCCCATTGTCCACCGGATTCATCAAAACCGGCAAATCACGAAGCCCTTCTTTGTAACGCTGATAAATGGCTCGCTTCTGACTGCGATGTTCTTCGGCATACGGCAGCTGTCCTCTCAAAATTCCGGCAATAATATTGCTCATCCGATAGTTATAGCCAACCTCCTCATGCTGATACCAGGGGGCATCCTCCCGGCTCTGCGTAGACCATTTTCTTGCTTTTTCCGCCCACTGCAGTTCATCGGTCAAAAGAAATCCGCCTGAGCTCCCGGTGATCAGCTTATTTCCATTGGCGGACAGGATTGCCACATCGCCAAAGCATCCCGTCTGAACCCCCTCATAGGAAGCACAAAAGGATTCCGCCGCATCCTCAACAAGCAGCGCTCCGTGCTGATCTGCAATCGCCCGGATTTGATCTATCTTGGCGGGCGTTCCGTATAGATGTGCCAACACGATCAATCTCACATCGGGATAAATTTCAAATGCTTTTTTTAATGCTTCCGGGTCCATATTCCAGGTATCATATTCGCTGTCAATGAATACGGCTTCTCCGCCCTCATAGGCCACCGGATTGACGGTGGCGTCAAACGTTAAGTCGGAGCAAAAGACTTTATGGCCTTCCAGCGTCCCATGTCCTACCTTCGGCTGCCCATAAAGCTTTTCGCCGCACAGCTTGATCGCCAAATGAAGCGCCGCCGTACCACAGGAGAGAGCCACTGCATAATTGCGTCCGACCTTTGCAGCTGTCATACGTTCTACGTCGTTGATATTGGCGCCAACCGTTGAAACCCAATTGGTACGAATTGCTTCATCCACCCAGCGCTGTTCCTCGCCGTGCATCGTAGGCGAGGAGAGCCAGATTCTTTGCGTTAACGGCTCAATTCCGCTGAACCTTGGGTCTGATACATAGTTTTCTTTGTCCATTTCCTTACTCCCTTGCCGTGATCTCTCTGTCTATTTCCTGACTCCTCGCCGCGATCTCTCTGCCCATTGCTTGACTTTCTTGCCGTGATCTCCCCATTTATAATCTTGTACATTTCCGGCATATCGTCTTTTTGAAGTATAAAATTTTGGATGGTAAAATATTTATTTCCAAATCATTCCAATTGCTTCCAGCTTTTTCATTCGATCCTCACGCAGTGAACGACCACGGGCCTCCCTCTGGCGGCGAATCCATTTTCCCAGATGTCTGCCTTCAGCGGTAATATAAGAGGTCGGGATATTCAAGTTGCCAAACCGCTGATAATAGTCGCTGGCTGCATCATAAAATCCTTCCCAGGCCGTTTCCCGTTTGGGCGTCCAGATCATACCGATCGCATCCAGCTTTTTGATCCGCGCCTCCGTCAGCTCTGCGCCCGAAGCGAGCGTTCCATTTTTCTTTTCTTGTACCAGCTGCTCACTGCCGGCTGCTTCTGTTCGCTTCTCATTCACTCCGCTTTGTCTGCCTTTTTGATTCCGCCTCTGTCTCGCCGTCCGCATTTTCAAAATCCAATCGCCAAGACGGATGCCGTCTTTGTCTATATAATGAATTGGCACATCGAGATTTCCGTTCTGCTCATAGTATCGTCTTGCCGCTGCGTAATTCTGTTCCCACAAATAGTCCATCACATCCCAAACCATGCCAATCCGATTCAATGCCGCTTCTCGTTCTGGTGTCAGGCTCACGCCGCATTTCCCCTTTTTCGCAGTGCGCAGCTGAGCGAGCCACTGTCCCAAGGCCACGCCCTCCACTTGCTCTCGCGCTCCGATGCGCAGATGACCGTGTTGGTGGAAATACCGTTCTGCAATTGCATAATTCCGCTCCCATGCCGCTTCTCGTGCATCCTGCCAGCGCATCCCGATTGCATCCAGCCGCTGTACCTGTTCTGCCGTTAAAACTCCGGGAACCTTTTTCGTATATACTCTCCGCTGCGTATCCAGCCACTGACCCAGGGAGAGGCCGTCTGCGGTAACATACCGTTTGGGGACCTCCAGATTTCGGTTCTGGCGAAAATACTGTTCTGCCGCAGCATACATCAGCTCCCACGAGGCTGACAGCGTTCCTTCCAGCTTTTGAAACAGCCGGACACAGTTACTCACTTCGTCGATTACGCGAAAATGGCGATTGACAATCTCCGCCTCTCTCCCCTGACGACAATACGCCTCGACTGCTACGCGCATCTCCTCTTCTACTGCACCGATGCTGCAAAGATTCTCTATATTCTGCACGACATCAAAGATCACTGCATTTTGTCTCTCTCCCGCGGACAGCGCGCGGCCGATCTGCTGCTTGTAGATAATCGGTGAT
Source organism: uncultured Lachnospiraceae bacterium (assembly GCA_947089585.1). Taxonomy (GTDB): domain Bacteria; phylum Bacillota; class Clostridia; order Lachnospirales; family Lachnospiraceae; genus 14-2. The sequence goes on along the minus strand of CAMULB010000280.1, from coordinate 79 downwards.
ACCGTCGGCCGCAGCAAAATTACCCCACTGATATCCGCCACATGAATGCCCTCGTTGAGCATGTCGATACAGAACAGCA
>CAMULB010000279.1 GCA_947089585.1 uncultured Lachnospiraceae bacterium | reverse complement strand
ACTTTTGTTTTTGGCATGTACAACACCTTCCTTTGCATTGATTGGAGTATATCATATATTTCCCGTTTGGTGTTACAACTTTATTATACCAGCTCAGGAACGGGTGCAAATCTTTATGGGGCGCCGCTTGCGATCATTGTCTGTGCTGATCACAGCAAAGCATGGGTGCGCCCGTTTGATAAAAAGCAGACCACCGATATAGACGCATCCATACTGACAGACCACATGATGCTGCAGGCGATGGAATTAGGTCTTGGCTCTGTCTGGATTTGCTATTTTAAGCCCGATGTGATAAGCAGGGAGTTCGGGCTGCCGGATCATCTGGAGCCGGTCAATATCCTTGCGGTCGGGTATTCAAACGAGGCGGCAGCAGACCCAGAACGCCATTCGCAGACCAGAATTCCGCTGGAAGAGCTGGTTTCTTATGACACAGTATAAACAAGATAGAATCATCTGTATTTCCGTGCAGACAAAGAAAGACTGGAACAAAGCGAAAAGATGAAGGGGATGCATGGAGGATTTTTTCATCGAAAAAACGGAATCGGTGTAGTGGAACGGGCAAAGGTATGATATACTTACACGCAGAGAGAATGGCGCTGGCGCCTGTCTGAAAATTCATTCCAGCTGTCTGCATCCCCCACTTCGCGGTATATTCGCACCAAATTCGGTCAACGCGGCCCGCTGCGCCTTTCTTATTTGGTACAAAGCTCCCAGGAACGGTGAAATACGTCCAGCAGAAAGCAATGTTCAGACATGCGCTCGTTTGAGAAACGTCAAAAAGGAGAAAAGAGATGAAAATTGGAATCATTGGACCAGGAAAAATTGCCGAACGCTTTGCAAATGCCTGCCGTTCGGTGGAGAACGTGACGGTATATGCAGTGGCTTCTTCCAACCGAGAACGGGCCAAACGCTTTGCAGACAAGCATCAAATCCCCCATGCGTTTGACCGCTATGAAGCAGTCTGGCAGATGCAGGAGCTGGACGCCGTTTACATCGCATCCATCAACAGCCAGCATTACGCTGCGGCAAAGGCTTGCCTTGAGGCAGGAAAGGCCGTACTCTGTGAAAAGCCGATGTGCGTCAATCTTGCGCAGACCAAAGCGCTTTTGGATACGGCCAGACAGCGCGGGGTCCTGCTGATGGAGGCCATGTGGACGGCAACGCTGCCCTGTATCCAGCAGGCGGCAGAGTGGATTCGTGCCGGGCGAATTGGCGCCGTCAGTTTTCTCGACTGCTGCTTTTCCTTTTTTTACCCCAAGGAAGAAGGCGGACGTCTGTTTGTCCCGCAGTTGGGCGGCGGCAGCCTGCTCGATGTAGGGGTTTACTGCATGGCCTTTTCCCTGCTGATGATGGGCGAGAGGCCGACCTCGGTCAAGTCCTGTCTGCAGATCGGAGATACCGGAGTGGATGAGATGGGAGCGGCGCTTTTGCAGTTTGAAGCTGGAGCGGTTGCAAGCTGTTCGTTTGGCGTGCAGGGGGAAGCCCCGGCGGATGCGCATATTTACGGCAGCCAGGGGCAGATTCGCATGAAAGAATTTTACTGCTGCCGGCGGGTGGAGCTGTGCGATACGGCCGGGCAGGTAGTGGAGGTGCTTGAGGATTCTGAGGAGGACGGCTTTGTTCATGAAATCCGTGCGTTTGCACATGCCTTTGATACTGGTAAGCAGGAGGCAAAAGGGGCTTCGCACCAGCTGACGCTGGACTGTGCCTGGCTGATGGAAGAAATTGCGCGAGGCGGCGCAAACAGGAGCCGGTGATTTCACGGAAGTAGATTTTTTTGACAAAAGGTCTTGACACGGACTGTGAAGTAAGCTAAAGTAAAACACGAATCAGGGGCGGCGAAAGCCTGAGAAAAGCGTAAGAGCTTAGTCCCTTATTACCTGATCCGGGTAATGCCGGCGTAGGGAGATTGTGTTTACTGTGTATCCGTGTATAGCGAACATAATCATTCCCTGCGCAAAAATGCGCAGGTTTTTTTGTTTTGCGGCAGGCAGCCGCAGGAAAGGAGAATGAGACAGATGAATGCAAGTGTAGCGATTCAGGTTTTGCCGGAGGCGGCAACTGAGGAGGAATTGATTCAAATTGTGGATGAAGTGATTGCCTATATCAAGAGTACGGGCTTAAGCTGTTCCGTGGGCCCGTTTGAGACGACAATTGAGGGCGATTATGATCAGCTGATGGATATTGTCAAGGAGTGTCAGCACATCGCAGTCAAAGCCGGTGCGCCATATGTAGCGGCGTATATCAAAGTTGTGTACAGACCCAAAGGAGATGTATTGACCATTGAGAAGAAGATTACAAAGCATCACCAGTAAAAGCATTCCCGCAGCTGTAATATTGGCCCTGCTGTTGCTGTGGCAGCTGCTGTCGGTCGCTGAGCTGATTCCACGTTTTATGCTGCCCTCGCCAATGGATGTCTGCCGGGCCTTTGCACGTGATTTCCGGCTGCTGATGGAGCATGCAGGGGTGACGCTGGCCGAGGCGTTTTTGGGGCTGGCGCTGGGGGTTGTCCTGGCCTTTCTAGCAGCTGTTTTGATGGATCGCTTTTTGTGGGTGTACAAGGCGCTCTATCCGCTTGTCGTGCTGACGCAGACGATTCCCACGATTGCGATTGCCCCGCTGCTGGTGCTGTGGATGGGCTATGAGATGGCTCCGAAGATCGCATTGATCGTGATTACGACTTTTTTTCCGATTACGGTCGGATTGCTGGATGGGTTTCGGTCGGCCGATGCGGATGCCATCGACCTGTTTCAGGCAATGGGCGCTTCTAAAATGCAGATTTTTTGCTACATGAAACTGCCCGGCAGTCTGAGACATTTTTTTGCTGGACTTCGGGTGTCGGCCGCCTACTCGATTGTAGGGGCGGTGATTGCCGAGTGGCTGGGCGGATATAGCGGCCTGGGCGTGTACATGGTGCGTGTCAAAAAGTCCTATTCCTTTGACAAAATGTTTGCGGTAATTTTTCTCATCTCAGGCATCAGCCTGCTTCTGATGTGGTTGGTAGACCGGCTGCAGAAGCTGGCAATGCCCTGGGAGCGGGTGAAGGAGGAACAAAAGTGAAAAAGAAGTGGATTGCGCTGCTGTTTTGTGTCGTGCTGTCGGCCTGGCTGACTGCCTGCGGCAACGAAGCGGACAGCGGCGGGCAGCGAAACGATCGATCGGGGGATGCGGATGCTTTGCCCGATGAAGCAGAAGCGGACAAGAGCAACAGTGATTGGTCGGAGGTGACATTTGTGCTCGATTGGACGCCCAATACCAACCATACCGGCGTCTATGTCGCTTTGGCCAAGGGATAT
>CAMULB010000278.1 GCA_947089585.1 uncultured Lachnospiraceae bacterium | reverse complement strand
GTCTGAGGCCGTGATCCGACTGCGCAAGAGGCTTCCGGATTTGGCGGTCCGCGTCCGCGTTCCTGATGATGTTCTGATGGTTCCCATGGATGCGGTTCTCATTGAACAGGTTTTGATCAATCTGATTGAGAATGCTATCGTTCATTCTCAGAGCACGGAACCGGTTGAATGCTATGTGGAAGACGAGGATACAAAAGTGGCATTCCACGTAAGGGATTATGGCATCGGCATACCGCCTGAAAAGCTTGTCACGATTTTTGACGGCTCGTCCTATTCCTGGACGGCCAGCGCTTCGGCGGACGGGAGAAAGGGCATGGGGATCGGTCTGTCCATCTGCAAAACCATCATCAATGCCCACGGCGGCAGCATCGGAGCCGTGAATCAGACTGTCGGGGCTGAATTTTATTTTACATTACCAAAGGAGGAACCAAACATTGGCGCATAAAATATCTGTTCTTTTGGTGGAGGACGAAAAAAATATCTGTGACTTTATCTCCACCTCGCTCGTCTCGCACAATTACAGAGTCACCGAGGCCCATTCCGGACAGGAGGCTCTCCCTCTGATCACGTCCCAGTGCCCGGATCTGATCCTTTTGGATCTTGGCCTGCCGGATATGGACGGTATGGACATCATCCGTCAGGTGCGCACCTGGGCCAGTATCCCCATTATTGTCATTTCCGCACGCACGCAGGAGCAGGAAAAGGTCGCGGCTCTTGACATGGGGGCGGATGATTACCTGACCAAACCCATCGGGACCTCTGAGCTGCTGGCCCGCATCCGGACAGCGCTGCGCCACAGCAACCGCTTAAATACCGGTTCCCTGCTGTATAAAAGGCCCTTCTGCTCCCGGGATCTGATCATTGATTTTGAGAAGCACAAGGTTACTCTGGCGGGAAAAGAGATTCATTTCACGCAGATAGAATTTAAAATTATTGCCCTCCTGGCTCAGAATTCCGGCCGGGTTATGACGTATGACACCATCATTTCCAATATCTGGGGGCCTTATGCGGACGATGACAACAGCATTCTGCGCGTCAATATGGCCCACATCCGAAGGAAGCTGGAGCAGAACCCGGCGGAGCCGAAGTATGTATTTACGGAGATTGGGATTGGATACCGGATGGTTGAGGATGAAATGCATTAGATAGACGGTGCGATGCGGTTCAGACGACGGGAGTCCGGGAAGCGATGTCCTGCGCTTCCCGGGCGTACCGGAGGCGCTGGTTTCTCCGGAATATACAGCGTATACCATGGCAGGAATTACAGGAGATTACATTTTTCAGCCAGGGAAATTCACCAGTCATCCCTCATACCGCCTTTGGAGACGGATGCCGCAATGGGAATCGTTCCGTATATGCACAGCGGAGAGGCAATCCCCAATACGCTTGCCGCAAAAATCCCCGCAATGCCCAGCTTCTTTTCACCCAGCGAGCAGAATATCCTGTGAATGCTTTCCTTAAAAATACGGAGATCACGCTTCCCAATACCATTCCCAGCACCCGGTATTTAAAGATCTGCTCAAACTGGAGTCTGAAATAGTACCAGAAATACATCATCTCACGCAGGATCCACCGCCGATTTCCCGGCTCCGCCATGGATTCCAGAAAGGCATCCTGATCGCCTCCCCACATGCTGCCGCCCGTACCGCCGCTGTGGATATTCGCTTTCCCTTCCGCTGACGCGGTGCCAACGGAGATATTTTTGATGGCTCCCCGGCGGAAAGCTTTATTGCAATATTCCCGGAGGGCGACGCATCCAGCGCTTTATAGATTGCCATAAGTCCCTTCGGGCTGATGTCCTGTATCCTGCGCGGCCGGACTGCTGCCGCTGCTGTCTCCGCATCCAGAAACGGTCAGCGTAAACGCTGCCGCTAAGAGATAGAGCAGTTTTATCTGCGATTTCACAGTTTGAGCTATGTTTCTTCCCAAATCCCAATGCGGGGTTTCTGGCTCTGTATCTTTACTGCTCAACCCTTTTCTCCATTTTATCCTAGAGCGTGTTTGAAAATTGCTTTCTGATAGCTGTGCGTGCCACTTTGTGGGAGATTTGTGTCAAATGAACGCGGCGCAGTGGGCTACGTTAAGTGAATTTGGCACAAATATACCGCGAAGTGGGGCGTGCAGATGCCAGGAATGAATTTTCAAACACGCTCTAAAATTCATTAAAATATCATCTGACATTTTATGCCGTTAAAAATATCTTCACGCCACCTTTTAAACACCAATATTTACCCGTCATCCTCCAATAAAGGCATATTGATCAATTCCTGCAATTTCTTCTGCAGTACGTTCTTATCCGGCAGTTGGAGCTGATACTCTGCAACCATCATTGGAGACAATATTCTGCTCATAGCATACTCAACCACTTCATCATCTTTAGACGCACATAATATCATTCCGACACTTGGATTCTCATTTTCCTTTTTCTTCTGACGATCAAGAGCTTCCAGGTAGAAATCCATTTTCGATATATACTCCGGCTTAAACTTACCAACTTTCAGTTCAAATGCCACAAGGCGCTGCAATCCCCGATGAAAGAAAAGCAGGTCAATCTTTTCGGCTATCGTTGTTTCAAGAGAATAGGTATTTACTGCCGGTTCAGTAAAACCATCAAGTTGAGTGGGAATTTTTCGTTTTTCCTGCTTCGGCACGATAACATCATCCACGCCAAAATCAATACTAAACGGCATTTTCGTATTTTTGATTCGAGCCATAAGATCCGATACCGGCGTACTTCTTTGCAACGGCAATAGGGGCAATATCTTTAATCTCAAAGGTAACAAATTCATTGCCTGTGGGCGTGGAGATGATTTTGCGACGACCTCTTTTTCCGGAGAGTGAGCGAAACAACACCGCCTGAGATGGAGCAGGGATAGAAAAACGACATTCGGACAGACCGGCGGAACACAACAGACCGTATGCGGCAGAAAGAGTGTCGCATACGGCAGCAAGCAGGGAAACAAAGGAGATAGTCCTGCACAGCGACCTTGGGAGCCAGTATACGAGCCAGGCATTTGAAAATCACTTGGCCAGCAGGGGAATCCTGCATTCTTTCAGCCGTAAGGGGGAATCCGTATGACAATGCCTGTATTGAATCGTTCCATTCCGTGCTGAAAAAGGAAGAAATCTATCTCCCATACCTATCAGGATTCGACGGAAGCCCGCAGAGCAATCTTTAAATACATAGAGGGCTGGTATAATCGTAAAAGAATACATAGTGCTATTGGTTACATAACACCCCAACATAACCGAATGAGCTTCATACGGTGGTCGCCAAGTTCTGCCTGTAAAATGCATGATTGTCCCCCCTTTCATTTACA
>CAMULB010000277.1 GCA_947089585.1 uncultured Lachnospiraceae bacterium | reverse complement strand
CTTTGATAGCGCTCCCATACAGAATATACATCGGCCAAGCAGACCTCCTCCTCCCCGGCCACGCTGCGGATCGCTTCCACACGTTCCAGAAGGGAGGAATTGGGATTCGCGCCGCGGGTGGGAAGCTCCATATTCGGCGTCAGCAGCACCAGATCGCCCTGGAGCTCCGATTGGACGGCACGGACCACCTCGGTCAGTACGCGGCGGTATTGTTTTGTATCTCCGCACTCCGCTCCCCAATTGAGGGAGCCGTTGAGCAGCACCAGATCCGGCTGATAGCGGATCACATCGCGGTACAAACGCTTTTGCATCCCATAGATGGTGTCGCCGGCAATGCCGGAATTGATCGTGCTGACGGATGTCTGCTCATATTTCTCAATCAAATGCAGGCGAAATTTTTCAAGATAACACTCCCTGGCATCGGTAATCTCCACCGCATCGTCAAGCGCCAAGCGCCCCTGGGCTGCCTTTTTAAAAACTGCGTCCTGATTCTCACAGGCTTCAAAATGCCCGGCCGTAACGCTGTCCCCCAACGCCACGATCACCGGATTTTTGCGTTCCAGACCATCCCCTGAGGCGCCAAACGGCGTCAGCGCACCCAAAATGCCGCGATTCTCTCTCATCACCGTTTGAAAATGCAGCGGCCGCTTCACGCGAACCGCCTTTGTCTCCCTGGCCAGCCGCAGCGCCTCTTTTGCAAACCGCTCTGGCGTTACAAATGTTGTCCTCATTTTTCTCCTCCAATAACACCCGTTCCTTTGCGCCGCAAGCCATCATCGCGCACGGTACGCCTGTGACCCGCATCATCGCTTACGCAAATTTCTGCCAATACCCCATCACGAGAATAATCAGCACAATCACCGGCAGCACATAGGTGACATAACCGCGCGCCCACGCCGGAAATGCAAAGCCCGCGCCTTCATCTGCCTCCGCCTGAAATTTCTTCCAGCCCCAGCCGCGGCGGCTGGTGCAAAACAGCAGGTACAGCAGGCTTCCCAACGGCAGCAGGTTATTGGAAATGATAAAATCCTCCAGATCCTGAATCGTACTCCCCGCTCCCAATGGCTGCGCCCAGCTTAGGATATTAAAACCGAGCGCGCAGGGAATACTCAAAACAGCCACAGCAACGCCGTTGATCCACGACGCCTTCTTCCGTCCCCAATGCCACAAATCGGCTGAAAAGCTGATGATATTTTCAAACACGGCAATGATGGTCGAAAGGGCGGCAAAGCTCATAAAGATAAAAAACAGCACGCCCCACAGCCTTCCGGCCGACATCTGATTAAAAATATTCGGCAGCGTCACAAAGACCAGTCCCGGCCCCTGTCCCGGACTGACGCCAAACGCCGTGCAGGCCGGAAAAATAATCAATCCTGCCAGAAACGCCACCACCGTATCGAGCACGCAGATGTGGACGGCTTCTCCGGTCAGGCGGCGGGATTTGTCGATGTAGCTCCCAAAAATCGCCATTGCGCCAATCCCCAGGCTCAAGGTGAAAAACGCCTGTCCCATCGCGGCAAAAATCACCTCTCCTACCCCGCACTCCACAATTTTTCCAAAATCAGGAACCAGGTAAAACGCCAGACCTTCCGCCGCTCCCGGCAGCGTCATACTGCGGATGCACAGCACCACAAGAATGACAAACAAAAGCCCCATCATCCATTTGGTGATCCGCTCCACGCCCTTCTGCAGGCCAACGCTGCAGACGAGAAATCCAAGCACCACCACCACAAGCATCCCGCCCATCATGCTGGACGGCGAGGCAAGCATCGCATTGAAAATGGTTCCGGCCTCCTCAGCCGTCTTGCCGGAAAATTCCCCCAGCGCCATCTTCTTGATATAGATCAGCATCCAGCCGCCGACCGTAGTGTAAAACATCATCAGCAGATAATTTCCCGCCACGGCCAGATAACCGGTCAGATGCCATTTGCTCCCCTTCGGCTCCAGCACATGAAAGCTTCTCGCCGCTGACCGCTGGCTGCTCCTGCCGACCGCCAGCTCCATCACCATAATCGGCAGTCCCAAAATGGCCAAAAAGATCAGATAAATCAAGACAAAAGCGGCTCCGCCGTAAGCTCCGGCAATATACGGAAACCGCCATACATTTCCCAATCCCACCGCGCATCCGACCGAAATCAAAATAAATCCGATGCGGGAGGAAAACTTTTCTCGCTGTTCCATGATTACTCCTTTTTCCTATTCCTTCATAGTCTCTCATCCTTCACACTTGGTCTGACGCTTCAGCTCCTCGATCAACGCTTCAACCTCCTCAGGCTTGGTGCCCCAGCTGGTGCAGAAGCGCACGGCGCTGCTTGTCTCATCCACCCGCTCCCAATATTCAAATTCAAATTTTTCTCTGAGCTTCTTTAACACTGCATCCGGCAGCACTACAAACTGTTGGTTGGTCGGTGAATCAATAAAGCGCGTCAGCCCCAGCTCAACAAAGGCGTCCTTTAACCGCTCCGCCAGCTGCGCCGCATGACGGGAAATCTCAAAATAAAGCCCATGCTCAAACAACGCCAAAAACTGCAGCCCCAGCAGGCGTCCCTTGGCCATTCTTCCGCCGCGCTGCTTCATATGATAGCGAAAATCCTGCTTCAATTCATCGGCCGTAATCACCACTGCTTCCCCGAACAGCGCGCCCACCTTGGTGCCGCCAATATAAAATACATCACAAAGCCGCGCAATTTCCGGCAGATCGAGATCATTTTCCCTGCAAGCCAGTCCATAGCCCAATCTGGCCCCGTCCAAAAACAGCCACACGCCCCGCTGATGACAGACGCGGCTAATCTCAGTCAGCTCTTGCTTGCTGTAGAGCGTCCCCAGCTCGGTCGGATGGGAAAGATAGACCATTTTCGGCTGTACGATATGCTCCCGGCTCTCGTCGCCCTCCTGCCAGTCGATGTAGTCCGCTACCTGTTTGGCCGTGAGCTTGCCATTGGTTCCCGCAAGGGCGATCACCTTGTGCCCGCACGCCTCAATGGCCCCCGCTTCGTGCATGTTAATGTGGCCGCTCGATGCCGTAATGACCCCCTGGTAGGGCCTTAGCGCCGACGCAATCACCGTTGTATTGGTCTGTGTGCCGCCGACCAGAAAATGCACGTCCGCCTCCTTGCACGCGCAGACCTCGCGAATCAGCTCTGCCGCCTGCTCACAATATACATCCTCTCCATAACCAGGCGTCTGCTCCATATTGGTCTCGGCCAGCTTCTGCAGAATCGCCGGATGCGCCCCCTGTGTATAGTCACTGTTCAACCAGATCATCGCTTCTCCTCCTAATTTAATTTAATTAAAATTTGTCGTATTGTTACCGATTATATCATACTTTCTGTAGAGTTCACAACCTTAAATCCACGCCATCGGCTCCTCCAGACGAAAAGTACTTTTATTTTACACAGAAATGTGCTAAAAT
>CAMULB010000276.1 GCA_947089585.1 uncultured Lachnospiraceae bacterium | reverse complement strand
GCAAGGCGATTGCCCGGAAACGGCCGCAGCCGCAGGGCGAACGATCAGGAATGTGCCTGCAGGAAGGAATGTGCCGCATCGCTCATCGCTTTCACGTTTTCCGGTTTGGCGTCGGAGGGAATGTCGCAGCCGGTGGCGATGATGCAGCCCCAGGGGCCGATGTCCTCTAACAGCTTTGTCACGTAGTCTCTAACCTCATCCGGCGTGCCGTAGGTCATCAGTTCGCAGGGAACGTCTCCCAGGATACAGACGTTTTTGCCCAGCACCTCACGGCATTTGCGGATATCAGTTTTGGAATCCAGGGCCATGACGTAAGTCTTTTCCGGAAGCTCCTTGAATTTGTCCAGTACCAGCGTCCAATTGGAATCGAGGTGGAACATCGGGATCACATTTGTCTCGATACAGAGGTCGTAGTAGGCTTTGAAGGAGGGCCAGACGAATTCCTCAAACATTGCCGGCGATACCAAGTCCGGGCCGGTTCTCCAGCCGCCGATCCAAACGCCCAGGGCATGAGTGTCGGCAATCTGCTGGCGGTAGGCTTTGAGGTTGTGCGCAAGCACCAGGTCAAAAATTTCATGCATCAGCTCAGGTTCATCCATCAAATCCTCAACAAAAAATGTTTCCAACGAACGGCCGCCGCAGAAGTATTCAAAGGGTGTGATCATCAGAAAATCGCAGATACAGGGAATGCCTGCATCGTGGAATTTTTGGTAAGAACGGGGATTGGCCGCGAAGAACGGCTGTAAGTTTTCCCAGTTGTTGTCGCATTTTTCGGCGATAAATTTCTTCTGCCAGTTGTCCCAGCCCATTTTTTTGATTTCCTCATAATCGCGAAACGCCATATTTTCGCATTCGACGATCTGCCACATCGCGTTGTCGTCCAAATCTCTCCCCGGAAGGGCCGCTTTGCTCAGCCATTGCGTGCCGAGCAGATAGGGAGAGAAGATCACGTTCTGCGTGGCGTCGGCATCGATGCGGATGTGCTCGGCCAGGTTGGCGTCGCAGGCCGCGTCAAAGTCGGTGATATAGTCCTTCATCAGCATATTGGCAGTGCGGGCGTAGTAGGCGTTGCCGCAGGGGGCGACGGGAACGCGGTCTACCGGCTCACAGCGCACGGCCTTGCGGATGCGTTCAAGATTTTCTTCGTATTTTCCCATAAGAGACTCCTCCGTTTTGATTTTATGTACCCACGCCGGTATTCGTCCAAGCGGCGGGGCTGCCTCGTTTGATCTGTCTTGATTATACAGGAAAAGAGCGTACTTTGTGAAATGCCTACTTCCGGTTTTGCCATACGGTTTTGTTATGGAAGTAAACGAGCGGTGCATCGTCGAGGAGCGTAGAAAAGCTGCGTATCTTCCAGCAAAAAAGAGAGTGCGAAGCTTTTCAGGCTGAATCAGCTTTGCACTCTCTTCCCATCGGGTTTCTCTTTTGCAGGCAGTGTGTTTTGCTGGCTGCGGAACTTTATTTCTTCTTTCCGTTTTTTGAGGAAGTATTTTTGCCGGCTTTCAGTGTCTCGGCTTCAGCGGCTTTGGAACGAAGCCTGGCCAGAAAGCCCTTTTTCTTGGTCCGAACCTCCAGGTTGCCTCGAATTCCCCGAACGCCGGTGATATACAAGCCGCTGATCACAGCCTTTACTTCCTTCTTGATCGGAATCAGCTCAAAAACCTCTGCGTCGCAGAGCATGGTGACAATCTTGGGGCCGGCCTTAGCTTTGACTACCGGAACCTTGGAGCGGCGCAGCAGCTTGGGCGTCTGTTCGACTACGGCGGCGGGAAGTCCCGCATCCTTTAAGCGCATGCGCTTCTTATCAATAATCAACAATGAGACAGTCTGCGCACTGGCAGCAATCTGGGCATCCTGTTCTTCTTTTTTCTTCTGCGATTTCTTTCCCAGTATGTATAAAACGACAATACCAATGATTAAAATCACGCAAATGACGAGCATTACGATCAGCCATGGACTCACGGTAATTACCTCCCTTTTTCTAAAAAATACGTTATTTATTGTAACATTGATTACAAGAAAAATCAATGGCTAAAATCGCGGCTGTAAGTACCGAAGGCGTTAATGACAACGAAAGAATCGCAAGGCGGACCGCGGTGCTGCGCTGCGGCAGGAACAGGCGCTGCCAGTCTTTAATAGCGATTGTGCACCACTTCAACGGCACAGAAAAAGTCCTTGACCAAAAGCTCGGTGCCGTCGTCCAAAATGGCCCGTCCGTTGAACCGTCCAAAGATCTGATTCTGAATCGTGGCAATGACCAGCACATTGATATTGGCCTGTCGGTTTAACACCGGCGTAAACGTTCCCGACAGCCGTCCGTTGTTGGAAGTGATTTTCCAGGTCTTCAGAAATTCAAAATGGCCGTCCTTCGCCTTGGGGATGACGAATTCCACCTGGTCCAGCTTGTGTATTTTGTGATTATAAAAAATCACATTTTCCGTCGCTGCGCTGCGGTCGGAAAAGCCGTAGCCTAAATTGAGGCCGAAGGGAACACCGTCGATCATTCCGCTGCCGGTGCCCCAGTACCAGGTATTGTCATACGTCCAGACACCGCGTCCCCAGTCGAGCACACCGAAATCCCGATCTGCCTTGAAGTGGTAGGTGTCCTTTCCCAGGGTTGCCCGTCCGCTGGCGGGAAGACAGTTGATTTTCTGATTGTAATAAAAGCAGGTGGGCTTTTCGGCCCAGGGCGTCGCGATGCACATCGTATCCATCGGCGGCTGGGACAGCGTTAGCTCGACATCCAGATTCTTTTGCTGATAAAAATCCGAAAAATGACAGTAAATCATTCGCTTTCCCGATGCAGTTTCGTATTTCAGCATTAATTTTTTCTTTTGAAATTCGGCCGCTCCCTGATCGGAATGGGGAGAAAGTGCGTATTTTCCCATTGGAAATGGTTCCAGCAGCGTCTCAGTATGCTCCCAGCCTTCGGCAAAGTGCAAAAAGGAAACGCTGGCCATGCCGATATAGCCGAGATCCGAAATGGTAAAGGCCACCCCGTAAGAGGAATTCGCAACCAGATAATAGTCCCATTCCTTGATGCGCCATTTCGGTGCGCGGATGTCGTTTCGATCGTAGCTCCAGTACAGCTGCCTGGCCCACCCCGGCTTGGCAATCTGCCCGTTTTCCAACAGTCTGGTTGGTTTTGTAATTTCGTTTTGCATGAACATTCCCCCTTTTTTTTACTATACTATAGAAACAGAAAAAATAACAGTAGAATTTATGGAGAATGAAAAGTTTGAAAATCTGCTCAATTTGGCGCTGGAAGCCACAGCGAGGGAGCGGGACAAATCGCTTCAATTGGGCGTGGGCTATGAGCCTGTGGAGGACAGCTGGGAGCTGATTGTAAAATATTCCGGCAGTCTTGAGCGCCTTGCGCAGGAATATCCCGATCTAATGGTGCGGGAGATG
>CAMULB010000275.1 GCA_947089585.1 uncultured Lachnospiraceae bacterium | reverse complement strand
CATTGCCAGCAAAAACCCATGCTGAATCATGGCAAATACCGGAAGCACCGCTTTTTCATCGAGCAGCTGAACATCGTTATTGATCACGGAAAGATACGTTCCGGTGTTGGTCTCATAAAATTGAGAAAATTTTCTTCCCAAAATATGACCAAAGAGATCCTCTTTGATCTCCCTTGCCATCTTACAGCGAAAATTTTCCTTAAAATAATACAGCAAAATCCCCACAAGCAAAGAATAGGCTGCCACGCCATCCGCAGCTGTTTTTCCATTCTCCCCGGTGGCAATGGCAGTAATGTACTGAATGGTCAAGGAAAGCAGCATGGAGGTAGTCGCCGTCACTACCTCCATCACCCCATACCCAATTGCAAATACACGACATTTTTTATAATATTTTCCCATCATTGTATGGTTCTCCTCTTGCGAAAAGCGGTCATCCTCACGCCTTTGTCACATAGTACTGCGCCTGCGCATCCCACAGCGTGCGGTAAAGGCCGTCCGGCTCCGCCAAAAGCTGCTCGTGACTGCCCCGCTGCACCAGCTTCCCCTGCTCAAAGACAAAAATTTTTTCACAAAATCGGCAGCTTGACAGTCGATGAGACACAAAGACTGCCGTCTTATCCTCCACCAGCATCTGAAAATCCTTGTAAATCTCATATTCCGACACCGGATCCAAGGCCGCGGTAGGCTCATCGAGCACAACGAAGGATGTATCTCGATACAACGCCCGGCAAATGGCCAGCTTCTGCGCTTCGCCCCCGGACACCTCCCGGCCGTCCTCACCGTAATCCTGATACAGATATGTATCTGCGCTCTGCTTCATGCGCCCGACCTTTTCCTTCAGCTTGAGACGCTTCAGTACACGCTCCATTTTTTCCGAATCCTTCGTCTGAGCGAGAACGATATTTTCACCCACCGTAAAGGAAAAAAGCGTAAAATCCTGATAAACGGCAGCAAAGCATTCCCGGCGCTGCCCTGGACTGAACCTGGCCCGATCACAGCCATTGACCAAAATCCGCCCACTCGTCGGCTGATACAGCCCACATAAAAGCTTGATAAAGGTACTTTTTCCTGAACCGTTCGGCCCGACGACTGCAATCTTCTCTCCCCGTTCGATCGTTAAGGAGACATGCTTTAAAATATCTTCCTTCCCCTCCGGGTAGCGGAAAGACACATCGTCGAATTCAAGCTTCTCCAACGCATAAAGTGCATGGCCCGCCGCGTGCCCGGATTCTACAGACTCCCGCTCCTCCTCTAAACCAAACAGCTCAAATACCGCATCCATACGGACATTCCACAGATTGAGGCTGCCAAGGGAAAAGGCAATCCCGATCACGGCAGCAGACAGCTGCTGAATGCTCCCTGCAAAGGATATCACATTTCCCGGCGCAATCGCTCCTGAGAGGGCGAAGCTTCCCATCACGACAAACGAAATTCCGCCAATCACCAATGATAAAATACTGCCCGCCATACCGGCCGCCTGCGAAAGCCAGATCTGCTTCTTGGCATGGGGCGCAAAGCCCGCGATCATTTTCTTTCCCTCGTCCACGATCAGACGATCCATGCCAAACAGACGCACATCCTTTCCTTTCTGATAATTCTGTACTACATCCTCGTACAAAACCATAAAAATCGTATTGACATCGACGATTTTATCCATCAGCGCAGGCATTTTCTGATTGACGGTTCGCTGAATCAGCATCATCAAAACAACCGAAAGCATGGTTCCTGCCAGCAGACCGCAGATCGCCAACGACAGCTCCTTCGCCAGCGCTTTTTGCGTGATGCCCACCGTCATCCAGATAAAAATCCCCAGCGCCGTCACGATCTGAAACACACTGCGGCAAATATTTTCCAGCTCCTCCAAATAATTCTGGAACGCGCCAAAATTCTCATCGTTATAATGAATCCCCTGCAAAATTTTTTCAAACGCAGCCGTCTCCAAATGCTCAAACTTCAAATAAAAAATCTTTTCGATCTTTTTGACCGCATACACGTTGTGGATACGATTCTTCTTGAGCTCCAGCTGTCTTTTGAGGGCAAAAAACAGCAGCCGCACCGCCAG
The DNA here is from genome assembly GCA_947089585.1 of uncultured Lachnospiraceae bacterium. GTDB lineage: Bacteria > Bacillota > Clostridia > Lachnospirales > Lachnospiraceae > 14-2. The sequence continues at coordinate 1,444 of CAMULB010000275.1, read as the reverse complement.
CAATACGAGAAAAAATACCAGCAAAAATATGAAAATTTCCGCTGTCTGTGCCTGCTCATACAAAAGATTGACAATAAAAGACGGCAGCAAAATGCTCAAATACGGAATCACCGCTTCCAGCAGATTTTTCACCAGTACCAGCGGCAAAAAGGAAGCGTCCAGCTCCCGGATCAGCGCAATCACCCGCTGCGTTTTCTTTGCTTCATGCATGCTCATACACCGCCTTTTCCTCATACTCCTGATAATACTGACTCTGCAATCGAAACATCTTTGCATATGCTCCGCCCTTTTTCAACAGCTCCTCATGCGTCCCGTCCTCCGCAATTCGCCCCTGATCGAGCAGCAGAATGCGGTCGCAAAAGCTGGTGCTGGCTAAGCGATGAGAAATGAACAGCGTCGTCTTATGCTGCGAAATCTGATGATACTGCTGATACAACCGGCTCTCCGCCAGCGGATCCAAGGCCGACGTCGGCTCGTCGAGTATAAGAAATCCACTCTGCTTATACATCGCCCTGGCGAACACCAGCTTTTGCCGTTCTCCGCCGGAAAGCTCCACGCCCGCCTCATGAACGCGCTTATCCATCATCGCCAACAGATCCGGCAGCTTTTTGTCCATTCCGGCCAGCTTCAGACAGCGATGTACCCGCTCTGGCTCCATTTCCTGCTCCCCACACAGCGCAACATTTTTCCCGACAGAAAAAGGCAGCACGACAATATCCTGAAATACAGCCGAAATCCTTTCATACAGCGCCCCCTTCTCCATCCTTGCAATGTCCGCTCCGTCAAACAAAATCCGCCCCTTTGTCACCGGGTAAAAGCCGCACAATAGCTTGACCAGCGTCGTTTTCCCAGCTCCATTATTCCCGACCAGCGCAATCTTTTCTCCCTTTTGGATTGTAAAATTCAAATCCTCATACAGCCAATCCGTGCTCTGGGGATAACGAAAATAGACGTGCTCAAAGCGGATTTCAAATGCTTCTCCCGCATCCATCGGCCGCTCCGCGGATGGCTCCTCCTGCTCCAAATCAAGAAATACACGGATTTGTGTTACATCGAGACTGGCATATTTGACCAGATCCAGCGCTTTGATCAGCTTCCCCACATACTCGGAAAGCTGCAGCACCGCCGTCAGATAAACAAAGAAATCAGAAATGGCGATCGCCCCCTGGATGCAGGAAAAGGCAATCCAGCAAATCGCAGCCGCATTTTGCAGAATCTCGATTCCAAGCAGCGCCGTATCCTTCCAAAACAGCGTATCGACCTGCTTTTTCTGCAGCTGCTCCTTTTTTCCGACCACAGCAGACAGCTTCTGCAGAAGCCAATCCTGACAGCCGTAGGTACGAATATCCTTCCCGGCCGTGCTTTTGGATAATTGATTGCGAAAATATTCCTGCTTCTTTTGCATCGGCGCTTCCTGCATCCGCAGATCAAAGGAGCGCGCATC
>CAMULB010000274.1 GCA_947089585.1 uncultured Lachnospiraceae bacterium | reverse complement strand
AATGTGTTTCTTGTGGAAAATGCAAAAAGGTTTGTCCTATGAATGTTGATGTAACGGATCACTCAAGAAAACGCATAAACGGGACAGAATGTATTTTATGCTTTGAATGTAAAAAGGTTTGTCCGAAAAACGCGCTCTAAATTCCGGGATCGTGAATAAAACAACATCAACCCATCGCGGTCTGAAGCAGCTGGCAAAGTATGTTTAGAACAGAGGCATGAAAGGTCTCAGGGGATCATAGTGCTTTTGGCACAGGGCCTTGCGCCCCATCTGCGCACTTGTATTCTTCGAGCAAATGAAATATAATGGAGTAATTGCACGGAGGATCGTATTCCCGGTGCTGTAAAGATGGCCGGTGTTTGGCTGCTGCCTAAGACAGTGGTTCAGCCACAAGACGGAAGATATCAGAAGCTGTTTTGAATTGGACAGTAACGGCTATCTGACGGTGGCAGCATATGACTGCCGGAAGGCCAGACAGCTTTTGCAGGAGGATCCATTTGACCTAGTGATTATGGATGTGAATCTGCCGGATGGCAACGGCTTTGATCTTTATCGGGAAGTAAAAGCCATCAAACCGGAACTCCCCGTGATGTTTTTGACCGCAAACGATTTAGAACAGGATGTGCTGAACGGATTTGGGTGCAGAGGATTATATTACAAAGCCGTTCAATATGCAGATTTTTTTGCGGCGGGTAGAGGTCGCCATCCGGAGAGGAAGTAAAGCGACTGTGGCCCATGCGGATCGCTGGACTGACGGATTTCTTCTGCTTGATTTTGGCGCGCTGACTGCCGTGCGGGGCGGCGAAAAGCTGTCGATCACGCCCAACGAATATAAGCTGCTGAAAGCACTGACAGAGAATGCGGGTAACATCATTACCAGACAGCTTTTGTTGGAACGGCTGTGGGATTGTGATGGGAATTTCATTGATGACCACACACTTACTGTGACGATGAATCGGCTTCGGGCGAAGATCGAGCATGACAATCATACCTATATCAAAAAGTACCATCCAGCTGTGACCTCGGTCGAACGGAAATGAATCGATGGCCAGCATTCAAAGCGAGGAAAATGCGTGATTGGGTATGATCCTTTGAAGGGTAGGATTCGATATGATTTTGAGTGTGAGTAGAAGAACAGATATCCCCAACTATTATTCAGATTGGTTTCTTGCTAGAATAAAGGAAGGATTTTTATATGTAAGAAATCCGATGAATGCACATCAAATAAGCAGAATAGACCTCTCACCGGAAGTGGTAGATTGTATTGTGTTTTGGACAAAAAATCCTGCAAATATGATAGAAAAGTTAGGGGATTTACAAGAATATATGTATTATTTTCAATTTACGCTCACCGGGTATGGTAAGGATGTCGAACCAAACCTTCCAAATAAAAGAGAAGTGCTGATTCCAACATTTCAGCGGCTGTCTGAACGGATCGGAAAAGAAAGAGTCATATGGAGATACGATCCTATTTTGATCAGTAAGCGGTATACGATGGATTACCACTTAAAGGCCTTTGAAGAAATTGCAAGTAATCTTATGGATTATACAGAAAGGGTAGTAATTAGCTTTGTGGATTTCTATTCTAAAACACAACGAAACACAAGAGGACTAGAGATAAAACAGATAACAAATGAAGAAATGATTGCGTTAGCAGGGAAAATGGCTCAGATTGCTTCAAGGTATCATTTCAGCATGGAAACTTGTGCAGAGCAAATCAATCTTCACGAAGCGGGCATTCTGCATGGAAGCTGTATAGATAAAAAACGAATCGAGCGATTATTAGGTTGTAAGCTGAATGCCAAAAAGGATAAAAACCAAAGGGAGGAGTGCGACTGCCTGGAAAGCGTAGAGGTTGGGGCATATAATACCTGTCTGAATGGATGCAAATATTGTTATGCGAATTTTAATAATCGCAAAGTAGAAGAGCATATCAAATTATATAATCGAGATTCCGCCCTGTTATGTGGAAGCATTTCTCCAGATGATAGGATTACGGAAAGAAAAGTGAAATCCATGAGGGAGAAGCAAATGAGTTTTTTAGAGTAGCTCCGTTTTGCGGGAGTGTAAAATAAAGCGTGCAGTTAGATTTACGGTATTTCTAACTTACACGCTGTATTGGTTTTGTGATAAAATAAAAATTATGTGAGAATGGAAATCCGGTCAGGATTTCACAAGAATCAGAGAGCCGCAGAAAGGGGAGGACGCAATGCGAAATGAAACAGAGATGTATCAATTAATACTTGATCTGGCAAAAGCTGACCCCGGAATTTTGGCAGTGTATCTAAACGGATCGCGAACCAATAGCAATGCGCCCAAAGATATTTTTCAGGATTACGACGTCGTGTATGTAGTTCGTGAGACAAAGCGCTATATCGAGGACAAAGCGTGGATTCAGAACTTTGGAACGATTCTCTATATGCAGTATCCAGATGAAAATTCCGACTATCCCAGTGATAAAGAGAATTGTTACGGCTGGCTGATGCAGTTTGCGGACGGGAATCGCCTGGATCTGCATGTAGAGACGCTTTCCTATGCCAGAGCGCATATCGGAGATGACCGTCTCTGTAAGATTTTGCTGGACAAGGAACAGCTTCTGCCTGCAATTGAGCCGGCAACCGACGCAGATTATCATGTCAAAAAGCCGACGGAGGAACAGTTTTTGGCCTGTGCCAATGAATTTTGGTGGTGCAGCAATAATTTGGCCAAGGGACTTTGGCGAGAAGAAATTTTGTATGTGCAGGATATGGCGAACTTCATTGTCCGCAAGGAGTTAGAACGCATGCTTTCCTGGAAGGTGGGAATGGAGCATGACTTTGCCGTCAGTGTCGGCAAGTCGGCGAAATATATTGGCCGTTGGCTGCAAAAAGAAGTGTACAGGCAGTATTTGGATACGTTTTTCGGGAGCAGTTGTGAGGATGCCTGGCGTGCTGTTTTGGTGATGTGCGATCTGTTTGCGCAGACCGCCGTGGCCGTGGCTCAAGCGCTGGGCTATCGCTATGATACAAAAGAAGGGGAGGCGGCGCGGGGATTTCTCGAACACGTTCGGACGCTGCCGAAGGATGCAGAGGAGGTATATCCATCGTGTATGGCCGAACGTTGAGGGAGGGAGCGTACCGATCGTATCTGGAGGGGGATTGAGGAAGGGAGTGTACCCGTCGTGTACGGTGGAGTATTGAAGAAGGGAGTGTATCCGTCGTGTATGGAGGGGGATTGAGGAAGGGAACCTACCGATCGTATCGGACGGAATGCGGATCGAGGAAGTGGAGTCATCCCGCGGGCTTGAGAGTAGTAAATGATTCCTTGCCTGCTGTGAGATGCTTGAGAAGGAATCATGCGATGGAGTAGCTTATAAAAAAAATTGTATTATCTTCCTAAAAAATAATTAAAAAGGAAGGAAAAATGGATAAATTTCACAAAAAATCATAGAATAGAAATTTGGGCTTGCAAAAAATGTTGGAAAGTGTTATCATTAAAAAGCTGAATGTGACGGGCGCCTTTCAGAATAGTTGGGAGAGGCAGGCTCACGAATTTGATTCAGATGCGGGTGTAGTTCAATGGTAGAACACCAGCCTTCCAAGCTGGATACGTGGGT
>CAMULB010000273.1 GCA_947089585.1 uncultured Lachnospiraceae bacterium | reverse complement strand
TCCTTTGGCCTGGCGATGACGTTTCGTGATTTTTTGCATATCCAGAATTATTTTCAGAAGGAGGAGCAGCGCGATCCTTCGATGACAGAAATTCGCGTGCTCGACACGTATTGGTCTGATCATTGCCGTCATACGACCTTTTCCACAGAGCTGAAGGAGGTATCCTTTGGCGAAGGATATTATCGTGCGCCGATGGAGGAGACCTACCAGGATTATCTGCGTACCCACCGCGCGCTGTACGCGGGACGCGACGACAAATTTGTCTGTCTGATGGACTTGGCGCTGATGGCGATGAAGCGTTTGAAAAAGGAGGGCAAGCTCAAGGATCAGGAGGAATCCGACGAGATCAACGCCTGTTCGATTGTGGTGCCGGTGGAAGTGGACGGACAGACGGAGGAGTGGCTGGTTAATTTTAAAAATGAGACGCACAATCATCCGACTGAGATCGAGCCCTTTGGCGGGGCGGCGACCTGTCTGGGCGGAGCAATCCGCGATCCGCTTTCCGGGCGCACGTATGTCTATCAGGCGATGCGGGTGACTGGGGCAGCCGATCCGACCGTTGATTTAAAAGACACACTGCCGGGCAAGCTGCCGCAGAAAAAGCTGGTGACGCAGGCGGCGCAGGGCTACAGCTCCTACGGCAATCAGATCGGGCTGGCCACCGGCTATGTCAAGGAGATTTATCATCCCAATTATGTGGCCAAGCGGATGGAGATCGGCGCAGTGCTGGGCGCGGCTCCCCGCCGGGCGGTACAGCGCTTAAGCTCAGAGCCTGGAGATGTGATTGTGCTTTTGGGAGGACAGACCGGACGGGACGGCTGTGGCGGTGCAACTGGTTCTTCCAAAGCGCATACGACCCAGTCGATCGACACCTGCGGCGCGGAGGTTCAGAAGGGCAATCCCCCGACCGAGCGTAAGCTGCAGCGGCTATTCCGCAGAGAGGAGGTCTCCCATCTGATCAAAAAATGCAACGATTTCGGTGCAGGCGGCGTATCGGTGGCGATCGGAGAGCTGGCGGACGGACTGCGGGTGCAGCTTGATCTCGTTCCCAAGAAATATGCCGGCCTGGACGGTACGGAGATCGCCATCTCCGAATCCCAGGAGCGGATGGCCGTCGTCGTGGCGCCAAAGGATGTGGCGCAATTTATGGCATATGCCGCCGAGGAAAATCTGCAGGCCGTAGAGGTGGCCGTCGTAACCGAAGAACCGCGTCTGGTGCTGGAGTGGAGAGGCAAGGAGATTGTCAATATTTCCCGCGCCTTTCTCGATACCAACGGCGCGCATCAGGAGACGGCAGTCGCGGTTGAGATTCCCGACCGCGACGAGAACTTTTTTGAAAAAACAGAAATTCCAAAGGTGGCGGAGGCGTTGGCGTCTGCGGATTACAAAAACGCATGGCTGGCTACGCTGAGTGATCTGAATGTGTGCTCACAGAAAGGTCTGGTCGAGCGGTTCGACGCGTCCATCGGCGCCGGCAGCGTGTTTATGCCCTACGGCGGAAAATATCAGCTGACCGAGACGCAGAGCATGGTCGCCCGGCTGCCGGTGGCGGACGGCGACTGCGACACGGTGACGATGATGGCCTGCGGCTTCGATCCCTATCTCTCCTCCTGGAGCCCCTATCACGGCGCGGTGTACGCAGTGCTGGAGTCGATGGCCCGCATTGTGGCCTCAGGCGGCGATTACCGTAAGATTCGCTTTACGTTCCAGGAATATTTTCGCCGCATGAGCGAGGAGCCGGCCCGCTGGAGCCAGCCCTTTGCCGCACTGCTGGGTGCCTATCAGGCGCAGATTGCCTTCGGACTGCCCTCCATCGGCGGAAAGGACTCGATGTCCGGCACCTTCAACGAGATTGACGTGCCGCCCACACTGGTGTCCTTTGCCGTGGATGTGGCCAGGGAGGCGGATGTCATTTCACCGGAGTTGAAGCATCCGGGCAGCCGTCTGGCGCTTTTTTCGATTCGTCATGATGCATACGATCTGCCGGATTACGAGCAGGTGAAGCAGCTGTATGATTTCGTACATGAGCTGATGCAAAAAGGACTCATTTGCTCTGCCTATGCCCTGGACGGCAAGGGAATCGCGGCAGCGGCGGCAAAGATGGCTTTTGGCAACCGTCTGGGCGTCGTTTTGCAGCTGGAAGAGGGCAAGGAGCGGATGTTTGCACCGGGCTTCGGCGATCTGCTGGTGGAGCTGGCCCAAGGGCAGGAAGTGTTGGTCGCTGAGCTGGCCCAGGAACGGCTGAGTGGAGCGAAGGGAACCGTTACCGGGCAAAAGGGAGCGTTCGCGCAAAAGGAGGCGGCAGCCGGTCAGGCAGAAGGGCAGGCCGATGGGGCAGAGGGATTTTTCCCCTTCCGTCTGGTAGGAACCGTCACCGACGAGTCGAAGCTGAAGTTGGGTACAGCCGTTCTTTCCCTTGAAGAAGCGCTCAGCGCCTGGACAAAGCCGCTGGAAAAGGTGTTTCCCACCCGAAGCGAGGAGCCGGCGGATGTGCAGTGTGCAGAGGAGTGCGCTGCACAGGCATCCGCAGACAGTGATTCAGACGGTCTTGCCGGGGCGCAGCAGACGCCTGCCCTTGCACAGCAGTATGAAGCGAAGGAGATCTATCTCTGTAAGCATAAAACCGCAAAGCCCAGAGTATTTATCCCGGTATTTCCCGGCACCAACTGCGAGTACGACAGCGCCAGAGCCTTTGCGCGCGCCGGAGCCGAGCCGGAGATTCGGGTCTTTAAGAATCTGAGTGCGGCAGACATCCGCGATTCGGTGGACGAGTTTGCCAGGGTGATTGATCAGTCGCAGATGATTATGTTTCCCGGCGGCTTTTCCGCCGGCGACGAGCCGGAGGGCAGCGCCAAATTTTTCGCTACGGCATTCCGCAACAGCAGAATGAGCGAGGCAATCGAGCGGCTGCTCCGTCAGCGGGACGGCCTGATGCTGGGGATCTGCAACGGGTTTCAGGCGCTGATCAAGCTTGGGCTTGTTCCTTATGGCGAGATTGTAGAGCAGAGCAAGGAATCGCCTACTTTGACCTACAATACAATTGGGCGTCATATTTCCAAGATGGTCTATACGCGGGTGGTGAGCAGCAAATCTCCCTGGCTGATGCAGGCCGAGCTGGGCGGTGTCTACGCCAGTCCGGCTTCCCATGGGGAAGGGCGTTTTGTGGCCAGTGCCGAGTGGCTCAAGCGTCTGTTTGACAACGGGCAGGTGGCGACCCAGTATGTCAATCTGTCCGGTGAGCCGACGATGGACGAGGAATGGAACATCAACGGCTCCTTCATGGCAATTGAAGGAATTACGAGCCCGGACGGACGTATTTTGGGCAAGATGGCCCATGCGGAGCGCCGGGGCCGCAGCGTGGCGGTCAACATTTACGGCGAACAGGATCTGAAGCTGTTTGAGAGCGGGACGGCGTATTTCCAATAGAATGAATCGTCCTGGGATGGAGGCGGACGCTTTTCATCCCAGGACGGGTTGGAGATCGAAAAAAATTTTTAAAGAAAAAATAAAAAAGTACTTGACTTTTTTTGACAGCAATAGTATACTGTACAAGTCGGTTAGCAATGCAAGAAGAAATGCGGGATCTTAGCTCAGCTGGGAGAGCATCTGCCTTACAAGCAGAGGGTCATAGG
>CAMULB010000272.1 GCA_947089585.1 uncultured Lachnospiraceae bacterium | reverse complement strand
GACATTGGATACAAACATCGGAATGAAAGATCACCTTTTTCTGCACACCACTCATTTTTTGTCACCTCCATCCTCTCCTGCCTGCTCCTGGCACTCCTCTTTCGTCACCTCCACCATCACCTGGCTGCTCATGGCCGTTACCAGCGGATCAAAGTCACAGTCCTCCTGCGTTGTGTATAAATAGTTGACATTGGCGCCGCCATCCAACAGCGGCAGATCCGCAATGTTCAGCGCCTGGCAGCCCTGCGCCCATCCGTGCGGAACCATCACCGTATCCGGCCGAATACCCGGATAGAGCACAGCTTTAACGCGAAGCCAGCCCTGCGGCGAGGTGATTCTCACCCAGTCTCCGTCTGCAATGCCCCGCTCCTCTGCGGTCTTCGGATGGATATGTACAGTCGGATCTGGCTCTAGTTCTCTCAAGGAAGGTACATTTTTCAGCCAGGAGGCGGAGTAAAATTTGCTGGTATGGTAATCCGAAAGCAGCAGCGGATACCGCTTCCTCTGTTCCTTTTGCTGCATCCAAGCCGGCTCCCGCCACTGCGGCATCGGCGCAAAGCCCGCCTGCGCGAACCTGGTGTGATACAGGGGCACCTTTCCCTGTGGCAAAAACAATGTCCGTTCAGAATCAAAGCTCCTTGCAGCAAAAATACGTTCGTAATCCTGATATCCTTGCTCCTTTTTCTTCGTCGGAAGCACCAGACCGTTTTTGTGCACCCGCAATTGATCAATCGTCAGCTGAAACGGCTCCAAGCGTTCATTTTCAAACGCCTCCACGCTTCCGTTCCAAAAATCTGCGCCATACCCCATCGCAACCCCAAGATCGAGAAAAAATGCAAAGATCGACTTGTAATCTCCCAACGGCTCCACGACCTTGGTGCGCGCCATCAGGCGATTGCCCCAATGCTCAAACGGGTGATCGGCCTCGTAGGGCGTCGTGGTCGGCAAAACGAGATCCGCGTATGGATATTCCGCCGGCTTAGTCACGTCTATGGTGACAAAAAACTCCACCTTTTTCAGCGCCTCCAGCACCCGCCTCGTATTTCTGGTGCTCAACAGAGGCTGCGTTCCCGGCGCAATGATCGTGCGGATCGGATACGGCTTTTCGGTCAGGACGCTCTCAAAAATCCGGTAGTACGCGCTGGTGAATCCCTCCAGGAAGGGCTGGAACTCTCTGGGAAATTCCGGGCCCACCAGCTGCTCTGCCATTGCGGGCGTGTAACGGTCCGGCAGTGTAATCGGCTTTGGCCCTCCCCCTCTTTGGCCCATCCGGTTGCATCCCAAACGGTCAAGGTGTCCGGTAACGGCGATCAGAATTGCAATCGCCCGCACGGCATCGCTGCAGGAGGCGGCATGCTCGACGCCATTTCCGACATCAATCACCGCCTTGTCCGTCCCGGCGTACAGTCGGGCGGCCTCACAGATCTGCTCGGCCGCAACGCCGGTGACAGCTTCCCCCCACTGCGGCGTATAAGCCCGAATATGTTCGCAAAATGCATCAACGCCATAGCACCAGCGTTCGACAAACTCCTTGTCATACCATTCCTCTGCAAAAATTACATGAAGCATCGAAAGCGCCAGCGCCGCGTCGGTTCCGGGACGAAGCGCAAGCCAGAGATCCGCCATCCCCGCATCCGGCTCCATCGAAGGCTTCACGGCAACGATCTTTGCCTTTCGCTTTCTGGCGCCGACCAGACTGGCCGCCCCTTCCGTCGGCGGTCCCGAAAAGACCGGCTGCCGGCCCCAATAGACAATCAAGTCCGCGTTGTCATAATCGCAGGACGGAACCCCGCCGATTGTATGGCAAAAAGCAAATGCCCGCTGCATCGCACAGATTCCGCTGTGTCCATAATTGGGGCTCCCGTGCACCGTCAAAAACCGTGAAATCATCTCGCTGTAATTTCTCCGGGCTGGAGAAAGAATGGCCAGCGATTGGGGGCCGTAACGCTCCTTTTGCTCCTTGAGCCGATCTGCAATCACCGCAATGGCTTCGTCCCAGGAAATCGGGACAAATTTTCCCTCTCCCCGTTCTCCCGTCCGAAGCAGCGGCGTCTTCAAACGCTCAGGCGCATAGAGCCACTGCGGGGAGGCCAGCCCCTTGGGACATACGCCGCCATGATTTCTCAAAGCCTCTGCCATTCCGCCCACGCGAAGCAATCTGCCGTCTCTCACAAACGCGTACAGGCCGCATCCGGCCGTCGGCCCGCACATGGCGCAGTAGGTGGGAACAGCCTGTTCCCCATTCTGTTTGGCCAGACGCAGCGCCTCCTCATAGGTAAATCCCTTCTGTGAGCCGCGGGCGTCTTCCTCTTTCGTTCTCATCTTCCCCGTGCACCTCCTTGTCTTTTTTTCATTGTAACAGAATTTACAGCCGGATGCCACCGGAATTGAAATCTTGACACAAATCAGCAATCCAAAGCTTGATCCCTCGGACGTTTTCCCCAAATGACGCTAATGAGCAAGGACACACCATACGGTCGCTCGATCTTGAGAACGCCGTCTATTCATGGTAAAGCAGGAATCGCCGTTTCTGAATTTCTGGCAAAGCATGGACTGCCTTGTAGAGCAGTTCCGCCTGTTCTTTCGCAATGATTCACTCGTCCACACTCTTTGGCACCCTTAACGCCCGCCTGTTCAGCGTTTCCTCCCGCTAAAAAATGAGCGAGAGTTTTTTGACCTCTCGCCCAATAGCTCTGCAGTTTCAACAACACGATCCGAAACACCACATTCTCGCAATATCTTTTCTTCGGCTTCTTTCCTGAGCCGCCATGTTCTTTCTTCCCGTTCTTTTTGGTGTATAATGCCCCATACAAGAATGAGGATTTTTTAACAGGTTATCCTCTTATACCTGAAGAATACTAATATTTTTTATAAATGTATTCGGTAAAAACCCTATAAAAACAATATACAATCCAAATGATCCAAGTGATTTCCCACCTGTGTGATATTACAGAAATCATCAAATAAAGAACAGCAACAGTAACAGCGATCATCCAATTTGTTATTTTTTTCTTCCTGCTTATTTCATTAGCTGATACTTTCACAACATCTGACAACAAACTCTCATATTCATAATCAACGTTATTTTCGATCCGTTCACCCTTGAATAATTCTGCTATGGTAATCCCCAAGGATGTAGCCAATGCCTCAATAAGAGATACATCTGGAAATCCGATGCCTCGCTCCCATTTTGAAATAGCTGCACTTGATACTCCTAATTCATTTGCCAAGTCCTGCTGAGTACGATTTTGTTCTTTCCTGATAGCAGCAATTAAACTTCCTGTTTTTTGAACATTCAATATTTTCACCTTCTTTCTACCTGCTTTTATAATATCACAAAAAACACCGTATTCAAGAAACGCTCCGTTGAAATGCAAAACGCTGCATTGAATTCCTCTGAAATTCCTTTCACTACCTACAACACCGAGCAGAGCGATTTTGCCGAAGTTTTTCTCTAAAGCATAGCTTTCGGGAACAATACGGGTTATGTTCTTTCAAAGGGGATTTGAAAAAATATCTGTATTTTATTCCGCTGATTTTGATTACAAGCGTAAATTTATGGAACGGCATTAATATGCTCTTCCTTATAGTGACAGTTTTATTATTTCATCTGTCTACCATAAGGGGAGCATATCA
>CAMULB010000271.1 GCA_947089585.1 uncultured Lachnospiraceae bacterium | reverse complement strand
GCTTTGGATGCGTCTGTCTGGTGATTTTCGTTTGGTTACAGCCGCTGTAAATCATCATTGAGGACATGAAAATAAATTGCCTGACCCCGGCCGCTTTGGCGCGGCGGGCAGTCTCAACCGCCAGACGCGTATTGACATTATAATAGAGCTGCTTTGTCTCCTCGCTAACCGCTTCCACATCCGCATGTGCAATGCCCGCCACATGAAATACCACATCATAAGCAGAAAAATCTGTTTCCCGCCAATCCTCGGATTGCATATCCAAGGTCGCAATCCGATACGCTTCTGGTTCCTGCAAGAGCCAGCCTTCGACCGATTGACCGATATAGCTGCCGGCGCCGGTGATCAAAATATTTCGTTTTTTAGTCGGAGCCAAACGCGGTCTGCACCTCTTTGCTTTGTTTTGATCCGAATTCTTATGAAGGCTGCCGGTTCCGCCCTCCACCACGCCGTCTGAACCCAACACGGATTTGATTGTCCCCAAAAAACATTTCAAATCCATCCAAAAGCCCAGCCGCCTTACGTATTCTCCGTCATACCTTGCTTTCAGCGGGATTTCCAGCTCGTCTCTGCCGTTGATCTGCGCCCAGCCCGTCAGACCCGGTGTGACGCTGTTGGCTCCGTATTTTTCCCGCTCGCGCACCAAATCGTCCTGATTCCACAGGGCCGGCCGCGGGCCAATGATGCTCATCTTACCGGTAAAAATCTGTACAAGCTGCGGCAGCTCATCGAGACTTGTTTTGCGTAAAAAACTGCCGCTCTTCGTAATATACTGCTGCGGATTATCCAGCAGATGCGTAGGCAGATCCTTGGGCGTATCGGCCCGCATCGAACGGAATTTCCAGATTTCAAACAGCTGCCGATCCTTGCCCACACGTTTTTGCCGAAACAGAATCGGGCCTTTTGATTCTAATTTAATTGCCGCTGCAATGATCAGAAACAACGGGCTAAGCACGAGCAGCGCTCCGCCGGAAAAAAGCAGATCCATGGTTCGCTTGAACGGCAAATATCGCTTTTGCTTTTCGGTCAGCAAGGATTTGCTGACGGTTCTTAATTTCGATTGCTTCTGCCCTACCTCCATAGTCTGCTCCTTTCGTCGGTTTTCTCGTCCCAAAGTGTGCCTTACGCTTGTGACGCGGCCGGTTTTCGCCGTGATCTCCCCATTTAAAACATTGGATATTTGCGGAAGGTTGTTTAGCATCCTTTTTTACTACGACTTTTTTGCCAAATCATTCCCAATTGATTGAGCTTTTGTTTCCGCTCTTCACTCAAAGTATTCTGCGCTTCCCGTTGGCGGCGCAGCCATTTTCCCAGACAATACCCTTCCTCGGTGACAAAGGCGGCCGGCACTTTCAGATTCCCATGCTTCTGCCAATAGCTTCGCGCCGCTTCATAGGACTCTTCCCACGCTGTGTCGCGCCGCGAATCCCAAATCATTCCAATTTGATTGAGACGGACGATCTGCGCTTCGCTCAGGGCTGATTTTTCTTTTTGTCCATTCGGCGCGGCATCCAAACGCTTCTGTCGCGCGGAGCGCATTTTATTGATCCACGCCCCCAGACGAATCCCGTCCTCTGTCACATAATTGGCTGGCACATCCAGATTGCCGTATTCCTGATAATAGGCAAGCGCCGCTTCATAGCTTTGTTCCCACAAATAGGCAGGCACATCCCAGACCATGCCAATGCGGTTCAGCGCACGCTCCCGCTCCGGCTTCAAGGTTCTGTTCGCGGTTTTCTTTTTGCAGAGACGCATCTGTGCGAGCCATTGTCCGAGGGCAACGCCGTTCACCTGCTCGCGCGCGCCACACAACAGATGGCCGTGCGTGCGGTAATAATTCTCCGCTTCCGCATAATTTCTTTCCCAGGCCCGCTCCGCGGCATCGTCCCAGCGCATCGCAATCCGATTGAGCCGTTCCACCTGCTTTTCATCCAGCAGGCCGGGAATTTTTCTCGCATAAACCCGCCGCTGAGTATTAATCCAGGCTCCCAGGGACAATCCGTTTTGTGTCTGGTAACGCTTGGGAACCTCCAAATGCCCATGGGTCTGATAATACTGGCTGGCCGCCTCATACATCAAATCCCAGGAAGCATTGAGCGTTTCCTCCAGTTGGGCAAACAGACGCAGACAATCGGCCGTCTCGTCCAGAATCCGAAACTGACGGTGCACGATCTCTCGCTCCCGGCCAAAGGACTGACAATGCGCAAGTGCAGCCTGCATTTCCTCCTCGACCGCACCGATGCTGGTCAGATTTTCAATATTCAGTACCACGTCAAAAATAACGGCATCCTTCTTCTGGCTGGCGGACAGTGCACGGCCAATCTGCTGCTTATAGATCACCGGCGAAACAGTCGGCCGCAGTAAAATCACGCCGCTGACATCCTCCACATGAATGCCCTCGTTGAGCATATCAATGCAAAATAAAAGCTTTAAATGACGGCTTGTATCTGATTTGAATTTTGCAAACGCCTGACTCGTCTCCGGCTCCTTCGCATACACGGAATAAATCCGGGGGGCAGCATCCACCTTTTGAAACCATTGCGGCGCTTTTTGTATCATCTCCTGCATATGCTCATAGCCTGCACAGAAAACCAGGTATTTTCCGCAAGGATCTGTCATATGGCGGTAGAAGGTCTCCTCCAGTCCCTCCGACTGCTCCAGGGTCCGCCGCAGCGCTTCCAGCTCTTTGCCCGCCGCTTCCTGTACCGCCGTGCTTTTGGCCAGACGTACACGCTGCTCATATTGCCTGAAGCTTTTTTGCAGGGAATAAACGGATAAAATATATTTGGGCGGATGTAAAATTCCCCGCACAATGGCTTCTCCCAATGTCATCTGCGAAGCAATGCTGTTGTCAAAAAACTCCTTCGCCATATCTCGCTGGTGATCCAGGTAGCGAATGTTGGTCGCCGACAGGCCCAGCAGTTTCGCATGAGGGAAATGCTTCAGCAGACGTTTTACCCCCTGCCCCCACTGTTTCGCGCCGCAGCGATGAAATTCATCCAACACAATATAATCCGGCATCTGCTGTGCGATTTCTTCCTCGCCCAGCAGCATCAGCTTGGCATAGGTACAAAAACAGATATTGGAAGGCTCGCCGCCGCCAGCCCTTCTCCAGTTCTCCTTCTGCGTCTCGTAGATATATTGAGACGGCGCAAGCCAAAGAATCGTGGACTGCGGATGGTCCGCACACAGACAAAAGGCGATAAACGATTTGCCGGTGCCGGTCGGGTGAATGACGGCCGCTTTTCCCGTGCGCGCAAAACAGCTGCATACAGCCTCATAGGCAGTACGATTGTGTTCAAATAGTACGGGGGACATGGCGGCTCACCTTCCTTTTATTGGGGTTTGGGGGTGTAATGAAGGAAGCCACTTTCTTATCAAAAAAGCGAAAGCCCCCGAATTCCGGGGGCTCCCGCTTATCTGCGACTAGAAAAATGACGGCGAATCGCAAAACGGCCGCAGGATACAAGCAAATGTTTGACTGCAAATTGCATAGGGATTTTGACTGCAAATCGTGACGGCGAATGTTTTTGGAGCTATTTTGCATAGGAAAAAAATGAGATGTTTTTAGAGATATGTGGGCGTTTTTTCTTGAAAAAATGTCTGACCTGACCAATGACCGAACCAGAAAGGCTCCTAAATCCCGTGACAAACGAGGGGTGAAATTATATAATTATAAAGTCG
>CAMULB010000270.1 GCA_947089585.1 uncultured Lachnospiraceae bacterium | reverse complement strand
CCAAGCATAAGCAGGAGGAGCTGGAGCTGGAAGCAAAGCGGATGCTGGAGGAGCAGAGGCGAATTCAGCAGAAGGGAGAGCTGAAGCAGGGAACAAGCTGACGGGAGTACTCGCCTCTCGGCGGGAAGCGTTCCTGGAGCAGATGGGCGCTGTGAGGAACGGCGTCATTCCAGGAACGAAATCAAGGGAAACGGAATTATTCCAGAGAGATTTCAAGACAGGAGTCAAAATGGATGCGATGGAACGGCAAGCCAAAGCGGCTAAGGGGTAGTATCCCCCGATTCCATCGCATCCGCCAGCTTTTCTTTTAATGCCTGCATTGCCGCCCGATCTACCTTGCAGACCTTCCGGTCGTAAGTGTACAGCCCGTTCGTCTCATCCTCCACATCTGAAAGCTGCGTATAGATACATCCGCAGACCCCCTCTTTGATTCCGGGCAGAATCGTGCCCTCATACAATGCAACAATTCTTTTGGTCAGATCGTTCGGATTTTCACAGGTTCCATAACCAAACTGCGTATATTTAGAATAAAGATGATCCGGCACCGGCAGAGAGTAACCGCCGCATTCGGATACCAGCACCGGCTTTTGGGAATCCTTTGGCACGTTCAACTCCTTAAAGTAAATATGCTGGCTGTCGAAGTCGCTGTTTTTGCAGGGAAACCAGCCAGAGGCCGTATCGTAGAGCCGGCTGTCGTCAAGCTGTCTGGCAAGATCGTATAGATCGTCGCTGCGGAATTGTCCCCAGCCTTCGTTAAAAATCGTGTAGGCAATGATGCAGGGGTGATTTTTCAGATGCTGAATCGTATGTGCCATGTGCATTAAGAAAAAATTCTCGCGCGGCTTTAGGCTCCATGTTCGCTTGGGATAGATGCCGAGCGTGGGCAGCGCCGTGTGGCGCAGCCAGGAGTAGGCGCCGTTGTTGACCATGTCCTGCATCACCAGCATACCATGGCGGTCACAGTAATAGTAGAACGCTTCCGGCTCCAGCTTGATGTGCTTGCGCAGCAGGTTAAAGCCAAGCTCCTTCATGCGCAGAATGTCCTGTTCATATTCCGATTCCTTCGCGGGCAGGAAAATTCCGTCGCAAAAATAGCCCTGATCCAGAACCCCGTGGAGAAAGATGGGGTTCCCATTTAAGCAGACGCGGGGAATGCCGTGCACCTCTTTGACCTCGATCGTGCGCAGGCCAAAGTAAGAGGAGACGGTATCCTCGCCGACCGTGACAGTCACATCATATAAATAAGGATGCTTTGTGTCCCAGTGGAGCGGCTGGTAGCGGCTGCCGTCGGAAAGCCGGATTTGGCTCAAGTCGATTTCGGCTGTCAGCTCCTTGCTCTCAACCGTATGGATGATGCCGTTGTGGAGCTTGATCGAAACGGACATGCCATACCCGCGGCTGTCGTCGTTGAGATCCGCCGTAATACGCACCTTGCTGAGATCGGCGGTGATTTCCAGGTTGTCAATGTAATGGCTGGGGACGCGCTCTAACCACACGCTCTGCCAAATACCGCTGACGGGAGTGTACCACATGCCGCCGTGCGCTTTTTTCTGTTTGCCATAAGGATAGCGGTGAGACAAGGTGTCCTTTACATACACCAGAATCATGTTGTAGTTGTCCTCGTTGACATGATCGGTGATATCAAAAGCAAACGGTAAATAACCGCCCTTATGTGTGCCGAGAAACGTACCGTTGAGGTAGACGGAGGCAATCTGATCCACTGCGCCAAAATGCAGAAGCAGACGCCCGGATGTATATTTGCAGCCCTTGTTCAGCGCTTTTTTTGTTTCTTCGTCAAGAGAAAACATGCGCTGATAGTGCAGACGCGTGCCGATCTTTTCCTGAAAACCGGATAAAAGGGCCTGCGGCGGGAAGGGAATCGAGATCGGATTGTGCTCCAGCGTCCATTGGCCATTGAGCGAGTAGAAGCTGTCGCGCCGCAGTTGGGGGAGGGGATGCTCGTTCCAAACGTCGCTGGCACCTTCCTCATGGCCGGCGAAGCCCAGAAAGTAAAAACGCGCGAGCGCCCTGGATTTTGCCCAGACGGGAATCAGCTTTTCCAGCAGCGCTTCTCCGGCTTCGCTGGTCAGCTTATGGTGTCCGTCGCGGATCATCTGAAAGATGGCGTGTAAAATTCCCAGCAGAAGCAGCGCTGCAAACAGCGCGGCCAGGAAAATATTGCGGTTGGGCAAAAAAGAAGTCGTTCCGTCCGAATTTACAATCTGCTTGGCATGGCGCAGGACATAGGCGCCGAGGGCAGGGCCGACGATGCCCGGAACCAGTACTTGCCCGATGATGCGGATACCCTGGAACTGTCCGGCTCGCTGCGCGGGAATATGCGTGCGGATCATGGCGCCGAAAACAGCCATGCCGGTCAGATAGCCGGTCATCATCAGCAGGGAGCCGACAAAGACCGCGGCGAGATGCGTTTCACGATACAGCAGCAGATAACCAACAATCAGACAGCCAATCGTCGGGAGAATGGATGCGCGAAAGCCCATCAGATCGAACAGCCGGCCGTAGCATGCGGTGATGACCGCGGCGATTACAATAGCAGGAGCCATGATCAGCACGTAATGCTCCATGCCCAGGGTTTTTTCGTAATAGAGAATCAGATAGGGCATAAATATTTGAATCGAGATGCCAAAGACGGCAAAAGCCCCGATCACTGCGTAAAGAAGCTGATTTTGTTGGATGACAGAGGGCCGGAAGCTGTAAATCAGCGTTTCGACATAGTCGGGTCTGTCGGCTTTGGCGTTGGGGCCCTTTTCCTGAATGAAAGCGATGCCGGCCAGTCCGATTGCCAGAACGGCGATGCCTATGGTCAGATAAATGATGCTCCAGCTGTCAGCGAGCTCCAAATCGAAAACAGAAAACCCGCCGAACACGACCAGGATGGATACCAGGGGCATCATGGAGTTGATGCCCTCGATGCGGCCGCGGCTGCTCTCATCGCCCCAATCCGTCATCCAGGCGTTAAAAGCGGCGTCGTTCGCCGAAGAGCCAAAGAAGGTCATCACACAGTCAAAAAGGATGACCAAGGTAATGCCCAACGCGGCTGCACCTGCGGCTGAACCGGCGATTGGCGTCAGAAGCTCCATCCGCAGCAGGGCAAAGGCCAGAATCGAAATTCCCCAAGCTATATATCCGCCGCAGATGAGTACCTTGCGCCGGCCGATATAATCCGTATAGGCACCGACCAGGATCGTGGTCACGGTGGCGACTGCCGAGCTTGCGCCTACCATCAGCGAAATATCCCCTGCCGATGCGTGGAACATTTTGTAAATAAAGACGTTGAGATACATATTTTCTACGACCCAGGCCACCTGTCCCATCAGGCCGAAGATGATCAGTGACGTCCAGAAACGCTTGCCAAGCTGCTGTTTCATCTGATTCCTCCTATGTTATAAATATACCGTCAAAAATATTTTTACATTAGATATCAATAAAATTAAGAATAGATAACGCACAATGTAACAAAATATTTTTCGTACTGTGCTTTTGCTGAAAAAATCCCGCAAACGGTAGAATCGTCTGCGGGGCCCCGACGTACATTGCGAATGTACCTTGTCGGGTTAATAAAATACGGAGATGGAGGGATTTGAACCCTCGCGCCGGCGAACCGACCTACCGGATTTCGAATCCGGACCCTTCAGCCACTTGGGTACATCTCCAGAGTACTTTTCTATTATAACAACTTTTTTCCAAA
>CAMULB010000269.1 GCA_947089585.1 uncultured Lachnospiraceae bacterium | reverse complement strand
TTCTCCTTCCAGATGCAGTGGGAGGCCGCCAGACAGTTTCCGGGGCTTACCAGGAAGATCTATATGAAAGGACTCCGCTACAACCTGCACCTCAGGGAGCGGTCGGCCCTGGTGGAGGTCGGCGCGCAGACCAATACGGTGGATGAGGCGAAGCAGGCCATGGTGGCCCTGGCGGAAGTTTTGGATAGGGTGTTGCAAGGAAAATAAAAAAATGGTATAGTTTTAAGATACGGGATGAAGGAATTTATTGAGACAAGAGAGGAATCAGTTGATATGGCAGATACAGATCAGAGCAGGATTCGCAACTTTTGCATTATTGCTCATATTGATCACGGCAAGTCGACCCTGGCGGACCGGATCATAGAGATGACCGGGCTTTTGACCAGCCGGGAGATGCAGTCGCAGGTGCTGGACAATATGGATTTGGAGCGGGAACGGGGCATTACGATCAAGGCGCAGGCGGTACGGATTGTCTATCGGGCCAAGGACGGCGAGGAATATATTTTTAACCTGATCGACACACCGGGTCACGTCGATTTTAATTATGAGGTTTCGAGAAGTTTGGCCGCCTGCGACGGCGCGATTTTGGTCGTTGATGCGGCCCAGGGCATTGAGGCGCAGACGCTGGCCAATGTTTATCTGGCGCTCGATCACGATCTGGACGTGCTTCCCGTGATCAACAAGATCGACCTGCCGAGCGCAGAGCCGCAGCGCGTCATCGACGAGATTGAGGACGTGATCGGCTTAGAAGCGCAGGATGCGCCGCAGATTTCCGCCAAGACGGGATTGAACGTAGAGGAAGTGTTAGAGCAGATTGTGACGAAGATTCCGGCGCCGGCGGGGGACAGCGATGCGCCGTTAAAGGCGTTGATTTTCGACTCGCTGTATGATCCCTACAAGGGAGTTATTGTATTTTGCCGTGTGAAGGAGGGAACCGTAAAGGTGGGCACGCCGATTCGGATGATGGCCACCGGGGCCTCGTCCGAAGTGGTAGAGGTTGGCTATTTTGGCGCCGGACAGTTTATTCCCTGTGAGGAGCTTTCCGCCGGCATGGTCGGCTATATTACCGCCAGCCTGAAAAATGTCAAGGATACGCGGGTGGGCGACACCATCACCAGCGCACAGAACCCTTGTGCCGAGGCGCTTCCCGGCTACAAGAAGGTGAATCCGATGGTTTACTGCGGGCTCTATCCGGCGGACGGGGCCAAGTATCCCGATTTGCGCGACGCCTTAGAGAAGCTTCAGCTCAACGATGCGGCGCTGCAGTTTGAGCCTGAGACCTCGATTGCGCTTGGATTCGGCTTTCGCTGCGGCTTTTTGGGACTGCTGCATTTAGAGATTGTACAGGAACGTCTGGAACGGGAATTCAATCTTGACCTGGTGACGACGGCTCCCGGCGTAATCTACAAGGTGCACAAGACGGACGGCAGTGTGATCGACCTGACCAATCCCTCCAATCTGCCGGAGCCGACGGAGATTGAATATATGGAGGAGCCGATGGTCAGCGCGGAGATCATGGTCACAAGTGAATTTATCGGTGCGATCATGGATTTGTGTCAGGAGCGCCGGGGCGTGTACCTTAGCATGGAATATATGGAAGAGACGCGTGCGCTCTTGAAATACGACCTGCCTCTGAACGAGATTATTTACGACTTTTTTGACGCGCTAAAGTCACGTTCCCGCGGCTATGCTTCATTTGATTATGAGATGAAGGGCTATGCCCAAAGTGAGCTGGTGAAGCTGGATATTCTTATTAATAAGGAAGAGGTCGATGCGCTCTCCTTCATCGTCCACGCCGGCACGGCTTACGAGCGGGGCCGTAAGATGTGTGAGAAGCTGAAAGAGGAGATTCCGCGGCATTTGTTTGAGATTCCGATTCAGGCGGCGATTGGCAGCAAGATTATTGCCAGAGAGACCGTCAAAGCGATGCGCAAGGACGTGCTGGCCAAGTGCTACGGCGGCGATATTTCCCGTAAGCGCAAGCTGCTGGAGAAGCAGAAGGAGGGCAAGAAGCGGATGCGTCAGATCGGAAGCGTGGAGATTCCGCAGAAGGCATTCATGAGCGTGCTGAAGCTGGATGACCGGTGAGTATGAAAAGGCGATGAAACCTGAGATCGTTGTTTTTGCTGGCCCAAATGGTTCAGGTAAAAGTACATTTACGTTATTTGCTAAAACAATGATATGGTACCCATTTAATCATTTTAAGAGCCTTCCAATTTCCTGAATAGAAAGAAATATTTATGTCAAACGAAAAAAAACAATTGCAGCTTTACCTGCATCTTCCATTCTGCCAGCGCAAATGCAATTACTGCGATTTTCTTTCTGCACCGGCAGACGAATCCACCAAAAGCAACTACATACTGGCCCTGCAGCAGGAGATCCGGCAAAAATCTGCGGCATACGAAGCTTACAGCGTACCGTCCATATTCATTGGAGGCGGTACGCCGTCTGTTTATGAAGGAGCGGTGATTGCAAGGCTGCTGGATGTTGTGGCTGACGCCTTTTTTCTGGAGCGCGATGCAGAAATCACAATCGAATGCAATCCCGGTACATTAAATCAGAAAAAAGCCGCACACTATAGACAGGCCGGCATCAACCGCATCAGCCTGGGCCTTCAATCCACCCAAGATTGCGCATTACGTCTCCTGGGCCGCATCCACACCTTTGCGGATTTTCTGCGCAGCTACGACGCAGCCCGCAAGGCCGGCTTTGATAACCTCAATGTAGATCTGATGTCGGGTCTGCCCGGTCAGCAGCTGATCGATTGGCAGGACACCCTGAAAAAAACCGTCGCCCTGCGGCCGGAGCATATTTCAGCATACAGTCTGATGATCGAAGAAGGAACCCCCTTCTATGAGCGTTACGCTTCGGACGAGCAAAGGCGTGCCGCCGGCGAAGAACCGCTCTTTTTACCAAGTGAAGACATTGAACAGCAAATGTACCGCTACACTGGGGCCTATCTGGCCGCCCACGGCTATCATCGCTACGAGATTTCCAATTACGCCAAACCCGGCTATGCATGCTTTCACAACGTTGGCTATTGGAAACGCCGCAATTACCTCGGCCTGGGCTTAGGAAGCGCCTCCCTGATCGAAAACGAGCGCTTCCATAACACCGCGATCCTCACCGATTACCTCAAAGGCCGCTTTGAAAAAGAGGACTCACAAAAGCTGTCGTCCAAAGAACAGATGGAGGAATTTCTCTTCCTTGGCCTTCGGATGACCGACGGCATCTCAATCAAGGAATTTTATGACCAATTCCGCTTCCCCATAGATGCCTTCTACGCCCCCGTCATCACCGCATTGTGCCGTCAGGGCCTGTTAAGCCGCGAAGCCGGCCGCCTGTCCCTGACCGAAGCCGGAATTTCCCTAAGCAACTATGTCCTGGCCCAATTCCTTCTCCCCGACGAAGCATAACCCCTTCCCTCGCGCCCCGCACCATTCGCCCATATCCCGTGCCCCCTCATCTTCGCCTCATGATCGGTCAATATCCCCCGTCCCCCTTCAGCCCCCAAGCATCCATTTTTACAGCTACAGCAGGCCGCATTGCAGCCCCCTATCAAGCTTTAATTTCTCACGCCAGCCAGAGTCGGCCATTTTGCGCCCCTTCAAGCTTCAATTTTTCGCACCAGCCAGAGCCAGCCATTTTGCAGCCCCTTCCAAGCTTGAATTTTTTCTGTTGCTGGTGCCAAGCTATTTTGCAGCCCGTGGTCAAGGGAACTT
>CAMULB010000268.1 GCA_947089585.1 uncultured Lachnospiraceae bacterium | reverse complement strand
TTTTCAAACTTCTTCATAAATTCTACCAGCGCCTGCACGCCCTCCTTGGGCATGGCATTGTAAATGCTGGCGCGCATTCCGCCCACACTGCGGTGTCCTTTGAGATTCTCCAGCCCGGCTTCCTTGGCTTCTTTGACAAATTTTGCATCCAGCGCTTCATTTCCGGTCACAAAGGGCACATTCATCAGCGAACGATCCTCTTTGCGCACCGTTCCCCGAAACAGCTTGCTGCTGTCAAGAAAATCATACAAAATCGCCGCTTTTTCTTCGTTGCGCTGCTTCATGACCGCAAGCCCGCCCATCCTTTTGAGCCATTTGAACACCTTGCCGCAAATATAAATACCATAAGCAGGCGGCGTGTTGTACAGGGAGTCCGCGTCTGCGTGGGTCTTGAACTTAAGCATCGTCGGCGTTCCTGGAAGTGGATTTTCAGTGATCAGATCCTCACGAATGATCACGATCGCCACCCCCGCCGGCCCGATATTTTTTTGCACGCCTCCGTACAGCAGGCCGTATTTCGTGATGTCCACCGGCTCGGATAAGAAGCAGGAGGACACGTCTGCCACCAGCGTCTTGCCCTTGGTGTTGGGCAGCGATTTAAATTTGGTTCCATAGATGGTATTGTTCTCACAAATATAGACATAGTCAGCATCCTCGGAAATCGGAAGATCGGAGCAGTCTGGAATATAAGAAAAGGTTTCATCTGCAGAAGAGGCGATCTGATTCGCTTTTCCGTACAGCTGCGCTTCCTGAAATGCTTTCTTTGCCCATTGTCCGGTAATAATATAATCCGCAACCCGGTTTTTCATCAGGTTCATCGGAATCGCTGCAAACTGCGTCGAAGCTCCGCCCTGCAAAAACAGCACCTTATAGTTGTCGGGAATCTGCATCAGCTCCCGCAGATCCGCTTCCGCTTCCTTGATGATCGTATCGTAGGTCTTGGAACGATGGCTCATCTCCATCACCGACATTCCGCTGCCTCTGTAATCCAGCATCTGCTCATAGCTTCCTCCTATTTTTCAAATATGCTACCGTTTGCAGCAGCCAAGATCGCTCTGGCTCAATGTTCAACGCCTTTTGCTCTAGATCTTCCCGGAAAAACACCTCACACCTTCCGCTCTGGATCCTCACAGCAAAAGCTTCTCACGCCTTTTTCTCCAGATCCTCCTGGCAAAATGCTTCGCTGATCGACGCGCCCGGCGCCACCATCGGCCAGACCTTGTCATCGCTGTCGATGATACAGTCGATCACAACCGGCAGCTCACTTTTCAGCGCCTGTTCAAACGCCTTCTTGAATTCCTCCTGTGTACGCGCCCGATATCCAGTCGCCCCCATGGCTTCCGCCAGCTTGACAAAATCCACATGGTCGTTGAGGACGGTCGCAGAATAATGTTCCTCATAGAACAATGTCTGCCACTGGCGCACCATACCCAGCACATGATTGTTCATCACCACTTCAATCAGCGGCAGCCTTTGACGCACTGCTGTGGCAATCTCATTCATATTCATGCGAAAACAACCGTCGCCGGCTATATTGATCACGGTTTTATCCCGATTGGCCATCTGAACGCCGATTGCCGCTCCCAGACCGTAGCCCATCGTTCCCAAACCGCCGGAGCTGATAAAGGTCCGTGGCTCCTTGTATTGATAATACTGGGCCGCCCACATCTGATGCTGTCCGACCTCTGTCACAATCACAGCATCCCCTTGGGTCGCCCGGTATATTTCTTCTATTATATAAGGCCCGCTCAAGCCCTCCTTCGGCTCACTTAACGGGTACTTTTCCTTATATTCCAAAATATGTGCAAGCCACTGATGATGTTCCTGTTGGGTCAGCTTTTGATTCAGCCGTTTTAAAATCTCCTTCACATCCCCAATGATGCTCAAATCGACCAGAATATTCTTATTGACCTCCGCCGGGTCAATGTCCAGCTGCAATATTTTTGCATTGCCGGCAAACGTCTCGGCATTGCCGATCACCCGGTCGGAAAAGCGGGTTCCAATCGCAACCAAAAGATCGCACTCGCTGACGCCAAGATTGGAAGCCTTGGTTCCGTGCATGCCCAGCATCCCGCTGTAGCGCTCCTTCCCGCCGTCAAACGCCCCTTTCCCCATCAGCGTATCGCAGACCGGTGCGTCCAATTTCTCGGCAAATTCTGCCAATTCCTGACTGGCCCCGGAAATAACGGCTCCGCCGCCGACAAAAATATAGGGCTTCTGCGCGGCTTCCAGCATCAAGACAGCCTGATCCACTGCTTCCGCTGTGATATCCTTGGTATAGCGCGCTTCCTCCTCCACCGGCTTAGCCGTAAATTCTGTTTTCTGCGCCGTCACATCCTTGGTGATATCCACAAGCACCGGGCCGGGCCGGCCCTTTTTGGCAATACGAAAGGCCCGGCGGATGGTATCGGCCAGCCTGGTCACATCCTTGACAATAAAATTATATTTTGTAATCGGTGTGGTAATGCCTGCGATGTCAATCTCCTGAAAGCTGTCCTTGCCCAAAAGGCTCACACCCACATTACAGGTAATGGCCACCATGGGAACGGAATCCATACAGGCCGTAGCGATTCCCGTCACCAGATTGGTCGCGCCGGGGCCAGAGGTGGCAAAGCAGACACCCACCTTACCGGTAAAACGGGCGTAACCGTCCGCTGCGTGGGAAGCTCCCTGTTCATGGGAGGTCAGCACATGCCGGATCTCATCCCGATGTTGATAAAGCGCATCATATACATTCAAAATCGCACCGCCAGGATATCCAAAAACGGTGTCTACGCCTTGCTCCTTCAAGCATTCGATTACGATTTCCGCTCCTGTCAGCTGCATGGTATCTCTCCTTTTTTCAGTCTGTATTTGTCACTCGTTTTTCAAAATCGCCCCCGTGTTGCCGGACGTAACCAAAGAAGCATAGCGAGCCAGATAGCCGGTCGTAATCTTCGGCTCCCGCGGCTGCCAGTTGGCTTTTCTTCTGGCCATCTCTTCGTCTGTGATATCAACATTCAGCGTATTCCTTGGAATATCAATCTTGATAATGTCGCCCTCTTCCACCAATGCAATGGGGCCGCCGACCGCTGCCTCTGGAGAGACATGACCGATGGACGCGCCGCGGCTGGCGCCGGAAAAACGCCCGTCGGTGATTAATGCCACAGAAGAGCCTAAACCCATACCGGCAATCGCGGAGGTGGGATTTAGCATCTCCCGCATGCCGGGACCGCCCTTGGGGCCTTCGTAGCGGATCACCACCACGTCTCCGGCCACAATCTTTCCGCCCTTGATGGCTGCGATCGCATCCTCCTCACAGTCAAAGACACGCGCCGGGCCTTCATGCACCATCATCTCCGGGACAACGGCCGAGCGTTTTACCACACCGGAATCCGGAGCCAGATTGCCCTTTAAGACGGCAATTCCGCCGGTCTCGCTGTAGGGATTGTCAATCGGACGAATCACCTGGGGATTCTGATTCTCACATCCTGCAATATTCTCCGCCACCGTCTTTCCGGTTGCGGTGATCAGATCGGTGTAGAGCAGTCCCTTTTTGTTCAGCTCATTCATCACCGCGTACACGCCGCCCGCCTCATTGAGATCCTCCATATACGTCGGGCCGGCCGGAGCCAAATGACACAAATTCGGCGTTTTGGCGCTGATCTCGTTGGCAATATCCAGATTCAGCTCCACGCCCGCCTCATGCGCAATCGCCGGCAGATGCAGCATCGAATTGGTCG
>CAMULB010000267.1 GCA_947089585.1 uncultured Lachnospiraceae bacterium | reverse complement strand
AGCGGCAGTAGCGCAGAAGGGTTATCGCACCGAATACGCCGAGAGCTATCAGGGTCATTTTAAGTTTGCCGAGGATGATACGCAGGTGGAATTAAAGGACGGTGTGGACGCATTGGTCGTAAGCCCCGGCTATTTTATCAACAAGCCCTGGTTTGTCTACAACGAGGAGGAAGGCGTATATGAGCGCTTCGCCTACAAGCAGGAGCATATGGACGCGGCCAGCGAGACTCAGATGAAATGCAAAAATATCATCGTACAGTACTGCAACTGGGAGTACGCGGATGAAAACGGCTATCTGAACATCAAGACCATTCCTTACGGGGAGTATGGCGTCGGAAAATATATCACCAACGGCAAGATGATCGACATCACCTGGACGAAGGAAAATGAGGATTCTCCGGCCCGCTATTTTGATGCTTCCGGCAACGAAATCACGATCAACCAGGGCAAGACCTGGGTCTGCATTGCCAGAGACAAATATCAGGATCGCTTCCATGTCTATCAGACCGTGGAGGAGCTTTCCGAGGCGCGGGCGCAAGAGCAGGATTAGCGCTGGCCAGGTGCGTCGGGCGCTTAGGGCAGATGTGAACGAACCATTGAAACAAGCAGATACGAATTGAGGAACATTATGGGAAAAAGCAGAAAAAGTGAATCCAATTTTCTGGTCCAGGGTTCGATCCTTGCGATCGCTTCCATTATCAGCCGGATGATTGGGTTGATTTACCGAATTCCCTTGACAGCCATCATCAGCGATGTGGGCAACGATTATTATGGGGCGGCGATGGAGGTCTACAGCATTTTGCTGCTGATCTCCTCGAACAGCCTGCCGATGGCTGTGTCCAAGCTGGTTTCTACCAGAGTGGCAAGGGGACAGCGGAAAAATGCATATCGGATTTTCAAGGGGGCTCTGCTGTTTGCACTGGTTTCCGGTACGGCGGCCGGACTGGTCGTGTATTTTGGCGCCGGGGCGATTACCAGGCTTTTAAAGACGCCGCTCAGCCTCTTCGCCTTGCAGGTGCTGGCGCCGACGCTTTTGGTGGTGGCGGTGCTCGGTGTGTTCCGCGGCTTTTTTCAGGGGATGGGAACGATGATGCCAAGCGCCGTCTCCCAGCTGATCGAACAGGTCGTCAACGCGATTGTCAGTATCTGGATCGCCTATATGCTCTATGGCTACGGCGCGCGGATTGCAGCGGTGCTCGGCAATTCCGATCACTACGGCGAGGCGTTCGGCGCAGCCGGAGGCACGGTAGGCACCGGAGCCGGAGCCGTATTCGCCCTTGGATTCGTACTGTTTGTGTTTCTCATTTACAAGCCGGTCTACCGCAAACAGATGCGGAAGGATATTTCCCGCAAAAAAGAGGGCTACGGAGAGATTTTTCGTATCCTGGTGCTGACGATTATTCCGGTGCTTCTCAGTACGACCATATATAACATCAGTTCGATTCTCGATCAGGGAATATTCAAAAATATCGCTGCCATGCAGGATTATAAAGAAGTTACTTACAGTACGATGTGGGGCGTTTTTACCGGGAAATACAAGACGCTCGTCAATGTACCCATCGCCCTGGCCTCCGCCTTAGCGGCTTCCAGCGTTCCGAGTATCGCGACAGCCTATGCCTCCAGAGACGGCCGTCAGGTCAAACATAAGGTTCATCTGGCCATTCGTTTCAGTATGGTCGTTGCCATTCCCTGCGCCGTCGGCATGGGTGTGCTTTCGGGGCCGATTATCGACCTCTTGTATCCGGCCAAAGGAGAGGCAGGAAAGGAGGCCAACGAATTGGCGGCAAGGCTGCTGCTTGCCGGCTCGGCCTCGATTGTATTTTATTCGCTCTCTACCCTGACCAATGCGATTTTGCAGGGCGTCAACCGCATGAAGACGCCGGTGTACCATGCGATCCTGGCTTTGGTTGCCCACTTTGCCGTGTTATTTGGCCTGATGCTGGGCCTTGACTGGAACATTTATGCGGTCGTTTTTGCCAATGTGTTCTTTTCGTTTTTTATGTGCATTTTGAATGGGATGGCCATTCGCAAGTACATTCGTTATCGGCAGGAGATTGTAAAGACCTTTTTGATTCCCTGCGTGTCTGCCGCCTTTATGGGCGGGGCGGTCTACGGGGTGCATCTAGGGGTGATGAAGGTCTTTGCGCGCAATTCCGTTGCCACGGTCTCGGCGATTGTCGTCGGTGTTTTGGTCTATGGCATTTTTATGCTGCTGTTTAAAGGCCTGACTGAAACAGACCTCCAATCCATGCCCGGCGGGCGGATTCTGGCGAAAATTTCCAGGAAGCTGCATTTGTTGAGATAATTGCTGCGGATCTCGCAGATTTTAAGATGAATTGAATAATTTCCAAAATTTGGCGGATACTATACAAAAAAGGAGCAGAGCATGAAACAAGCAAATCGTATCCGCCTTATTTGTATCATATCCGCATTGGGATGCTGTCTGGCCTACGGCGGCGGGTATTATTACAGCATCCAGTCCAAAGAAGAGCAGGCGCCAAGGCTGGCCGTATACGGCCGCGGACAGGCAAGCGAAGAAACGCTGCCCGAAACAGCGCAAAGCTCGGCGATACTCTCTGCATATGAATTCGTTCTCTGTGCAAAGGACGGCTACGTCATTGTCTATTGTGCCGACGGCGAGACAGTCTACGATACAACCGATATTCGTATCGAGGAGCTGCCCGAACTGCTGCAGGAGGAGATTGCCGCGGGCAAGCAGATCAGCAGTGAACGGGAGCTTTATAATTTTCTGGAGAGCTATTCCAGCTGAGCGCTTCCTGCGGTTCATACCGGCTGCTGCCAGCCTGTTTTGGCCGCAAATTCGGTTGAATCTGAAAAAACTTTATGTTATACTGAATGTATAATGTGCTTGCAAGATAGAAGGGGGATTGCAATGAAAGCAGAGCATACAAAAGATGGTTTTGAGCAGCGTTTCAGTACGATTCTTGTGTACCTGGTTGCCGTTCTCTATATTGGATTGGGCATTGCCTTTTTGACGCTGCCGCAGCTTCGGGCCGAACAATTCTGTTATTTATTGGCTGGCGGGCTGATTCTTTTGGGGATTTTAAAGGTCGGAGAATATTTTATCCGCGAATGCTACAAAAACGTCAATCAATATGGATTTTCGATCGGCGTGTTTGTCATCATCCTCGGCATGTGCGTGATCATCCGCATTCAGCAGTTTACGGAGATTTTCAACCTCTGCCTGGGCATCGGCATACTTCTGACGGCAATCATCAAGGTACAGAACGCGATGGATCTTCGCGCTCTGGCAGATCGGGCCTTTGCCGTGTTTTTGGGACTTGCGGTTGTATTGGTCATCTGTGCGGCAGTCATTCTGGTAGATCCCTTTTCCAGCGTGGAGACACGCAATCATTTTACCTATCTGATTCTGATTGCAGACGGGATTATGTCGCTGGTCAGCACCACGTATCTGATTATCAGCACCAGAAGGCAGGCGCAGATGCCGGGCCATGACCTTGGAGGTGAGCAGCTCTTTGACGAAGAGCCAACCAAGCCTTTATCTGGTGACGGCAGCGAAGGAGAGCAGGAAGATGAACAGTCCTAAGCGTTACGAGGTCATTGTCGTCGGAGCTGGTGCGGCCGGTATGACGGCGGCGATCAGTGCGGCCCGCCAGGGGGCGAGAACCGCTTTGCTGGAGCATATGGATGCGGCCGGAAAGAAGCTTTTGGCCACCGGCAACGGAAAGTGCAATTTTACCAATC
>CAMULB010000266.1 GCA_947089585.1 uncultured Lachnospiraceae bacterium | reverse complement strand
AATATAAGACCGGAAGCGATGCGGTCAACGTGCAGTGCGACCGCATTCGCAGCATCATCAAGCAGTACGACGGCGCGGCTATGCTGATCGGGGAAGCACCCTGTACGCAGGATTTGATCACGATTACGGACAAGGATTTTAAAACAGTCAGTGCCGTATCCATCGTTTTGATCTTTTTGATCATTGCCGTGGTGCTGAAATCCATTTCGCTGCCGGTGATTCTGGTGGCTGTGATCGAATTTGCGATTTTTATCAATATGGGGATTCCGCATTATACGAACACGGTGCTGCCGTTTATCGCCTCAATCGTCATCGGTACGATTCAGCTGGGAGCCACGGTGGATTATGCGATCTTGATGACCAACAAATACAAGCGTTCCCGCAGTCGGGGCGCCGAAAAGCGGGAGGCGGTTGCAGACGCATTGGACGGATCGGCACAGTCGGTATTTGTCAGCGCCTTAAGCTTCTTTGCAGCGACCTTCGGGGTTGGCCTGTATTCCAGCATTGATATGATCAGTGCGCTGTGCGTGCTGCTGGCCAGAGGGGCTGTGATCAGCCTGGTGGTGGTAATTTTCGTACTGCCGGCCATGTTCATGCTGTTTGACCGGCTGATTCTTGTCACCAGCATCGGATTTCGCGGACAAGAGAAAAAAGAGCGGAACATATTTTTCAAAAAGCAGGAGGAATTGTCATGAAATATAGAGAGTTAGTCAGCAGATTCAAGCATAAATACAGCATTCGCGTGATTGCCGGTGTATTGACGGTTGCGCTTTTGGGCGGAGGGCTGGGCTATTCGGCCTATGCCCAAAACAGCGGCCCCAAGCTTGCGGCTGTCGCAGCAAATCAAGAAAAGGAAGCAGCGGATCAGGATGCGCAGGAGCTTCTAAATGAGGTGCTGAAAGGCTATGCAGACACTCAGGCGCAGAAGGAGGAGACGGTCTACGTCGTGGCGGATGCAGCAGGAGGCACGAAAAGCGTGATTGTCAGCGAATGGCTGAAAAATCCGCAGGGCGCAGGAGAGCTTCAGGATGAAACGGATTTGCGTGAGATCGAAAATGTCAAGGGCGACGAGCCTTATGTTACAAACAGCGACGGCACGATTACCTGGCAGGCCGGCGGAAAGGATATTTATTACCAGGGAAAGACAGACAAAGCGCTTCCGGTGGAGCTGAACATTACCTATCAGCTGGACGGAAAAGAAATCAGCCCTGAGGAGCTCGCCGGGAAGAGCGGCAAGGTGACGATTCGGATGGATTATAAGAACCATGAAAAGACGAAGGTGACGGTTGGAGGGAAGGAGGAAGAGGTTGCGGTTCCCTTTACGGCCGTTTCCGGCCTGATTTTGTCCGAAGACTTTACCAATGTGCAGGTGACGAACGGAAAAGTGATTTCCGACGGCAAAAATCAGGTGGCGGTCGGGATTGCAATGCCGGGGCTTGCAGACAGTCTCAAGGTCCGGGACGAGGAGCTTGACACTGACGTTACGATTCCGGAGTATGTGGAGCTGACGGCGGATGTTGAGAATTTTTCCCTCAATATGACGATGACGATGGTTTTGAGTGATATTTTATCCGGTCTGCAGCTGGACGAAGGAGTCGATATGTCGGGGCTTTCGGACTCGATTGACACGCTTTTGGATGCGTCCGCTCAGCTGGTAGACGGAAGTGGCGAGCTGTCGAACGGTCTGGGCACACTGAAAAATCGAATGGGCGAATATGCGTCCGGTGTCAGCAGCCTCAAGCAGGGGGTGGAAAGCTACACGGCCGGCGCCTCCCAAGTCAACGACGGCATTGCGGCTTTGAAGGATGGAAGCAGCGCGTTCGTGAGCGGCGCGGACAGCCTGTCTGGCGGGGTAGAGCAGATTGCACAGAGCTTTACTGCTGAAAACGGCCTTTTGGCCGGGGCCGGCACGCTCTATGAAGGTGTCAAGAAGCTGGAGAGCGGTTTGAATGCGGCGATGACAGACGAGGAAGCTGCGTCGGTGAGAGAGCAGGCGTCGCAGGCCGTGACAGAGTCGTTTGATCAGGGCACGCGCGAAGCGATTGCCAAGCAGGCGTCGGAGCAATTTGAAGCTGCGCTTTTGGACGGCGGGGAGGCAATCGGCCAGCAGCTGTGCGACAGTGAGCTGTATGCGACGATGGTGGAGGCGCTCTATCAGCAAAAGATTTTTGAAGCCTATCAGGCGCAAAAGGAGACCGTGGATTTGGCGATCGCCGGTTATGCGGCCGCCGGACAGAATGTCGGGATCGCAGAAATCGTAGAGGGCGCGTATCAGCAGCAGACAGGGCACAGCATGCGCAGTGAGGTCGAGGCTGCGGTTGCGTCGACCTTAAAAGAGAACGTAGCGCCGCAGATTGTAGAGGGAATTGCCGCATCCGGCAGCGGCGCGATGGGCGAGCATGTGTCAAAGGCCTGTGAAGAGGCTGCGAAGCAGGCGGCGGGTCAGGCCGCTGTATCCGGCGCCGCTGGGGCGAAAGCGCAGATTGCAGAGCAAGTGGCAAAGAGCGGTCTGACGCAAGGTGCGGGTGCACTTTCCGACGGGGTCAGCCGGCTTTATGACGAGGGCATTACGCCGTTGAAGCAAGGGGTGGACGCGATGACGCAGCAGCTGCCGAAGCTTACGACCGGCATTGACGCGCTGGCAGAAGGAAGCGCGGCGTTGGTAGCCAACAACAGCGCTCTGACCGAAGGGGCGAGAAAGCTGACCGACGCTACCGGACAGCTGACCGACGGCGTGGCGAAATTGCAGGACGGCTCCGGCAGGCTGCAGGACGGAATCGGTGAATTGGACGAAAAAGGGGTGCAAAAGCTTTCACAGATTTACCATGGGGACGTGGAAGCGCTGATGGAGCGGGCAGATGCGATTTTGGATGCGGGAAAAGGCTATCAGACGTTTACCAAAAAGCCGCAGGATATTTCTGGCAGCGTGAAATTCATGATTCGCACGGAGGCCATAAAGGCGCAATAAGCATTTGTGCTGCATCCAGTCAGAGGCTCGGTTTCTGACCGGATGCAGCATTAGAACGCGAGAAACGCTGCACTGTTTCGTGGATTTTTCCGAATACGGGATGGATTTGAAAAAAAATTTCGTGGATTTTTCCCAAGATGTGAAAAAAATACCTGTTTTCTAAAAAAAGTACAAACCGCGTCCGATCGGTTCGATATACTAAAAACTATCAACAGACAGGCGGCGGAGGTCGTCTGAAATGGCAGGCGGCAAGAGGCCGCGGGTATGGAAGAAGGAGGATACGGACATGGCAGAGATTCATGAGATTAGCGAATTTTTACAGAAGGGCAGATCCAAGAATGTAAAGGCGCTGGTACAGGAAGCATTGGATGAGGGCAAGGACCCCAAAGCGATTTTGAACGACGGCCTGTTGGCTGGCATGATGGTAATCGGCGAGAAATTTAAGAACAATGAAGTATTTGTACCGGAGGTACTGGTTGCCGCCAGAGCATTGAATGCAGGACTGGCCATTCTGGAGCCGAAGCTGATTGAAGTAGGAAATGAGCCGGTAGGCAAGGTTGTCATCGGAACGGTGAAGGGCGATCTGCACGACATCGGAAAGAATCTGGTTGCCATGATGTTAAAGGGCGTAGGCTTTGAGGTTACAGACGTAGGCGTAGACGTAGAGCCGGCTGTATTCATTGACAAGGCAGAAGAGGTTGGCGCCAATGTGATCTGTATGTCCGCATTGCTGACGACCACGATGCCCAGCATGCAGTC
>CAMULB010000265.1 GCA_947089585.1 uncultured Lachnospiraceae bacterium | reverse complement strand
CAATTGTGTGGTGCTAAAGATGCAGCAGAGGGCGGTGCGTGGGATGCGCAGGAGCGTCTAACAAAGGGTGGGGAGCATAGCGAGGATCGGGTTGACGTGGAGGGGCGAAGCAAAGAAACGGCAGCAGCAGGGATGGATTACACGCTGCGGCAGCTGCTTTGCGCCTGCAAGGAGCGGGCTTTTTCCTTTGAAAATCCTGCGGGTTGTCCGTTGGAGACGATTCGCCGGGGCAGTGCGGTCGGTCGGCTGGCCGGCGGCAATCTTTCTGTGTTGGCAAAATTGTTTGGTACGCCCTACGCACCGGAGCTTGAGGGAACAATTTTGTTTTTGGAGGATGTGGACGAGAGCATTCCGCGTGTGCATATGTATTTGACGCAGCTGGAGCATGCCGGTGTATTTCGGAAGGCTTGCGGGGTGCTGCTGGGGGACTTTACAAATTGTACGAACGAGCGATATGATCCAAGCCTGGACTGCAAGACCTTTTTGCAGGATTATTTTGGAAGGATGGAAATTCCGGTGCTGGGTAATCTTTATTCGGATCACAGAAGCCCAATGGGGACATTGCCGCTGGGGGCAGTCTGTAGGATGGACGCGGCGGCGGGGAGGGTGGAATTTTTTTATGAATAGAGTGATAAGGGGGACTGCGCTGTAACTGATCGCGGCAGTGGCCTTGCGCAGCGGCTATTGATTTTTGTACAAAAGGCAAGGAATGAGCCTTGGAAATAAAAAAGCCAGTTCCGGCGATGAGATCTGGAACTGGCAAATTTTGTTATAGATATTTTTTAGAGATTTCAGGGCTTAGGTGATACTGTTCCTGGAGCTTTATCAGGATTGTCTGCGGCGGAACGCCTAAATTTTTCAAGATAGAAACAGTCCCGGCGATGCCCTGTTCAATGCCCTGCTCAACGCCCTGCTTGAATCCTTCGTTTTTGATTGTTTTTGCCTCATATTCGAGAATTTTTCCACCCATAACTGCTTTCACTCCTTCCCTGACATATGTCATATGCTAGTTTAGCAGTGTGCGAAATACGTCGTCATAAGGTGTGTTTGTGATCCTTATGTGATCCATTGGCATTTGTCTCCTTTTCCGTAGTTTATCACATTTCGTGAATTTACACAATGAAAAAATAAGCGGTTGTTCGCTTTTGCAGGCAGCAGTTTTTTCGTCTCAGCCTCTACACCGCCGCAACAAAGGCTTTACACGGCTTTGGCATATTGGTATAATAAAAAAAGCTGCTGTGACGAGCAAAATCAAACCGTGCGAAGCGAATACTGACAGAAAGGG
Source organism: uncultured Lachnospiraceae bacterium (assembly GCA_947089585.1). GTDB lineage: Bacteria > Bacillota > Clostridia > Lachnospirales > Lachnospiraceae > 14-2. The sequence continues at coordinate 2,450 of CAMULB010000265.1, read as the reverse complement.
AACCGTACCGTTTTTTTGGATACGGAAGGAAAAATATGCCTGCAACGATACGCGATATAAGGAACCGAACCGGATTGTCTCTGGCTACGATTTCAAAGTACTTAAACGGAGGTAATGTTCTGCCGAAGAATAAGGAACTGATTGAGGAGGCGATTGCGGAGCTTCACTATGAGGTCAACGAGATTGCCCGCGGGCTGGTGACGAATCAGACCAAGATTGTAGGCGTGATGGTCTATGACATCGAGAGCTTTTTTGCCGGCAGTATGCTGCATTATATCGGCCATGAGCTGCGCAAGCAGGGGTACGGAACGCTGATCTGTGATTCTTATAATAATGAAGAGGTGGAGGAGCAGAATCTCAAATTTTTGCTGGGCAAAAAGGTGGACGGTATTTTGATTTTGCCGGTCAGCCTGAGCGGTTCCTTTATGGAGCAGGCAAGGAGCGCCGATGTACCGGTGGTGCTGATTGACCGGGCGGTGAAGGATATGGAATTTGATTTTGTCGGCATTGACAATCATATGGCGGCCTTTCGGGCGGTGAATCTGTTGATTGAGAACCATCACCGGCGGATTGCGGTCATTGCCTCGGATGTGGAATATTCCGGCATTGAGCGTCTGGCAGGCTATCTGCATGCGATGGAGGCGGCCGGGCTTGAGATTTTGCCCTGCTACAAGCGTCTGGGCCGTCATTCCTTTGAGCTGGGCTATGAGCAGATGAAGGAGCTTTTAGCCCTTTCCGAGCGGCCAACCGCTGTTTTCCTTGGCAATTATGAGACGACGCTGGGGGCGATTATGGCGGTCAATGAAGCGGGCCTGTCCTGGCCGGAGGATCTTTCGATTGTCGGCTTTGACGATTTGATTGTATCGCGGGTTGTGCGGCCGAAGATCTGGATGGTGGTGCAGCCGATGGAGGCTATCTGTACGAAGGCTGTGGAATTGCTGATGAATCGCATCCGGCACAAGGGAGAGGAGCCGGCCGTGAAAATCAATTACGGGGCGATTATCCGCGAGGGGGATTCCATCCGCAGTCTGGCCGAATAACAAAAATAACGCTCATGCATATGCTAATACCAAAAGACGAACAGGAGGTTTCGTAACTGATCATCAGTTACTGGTTTGTATGGAATTCGGATATGCATGTTTTATTTTGGCTCTTTATGTGCTGCTGGTGCTGATCGGAATCGCGGTTTATGAGCACTGGGAGAAAAAGAAGCTCTGCCAGAGGCCGATGCAGCTGCCTGTTTTGACCAGGCAGGAAAAAAGCAGGAAGTTAAATGAGATGATCGCGCCTTTTGGCTTTGCCTATGATAATAAACAGGATATTTTCTATTCGCGCACAGACAGCTGGCAGCGAAGCTTTGGCTATGGGAGGATTTACGATGAAGGGGCCGCGCCTTTGAATATGATCATTGACTGTGAGCCCATTTATTTTGAATATGATGATAAACGATGGATGATTGAGTTCTGGAAAGGGCAGTATGGCATTACGACCGGCGGGGAGGTGGGGATCTACTATCTGCCGAAGAAGGAGGAAACGGCGCTGCTTCCAGAACTTTTGTATCACTGTGTGGAGGATGAGGACACCTTAAGGATCAAAAGTATCCTCTGGAAAAAGGGCAGGCAGCTTTATTTTCGCCGCGGGTATCACTGGTGGCTGACCGGATTTGTTCTGGGGGAATTTTCCCGGCCGAAGGATCTTGAGATGGACATCGAGCTTACACTGAAGGATGCAAGGATGCGCGACGCATTTTTAGCGGGCCTGCAGGAGGCCGGATATGGCAGTGGTGAGTATCGTGTGGCGGGGACGACGGTGTGGATTCATTTTGCCAGGCCGCATACCAGGCAGCCGCTGACGCGAAACCGGATGTTTGCAGCGATCAAGCAGTGGGAAAACAAGCGAAATTGCCGCCTGTACTGCAAGGCGACGAAGGATTATGCAAATGCATATGATAAGCTGCTGGCGTTAAAGGTGCGGATGCCGTTGTTGTTTGGCAAGCTCAAGCGTTTGGGCAGCTGCCGGTTTGGCCTTGGCGGAGCGGATCATGACCCGGTATGAGAAGCGGATGGAGCGGGTGCGTCAACAGGCCGTGCCGGTTCCGTTTCGCTGGGAAAAATCTTACGTGCTGATGAGTGACTGCCATCGTGGAGACGGCAACTGGAACGATAATTTTGCCAATAACAAGACCATTTATCTGGGAGCTTTAAAGGAGTATTACGAACAGGGCTTTATCTACATGGAGCTGGGGGACGGCGACGAGCTGTGGGAAAACCGCAGCATGACTGAAATTTTGGAAAAGCATGGAGATGTATTTGCGCTGCTGCGCCGTTTTTACTGTGAAAACCGTCTGTACATGCTCTACGGCAATCACGATCTGAAAAAGAAGAAGGGACTGCTTGTGCCGTGCTTTCCGGATATTCCGGTGTATGAGAGTATTTTTCTGGAGAACGGGG
>CAMULB010000264.1 GCA_947089585.1 uncultured Lachnospiraceae bacterium | reverse complement strand
AGCACTTGACTTTTAATCAAGTTGTCCGGGGTTCGAATCCCCGATGTCTCATTTTCTTGAAAAGGTTATGAAGAAGAGAACTTCTTTTACATGATCTTTTTTTTTGCCCTTTTTGGTCAAATGGATCCGCAGATTTGTGGAGGGGAGCCGTTGTCTCAGAGCATGAACCGTGCGGCGGGCAGCGTGCTTCACGATTTGATTTTTCCAGAAAATACGAAGGTACAATCCGATGACGATGTTCAAAGCAATCCTGATCTTATGCTTGATCCTGTTTTTGATTCTGACTATTTTGGGGCTGCTGCGTTTGCTTCTATATGGCATAAAAAGGATGTTTTTTCAGCCGGATCGGGAGCAAAGGCGTGCGCAGGAGGAAGCATCCTGGCGGCGGGAAAAAGGGAGGCAGGGGGAAGCCGATACGGTAAAAATGGCCGCCGGTATTTTGCCCGATGCAAGGATTTTAACGAATGTTTACTTGCCTTGCAAAAAGGGATATACCGAGGTCGATATCATTATTTTGGCAGTTCAGGCCGTCTATGTGATTGAGAATAAGAATTATTCCGGTTGGATCTATGGAAATGAAAACGATCTATATTGGACGGAGGCTTTTGTGAATAAAAAATATCCGCTCTATAATCCGGTAAAGCAGAATGAGATGCATGTATTTTGCTTGAAAAAGCTGTTTATGCAGTATGGATTTTCAGGGAGAGGAATCAAATCCATTGTGTGCTTCAATGACCAGGCGATTTTAAAAAATGTGGTCAGCAGGACGCCGGTCATTTTGACAAAGGATTTGAAGCATTGTATTGACCGCAAGGAGCGGAATTATACGAGGGAAGAGGTGGAGCACATGTATCGAGCGCTGAAGCCCTTTGCGGAGAAAAATGACCGAATCAGAAAAGATCACATCAAAAGAATCAAGAAGAAATATGGATCGCCATGATGGACCTGATAGCTGCGAGGAGCGAGGAAGGCGGGCCATGGCAACGAGGGATCTCTTTTGGAGGATGGAGCGGATTTTAAAGCAGTGCATTGCAGATTTGAATCGCAACGAATTGTGGGCAGAATCAAAAAAAGGTTGAAAAATGTGGTAATTTATTATAGAATAGAGAAAGTATCAGGGATAGCTATGCCCTGAGATGTTTAAGGAGGAAAATCGCATGATTTCAGCAGGAGATTTCAGAAACGGTATCACGATCGAATTGGATAATAATATTTACCAGATTATTGAGTTTCAGCATGTGAAGCCGGGGAAGGGCGCAGCATTTGTCCGCACCAAGTTGAAGAATATTAAGAACGGCGGCGTGGTAGAGAAGACCTTCCGCCCGACCGAGAAGTGCCCGCAGGCGAGAATTGACCGGGCGGACATGCAGTATCTGTATTCGGATGGAGATTTGTTTCACTTTATGGATGTTGAGACATATGAGCAGATTGCGCTCGATGCGGACGCCATCGGGGATGCGCTCAAGTTTGTCAAGGAGAATGAGATGGTGAAGATGCTTTCTCATAATGGAAGCGTATTTGCCGTAGAGCCGCCGTTGTTTGTGGAGCTTAAGATTACCGAGACCGAGCCGGGCTTTAAGGGTGATACCGCGACCGGAGCAACCAAGCCGGCAGTTGTTGAGACCGGAGCAACCGTATACGTACCGCTGTTTGTGGAGCAGGAGGACGTGATTAAGATTGACACGAGAACCGGTGAATATTTGTCCCGCGTGTAAGTACAAAGAATGAAAAGGTGCAGGAGGGAGACGCTTTGTAGAGAGGCGTCTCTTTTTTCGTGTCGGTATTTACCGATGCACCCGCAAACGTTTAACTTGAAAAAATTTCCGCATAATGCTACAATAGGAATTATCAGTAAAAAGGGAGTAAAATCCGGAGGGCATGCATGTGGCAAATATGTTTGTGAAAAAAGAACAGCGAAAGAAACCACTTACGGAGAGAGAAAGGACCCAGGAGAACGTGAGAAAAGAGGATTTTTTGATTCGGCAGATCGACGAATTTAAAGATAAAGCAAAGCAGCTGCAGCTATTATTAGACAGCAAGGAGAGCCGGGTGCAGCAGCTGCAGGGGATTGTTGAGGAACGAGAGAAGAAGGCACAGGGCCTGCAGGAGATTTTGGCAAAGAAGCAGCAGGAAGCAGACCAGATGAGCAAGGAATTAGAGGGCTACGCCAACCAGATTGCAAGAGAGCTTGGCAGCCGGCTCACGGTGCTGAAAGAGGATTATCAGCAGCAGAAGCAAGCGGAGGACGCAAAGCTGACCGAGGCGGTCGAGCAGTTATCGGCATTGATGCGGGAATATGAGACAAAACAGGCTGTAACCACGGAAGCATACGGGACAAGACTGATTGCCTCGGTGGAGGAGTATGAGACGAAGATGTCCGCGGGGATGCAGGAATATGGCGGCCAGCTGTGCAATAGCATGCAGGAATGCAGCGGCCAGTTGTCCAGTAGTATGCAGGAATGTGGCGGCCAGCTGTCCGGGCGTGTGCAGGAATGCGGCGATCAGCTGGTCGCGTGTATGCAGGAATGCAAGGACCGGCTGTCCGGCAGCATACAGGAATATGAGGCAAAGCTGTCATCGTCCATGCAGGAATATGGGACAAGGCTGGCGACCTCAGCCGAAGCATATGAGGCAAATCTGACTGCCTCTGCGCAGGAGTATGGCAAGAAGCTGGAGGATTTGCTGTCCGGCTTAGAAGAGATAAAGCAGGAGCTGTCCGAGAAGATTCACACGGAGAATGTTAAAAGCTACCGCAATGTGCAGTCTCTGGTGGAAGAGCTAAAGAGCCAGATCAGTCAGGAGCAGAGCCGCAGGGATATGGGGAGATCCCGAAGCTGTCTGGTGGCATCCGTGGTTCTTGGCGTAGTGAATCTGGCAGTATTGATTGGATTTTTCCTCTATCAGATGGGAGTATTTTAGGTTTGGATGTAATAAAAAGTAAAGGGGCGTATAGCGAATTGGAACAGAAAAAAAAGGTTTGGATTATTGGACATAAGAATCCGGATACGGATTCCATCTGCGCGGCCATTGCCTATGCAGATTTGAAAAATCAGATTGGAGACGGCTGCTATGAGAGCAAGCGGGCCGGTCAGGTGAATGAGGAGACAAAGTATATCCTGGATCATTTTGGCGTCCCGGCGCCGGGCTTTGTGCCGGATGTCGGAGCACAAGTGAAGGATATTGAGATGCGTAAGATCGCCGGTGTGGACAGCCATATTTCCATGAAGAAAGCATGGGAGCTGATGAAGGAAGAAAATGTGGTCACGCTTCCGGTCATTAAGGAAGAGGGAGAGCTGGACGGGTTGATTATTACCGGAGACATCGCCACCTCTTATATGGATGTGTATGACAATGAGATTTTGGCCAGAGCGCGGACGCAATACAAGAATATCATCGAGACGCTGGAGGGCACGCTGTTAGAAGGCAACGAGCACGCATATTTTACCAAGGGGAAGGTCGTGGTGGCTGCGGCCAGCCCGGAGATGATGGAGGAGCATATCCGGGATGACGATTTGGTGATTCTCGGCAACCGCTACGAGGTTCAGCTGTGCGCGCTGGAGATGAATGCCAGCTGTATCATTGTCTGCGCCGGGGCCAAGGTGTCGCAGACGATCCGCAAGATGGCGCGTGAACGCGGCTGTGTCCTGATTGTCACGCCGTATGAGACGTTTACGGTGGCGCGTCTGATTCATCAGAGTATGCCGATCAAGTATTTTATGCGTCGGGAGCATTTGATCACGTTTAAGCTGGA
>CAMULB010000263.1 GCA_947089585.1 uncultured Lachnospiraceae bacterium | reverse complement strand
CAATTCTTCCGCCCTTTCGTACTTCCTTTGTTTCAAAACGCCACGGAATCCTGAAATGCAGGAATTACATTCTTCTCTTTAGCCTTTTTATGATTTTCCATAAAAAGATATCATTTTTTACTGGAGTGTTTCATTGCTCTGTCGTTTTTGCATCTGCAAGGTCCTTATTTTGAAATAAATTTCCGCAGTGGCTTCTGCATCACACCATGCCCGATGTGCATCAGATTGCTGTACGCCGAGTTGTTTTGCAAGATATTCCAACTTGATATTCTCCCAGTCCTGTGCATCTTTCAGCTTCCGTGCAAAACAGCACGTATCGAAAAACGGGTTTTCTATCCGAACGCCAGCTCTTTGGGCTGCACTATCTACATAATATAAATCCGATGTTTTGATATTGTGTCCTATCAAAATATCGTTTCCTACGAAGTCGGCAAATTTCCGGATTGCTATCAAAACATCGGGCTGATCTGCAACCATCACATTCGTAATGCCCGTGATCCTCGTAATGTGCGGCAAAATTTTCCTCCCAGGGTTTACAAGCATGGAGAACTTATCTGTAATTTCCCCATTCACAACTTGTACTGCACCAATTTCGGTAATTTCAGCAGGAATATCACCATTATTTGCTCCATAAGTACCACTCATTTCCAGATCAAATGATACAAATGAATCGAAATCCGGCACGGCTAACTCTGGCATACTTTGAGGCATATCATCTTCCAATACCTCGCAGCTCACATTCAGCAGATTCAGTACTTCAATCGCTTGAATCAATGCCTCTGGATTGCCTGAAATCTTCAGAACCTTGCTGCCGGTCCTCTGATCCCGTGAATGAGCTTTGATTTGTGCATTTTCCACATTTGAAATAGCGGTTAACTGGTCGCGATACTCAGATACGCCTTCCAAGCAAAGCGTTTTTAGATAATGGTCCGTTAACGCACTGGCGTGTTGACCGGCGGCAGCTTGAATACTTTGAATGTCCCGTGCGGCCATTGCGATTTTATCATCTACTTCTTTTTGCCATGTCTTTGCAGTGGTGCTTTTATTCAGCCATTTGCTGTTGAAAAAGGCCTGGCTCTCCCATACTTGCCGTGCCATTGTGTCAAGCACGCCGCTCTTCCGTAAAAAATAAGTCTCGATTTCACATTTTTTGACTGCTTTTCCTCGTCCTCCACCGCAGAAATAAACGATTTAATCGCCTCAAGCGGTGCATCCACCAGAGCGATCAGATCTTTCACTCGTAATTCAAAATCATTATAGGGTGCTAAATATGCCTTTTTAATCACCTTGCAACGATCATCAATCTCACGACGCAAACGCGAAAGCTCCTTCTTATCCGCCTTTGCGTCAGGAAGCATCTCTTTAGTATATACAACACCTTGATAGCGCTTTAACGCTTCTTCAAGTGTGTCCCGAAGTTCCTGAAAGTTGTCAATCGAAATTTCCCACAGCTGTTGACGGGATTGCAGCTGTAATTCATTCATAGATTTCCTCCGGTTCTATTCCTCATCATCCCACACGATAAAGCCCATCCGTTCGGCAATGGTGAGCAGCTTATCAGGAGATGCAGATTCAATTTCAGACAACTCTGCCAGCGCTGCTGGATTGCCGTTTGTCCATGCAGTACCGACATCGTTCAGCAAATCTTGCCTTAAGGCCGCAAAATCAATTTCCATAGCTCTCCTTCAATTTCAGTCAAAGCAACAAATACAAATTCGTCTTATTTGCAAGTATGTTTAGATTCCTGTAACATCAGAATTTTTCTAAAAAATCCGTATAAAACCTTGTAAAGTGACAAAATATGTGGTAAAATATATATATTTACACAGATCGATCGAGTTAGAAAAAGGTAAACATTCTTGTAGATCGGCTAAGGTAATGGGCTTAAAACATATTTGTTTGATAGGATATTAAAAGAGCCAGAAAACCTGTTTTGGGCAGGTTTCTGGCTCTTTTTAGTGATGCGGCCGCAAGTGTTCTCATGAGTCGGCTAAAAGCTTATAGAAGGATGTACGTTTCATGCCAGTCAGCTCCATTGCTTGTGTGGAGGTAATTTTGCCGTCCTTCAGTTCCGCAATCACGCTGTCCCAGTTCTGCGGCTTCTGAACTCGCGGCCTCCCAAACACAACGCCTCGATGATGTGCCGCCATGATACCTTCGGCCTGACGCTGCTTGATTGTGACGCGTTCCCGCTCGGCGATTGTGCTGAGGACTTCGATTAAAATATTGTTGACCATATCAAAGACCCATGTCTGATCTTCCGGAAGTTCCATCAATGTTGCCAGACGCGGCATATCCAGCACCCGGATGTCTGCGCCGATCACCTTCGTGATGAGCCATCACTGCTCTAGGATTTCATTGTAGTTGCATCCCAGCCGGTCAATGCTCTTGACCGCCGGAAAATCGCCCGGTTTCAGCTTCTGAATGAACTCCTGATAATCTGGACGGTTGAAGTCTTTGCCGCTTTGCTTGTCCATAAACAGATTCTCCTTCGGAATGTCACAGGCGGACAGCGCAATCCGTTGCCGGTCCTCGTTCTGTTCCCGTGTCGATACCCGGATGTAGCCATAATTCATATAGGATTCCTCCACAATCAAAATTTCAAGTTCTATTGTAGCGGAATCCGAATCGTTATGGCGATGCCTGCTCCCTACATTATAATATTACTTCTGAATGCAAATATAGGAAAGAAGTTTATGCCGAAAGAAGGCAGAAACATAAGGTTTATTTCGTTGCAAAGAACGCATGAAGGATTGGGTAAAGTGCCGGATATCGTCTCTGGTGCGAGGCAGAGTGCCGGAATGGACCGATAACTTCAAAGCGTGGTTCAGGTATTCATCTGGGTTGCTCTCAGGCGCGTAGGGCGGCAGGAAAAAGAGTTCCAATTGCTCCCTGTGCTGCTCCAGCCATGCCGAGACCTTTTTTCCATGATGGACTTTCAAATTATCAAGGATCAAAAAAACTTTTTTCTCCGATGTACGAATCAAGCTGCGCATAAAAGCGATTAGCCGCTGCTGGTTCATGGATTCCTCATACAGCATAAAGCGCACGCCTCCCTGAGCGGTCAGAGCGGAAATCATATTGAGCCGTTCCTTCTTGGTTTCTACTGGCAGCACAGGAGGATGCCCCTTGGGTGAGAAGCCACGTTCGCAGTTTTCACAATTGCTGATGCCAGTCTCATCGTCCCAGTAAATGACGGCGTTTTCTTCCTGCGCGCGTTGGGCTATGGCGGGATATTCCTCTTCTTTCCATCTTTTAGACGCGAAAAGGATCTTGTTTTCGGGCGCGTTTTACCGGGCGCTGGCAGCTCAAGCCCCAGCGCCGCATGTAGTCGGAGGCACAGCCATCCGACATCTTTTTTCGGTACTGCTTCCAGACAAACGCACAGATTTTTTTCAGTGTCCACAGGCTGCCGGGGAATCCAAATTCCTCGGGCGTTTTCTCAATGATGCTTTCCCGTATTTCAGCCTGTTCTTCCGGGGTCAGCAGCATATTTTTCCCAGGTTTCGGCCCCCGCTTTTTGGCCTGTAGGGAGCCTTCGCCCTCTCGCTGATACGCCGTCCATATTTCGCTGATGCGATTCTGTCGTACCCCGGTTAATTCCTCGATTTCTTTCCCGGTTTTTCCCATTTCCTTGAGCCGTACGACCTGCCTGCGTACCTGTTTGAGTTCTCCTGCTCCCAGTTTCCTTAAATCAACATTTTTCATAGCTTCTATATAGAAAACGATTAATCATTGTCAAAGAGGGAGATATGATGTAAAATA
>CAMULB010000262.1 GCA_947089585.1 uncultured Lachnospiraceae bacterium | reverse complement strand
TGTTTTTGTATTATTACGCCGCACTGCCCGCCATCAACATTCACTCAATTGAGACCTGGTGGTTTATTCTCATTGGTATGTTAATCATCAGCGTTCTTTTGAGCCTGCGCAGTCTCGCCAGGGAACAGAAAACGATCAAAAAATGGTCAGAGCTTTCTGGTTTTATACACTGGAAGCATTTGGGAATCGGTAAGCTTGCCTTTCTGCTGACCGGAATCATGCTGTTGGCGCTTATGATTGGAACAATTTTGTCTTCCCCGATTATCAATGCCAAAAAGTACCAGCAGCTGATGACTGTGGAGGAACGGAACTTTACAGACGATATCACACAGGCCGATTTCAATACGATTCCGATTTTGGACAAAGATTCAGCGGCGCTTTTAGGCGATCGAAAGATGGGCAGCATGGTGGATATGGTTTCCCAATTTGAAGTATCCGACGATTATACACAGATCAACGTCAATAACCGTCCGGTACGCGTTACGCCGCTCTCCTATGCGAATACCATCAAATGGCTGACAAACCAGAGCTCAGGGATCCCGGCTTATATCAAAATTGATATGGCCACTCAGGATACCGAATGCGTCAAATTGAACGAACCCATCAAATATTCCAAATCCGAACATTTTAACCGCAATATATACCGCCATCTGCGCTTTCAATTTCCTACTTATATCTTTGATGATCAGATTTTTTTTGAAATTGACGACAATGGGACACCCTACTGGATTTGCCCGGTCAAAAAATTCAATATTGGCCTTTTTGGCGGACAGACCATCGGAAAGGTTGTAATCTGCAATGCAATCGACGGCAGCTCGACCGTCTATGCGGTAGAAGATGTCCCGGAATGGATTGACAAGGTCTACCGGGCGGAGCTTTTGATGGAGCTGTATGACTACAGCGGCACGTTAAAGCATGGATTTTTTAACAGCGTATTGGGACAGCGCGATTGTCTGCGCACCACAAACGGATACAACTACATCGCTTTAAACGATGACGTATGGGTCTATTCCGGCGTGACCAGCGTCAGTGGCGACCAATCTAACGTCGGTTTTGTATTGATCAATCAGCGAACCATGGAGACGCGTTTTTACAAAATTGAAGGTGCAACCGAAGAATCGGCCATGTCCTCGGCTGAGGGACAGGTGCAGAACCTTGGCTATCGGGCTACGTTCCCGCTCCTGCTGAATATCGCCAATGAACCGACTTACTTTATGGCTTTGAAGGACGCTGCCGGTCTGGTTAAAAAATATGCCATGGTGAACATCCAAAAATATCAATGGGTAGCCACTGGAGATACCATCAAATCCTGTGAAAAAGCATACAGCGAGCTTCTAGCCAACAATGGAATCTCCGCTTCAGAAACGGGCCTTTCCGAGGAAATTTCTGGGAAAATCAAAAATATGATGCCGATTATTATTGAGGGAAATTCTCATATTTACTTGTCCTTAGAAGGCAGCGACAAAATTTTTGACCTCGATGTAACAAACAAAAATTTAATTGAAATCATCAATTATAGCATTGGCGACCGTATCAAGCTGGAGTATATTGACAGTGAGAATCCGGTTCCCGTGACTGCAATTCACTGATTGAACCAATTGATACAAATCATACAAAAGGAGAAACTACATGAAGGTTGAAGAACGTTTTTTAAAGTATGTCTCTTATTTTACAACTTCCTGTGAAGATCAGGATGTAATCCCCAGCTCCAAGCGGCAATTTGATTTAGGTCATGAGCTGGCAAAGGAACTGCAAGAACTGGGATTGTCAAAGGTCGTGTGCGACGAACACTGCTACGTCTATGGCATGCTGTCCGCCACAGAAGGATACGAAAATAAGAAATCTATTGGCTTGATCGCCCACATGGATACGGCGCCGTCCTTCAACGGCAAAGATGTCAAGCCTGTGATCATCCAAAATTATGATGGAAACGATGTAATCCTGCCCGCCACAAAGGATATTTTAAAGGTATCTGACTTTCCGCAGCTCGCCGCACGAAAAGGCGAGACATTGATTGTCACTGACGGCACAACACTCTTAGGAGCTGACGATAAGGCTGGAATTGCAGAGATTCTTACTGCCGTAGAACAGATCCGAAAAGAAGAGATTCCACATGGTGAGATCTGGATTGGTTTCACACCGGATGAAGAAGTAGGCGCCGGTTCCAATCTCTTTGACCTTGATTATTTTCAAGCAGATTATGCCTATACGGTAGACGGTGATTACGAGGGTGAGATTGCCTATGAAAATTTTAACGCCGCTTCCGCAGAATTCGTGATTCATGGCGTCAATGTGCACCCTGGTTCTGCAAAGGATCTGATGGTCAATGCAGCCGCCATCGCCTGCGAGATTCAATCCATGCTGCCATCGGAAGAAACGCCGGAGAATACAGAGGGACGGGAGGGATTTTATCACCTGACAAATATGACCGGCGATGTCAACACGGCCAAGCTGCAATATATCATCCGTGATCATGATCGAACGCTTTTTGAAAAGAAAATTCAAACGTTGCAGTCAATTGCGCAGAATATGCAGAAACAGTACAAACGGGCAAATATTTGCATCAATATATCTGAAAGCTACAAAAATATGCTTGAAATCATCGAACAGCATTTCACGATTGTGGAAGCGGCAAAAGACGCCATTCGTGCCAACGGAATGGAGCCCATCTCCAGACCGGTACGCGGAGGGACAGATGGCGCCAGACTCAGCTTTCGCGGATTGCCCTGCCCCAACTTGGGAACAGGCGGAGACGGATTTCATGGCCCTCTGGAGCACATTACCGTTGAAGGAATGGAACGGGCCGTATCGGTTTTGATTGAAATTATAAAGCATCCACTAGATAAATAAGACTTTTTTGGCTCGAAGAAAATTTTTCTGTGCAAACAAAGAGCAGTGTTCAAAAATAACACTACTTCTATACAAACAAGGAGCTGCGTTCAAAATATGACTCAGCTCCTTGTTCCTAATTCGTCTCTACAATTTCTAACAATTTTCCAGTAATTTCTGCCATATGCGCAGACACTTGTTTTGTGTTGTGCGATATTTCTGCATTTTGCTCTACAACACCGGCAATTCGTTCAATCTGGCTTACCGCACGATCGACGGTTTGCATATTGCTTCTCACCATACTGGTAATTTTCTCTACATTGTGGCTTGCATGTTCAATATCCTTGACGACAATCCCGAATGCTTCGACCGTCTGATCGGTAATCTCTTTTCCATCCTCCACTGCTTTAATCGAATTGGTAATCAAATCATAAGTTTCTTTGGCCGCCTGCGCGCTGCGCGCTGCCAATTCACCTACCTGTGTCGCTACTACGGCAAAGCCTTTGCCCATTTCTCCTGCTCTGGCCGCTTCAATCGAAGCATTGAGAGAAAGCATATTCGTCTGCTGCGCAATTGAATTGATTTCATCTATAATCTGTTCAATTGCGACTGACATATCGGTAATTCTTTGCATAGACTCTTTTAACAATTCCATCTGCGACTGCGTTTGTGTAATTTTTTCTGTTGTTTCATCTGTTTCTCCGGTTCCATTGTATATGCTCTCAGCGCTCTCTAAATTTTCTTCTGACACAGAGTCCAAATTACTGCAGGCATCCTTTACATTTCGGATTAAAAGATGATTTTGCTCCATATCCTCCTTTTGCTGATCCAAAAGTCTTTCATTTTCCTGCAGATTGTGACAAATTCCGTCTACCATCTTATTAATACTTTCCGAAAGCTGGACAAATTCCGGATTACCTTCAACATTCACACGAATTCCAAAG
>CAMULB010000261.1 GCA_947089585.1 uncultured Lachnospiraceae bacterium | reverse complement strand
GCTGTGATAGATATCGGCTAAGTCATAAATTTTTTGGACGGTTTCTCTTCCCAGCGCGTCTGCGACGTCTCGGCGTCTGTTTTTTGTTTTTCTTGCGATATAATCAATCAGGCTGCAGGTGAAAAATAAATCGTTTTCTTTTTGATTTTCTCGTCCTGTCATAGGGCTGCCTCCTTGCCGGATCTGAATTCCAGACAGCTTAAGGCGGCCTGGGAACAGAAGCTGATCTGATGTGTTGGGTATTTGAATTTGGCCATGACCCAGAACTGCTCTCTGGTCAAAATGCCTTCCATATAATCGGCAATAAAGTTGTAAATCTGGTCGTTTGCCATTGCTCCGATTACGATGTCGTAATGGTGTGGCTTTCCATAGCGGCAGTCAATGATAAAATCCAGCCATTCTTCGGTCATTTCCCTGAATTCCAGAATATTCAGCCGCGTATCCATTCGGACGTTATAAGTCGAAACGCTGGGGGTGCTATATCGTTTTGCCCAGCGTTCGGCCTGTTCTCTGAGCATTGTGCAGTAGAAGCCGGGGCCGAAATCCTTTGTGTTTTTTCCTATGACGATGCGTGGCCTTTCCACGATCGTATAGCTTCCATGATATACGGTCATTTTTCCCATAATGGCACCTCTTTTTTGATATACAGATCTTGAGCCTGGTGATACGATGGCAGCATGGTATCGGTGTTGTCTGTCTTTGATGCAATGTTTTCGTTGTGTCGGAGCGGTCAATGATTTATTTTAGCACATTTTCAGTAAAAAGTCAGTGTGTTGTCCTAAGAATATCCCAAAAGATCTTTTGCTGTTTCTATAAAATTTTCCAATGGAACCTTTGCTGTTTCGGTCAAGCCGCCTCCTGGCGCTGCTGCAATGGGGCAATCCTGCCAGGGCTCAAGGCCAGAACTCTGAATCAGTACGGTTTGCTGCTGGTAAGAATCTGTTAAGAAACAGTTTCGAGAATGGTAAAGACTTTTTTGCCGCAGGCAGTTACAATAAGAATGCAAGATGAATAGGCGGCAAAGGAGGAATTCTATGGAAGCAATTTTAACAGTCCGAGATCTATGTAAGACCTTTTCCAATGAAAGCATTCAGCAGCATGTGCTGAAAAATCTCAATTTGCAGGTGATGCGGGGAGATTTTACGGTTATCATGGGCAATTCCGGATCCGGGAAAAGCACACTTTTGTATGCGCTCTCCGGCATGGAGCGTCCCAGTCTGGGAAGCATCTGCTATGGAAGCGAAGAAATTTCGCGTTACAGCAACGATCAGCTGGCATTGTTTCGGCGGCGCCACTGTGGCTTTGTATTTCAGCAGAATTATCTGAATGATACCATGAGCGTGCTGGACAACATTATGGTCTGCGGACTTTTAGCACAGAAGGATCGTAAAGCGTTGGCGCCAAAAGCAAAGGCGAGGCCCTGGGTTATACGACGCGGCAGCTGACCATGCAGACGGTGATGCTCAACCTGCCGGTGATTCTGCTTGGAACCCTGACAGGCATTGTGTTCAGCCAGCTTTGCGGTAACTCTGTGGCGGTGTTTTTCCTCTCCACAGTGGGAATTCAAGAGTGTGAATTGTCGTTTTCTCCATTCTGGATGCTGACAACGGCTGTGGGCGTTTTGGCGGTGGCGACATTGGCATCATTGCTGGGAGCGATTCGGATTGGCAGGATTGAGCCGGTTGAACTGCTGCGCGGGGAATGAAGCATTGCGCGATACATATCATTTCATCCGCTACCAGTGCATATAGTATAAGGAACGAAGAAGAAGGATAATCTGCGGGCGGGCCGACTGTCGCCGGCTGTCTGCAGAGACTGTCTGGTGAAGCTATGAAACGAATGATTGGTTTCATTTTATTTTGGATTGCAATCGGGATGCTGATTATGCTCCTCATTCACAATATGTTGGTGGGAATGATTATCATCGGCATTCTGCTACTGCTGGGATATAATTTATTTTGCTGATCAAGGGAAGAGAGCGCAAATCCCTGGATCTGCACCAATAGATCGAAACAATGACGCGAAAAAAGGGAGCTGTGTTTGCAGCTCCCTGTCATTTCTGAAAATAGAATTCCCGCTCTGCGAGATTCCTGCTGTTTGCTATGCGCGCTCTACTTTACCGCTCTTTAAGCAGGAAGTACAGACATACATCCGCTTCGCATTCGCAGATCCTTCTACTTTACAGCGAACGGACTTCACATTGGACTTCCAGATCCGGTTGCTTTTTCTATGAGAATGGCTTACATTCTTACCGAACTGTACGCTCTTTCCACAAATACTGCATTTTGCCATCATCGCACCTCCTCGCAATGTATTAAGCCATTGATACCTTAAGGCTCACAACATGGTTATTCTATCAGAAAGAAAGATAGATTGCAAGAAGAAAATGAAAAAATTATAAAAATATGAATTTTTTGTTTCTTTTTTGCGTAAAAGCGGTTATAATACCTTATATGTGAATAAATGGAGGGCTGACTATATGAAAGGACAAGTGGACACAAAACTGGGCAGAGTGCTGATTGGCACAGATGTCATTGCTACCTATGCCGGTTCCGTAGCCGTGGAATGCTTTGGGATTGTCGGTATGGCGGCAGTCAATGTGAAGGATGGTCTGGTCAAGCTGTTGAAGAGGGATTATTTGAATCACGGGATCAGCGTGGTAATTACAGATAATAAGATTACATTGGATTTTCATGTGATCGTATCGTATGGGGTCAGTATTTCGACGGTTTCCGACAATCTGATCAGTACCGTGAAGTATCAGGTAGAGGAATTTACCGGTATGAAGATCGAGAAGATCAACATCTTCGTAGAAGGTGTGAGAGTCATTGATTAAGGAGGACATGAACGTGCAAATCAATACAATTGACGCCCCTCTGCTGGCGAAGATGTTCTTGGCGGGCGCTAAGAATCTGGATGCAAAGAAAGAATGGATCAATGAGCTGAACGTATTTCCGGTGCCGGACGGCGATACCGGTACGAATATGTCAATGACAATCCTGTCTGCGGCCAAAGAGGTCAGCGCTCTGGAGGAAGCGACGATGCAAGGGCTGGCCAAGGCGATTTCTTCCGGTTCCCTGCGGGGGGCGCGGGGGAATTCTGGTGTGATCCTGTCCCAGCTGTTTCGCGGTTTTACCAAAGTGATTGCCAATTATGACAAGCTGGATGTGATTGTTCTTTCCGACGCATTGCAGAAAGCGGTGGAGACTGCCTATAAGGCCGTGATGAAGCCCAAGGAGGGCACGATCCTGACCGTGGCCAGAGGCGCCGCGGACAAGGCGCTGGCGATGATCGGCGAGACCGAGGATCTGACCGTTTTTTTGCGGGAGGTAATTGAGGAGGCAGAGGCAGTTCTGGCACGCACGCCGGAGATGCTTCCGGTTTTGAAGCAGGCGGGTGTCGTGGATTCCGGCGGTCAGGGATTGGTTGAGGTCCTAAAGGGTGCCTACGATGCGCTTTTAGGCAAGGAGATTGACTATACCTTTGAAGGGCCGTCTGCGTCTGCTCCGGTTCAGATTAGTCAGCAGGCCGAAGAGGATATCAAGTTCGGTTATTGTACGGAATTTATCATTGTACTACAAAGCCCCTTGAGCGAGCAGCAGGAATATGAATTAAAGGGATTTTTAGAGTCCATCGGGGATTCGATTGTGGTTGTCGCGGATGAGGAGATCGTTAAAGTCCACGTACATACCAATGACCCTGGACTTGCACTGCAGCGCGCTTTGACGCACGGATCCTTGAGTAAGATTAAGATTGACAACATGCGGGAGGAGCATCAGGAGAAGCTGATTAAGGACGCCGAGAAGCTGGCGGCCGCGCAGAAGGCCGAGAAGGA
>CAMULB010000260.1 GCA_947089585.1 uncultured Lachnospiraceae bacterium | reverse complement strand
TTACCACTTTTGAGGGAGCCTTTGTTTATTTTGCGAATTTGCTCATTTAGAGTTAACCAGTTATATTTCCAGCGATTTTGGTGATGTGATGGTGGATGAGCCCACATTAAGGGTTGGAATGAATTATGTAGAAGCATCCGTTTCTTTCAATGACAAGAATTTATATACGCCGGTACATAATAATGCTCCGGTCTATCTGGCATCTGCAAGTGAAATCACGCTGGCACTTGGTTTAGACAAAATACAAAATCCTCTCGTCTGTGGCTCCCTAAAGATGTACGAAGGGACGTCTGACGAAATTGTCTTACCAGTCAATCTTAACTCAAAATTTATCCTTGGCAAAGAAGGCGCCCACCTGAACATTTCAGGTATTTCCGGTCTTGCGTCAAAAACCTCATATGCGATGTTCTTAATGAAGTCTATCCAGGATCAATATTTGAAAAAGCCTGTTGATTCTGAGGAAAATGTTGCTTTTGTAATCTTTAATGTAAAGGGACGGGATTTGATGGCAATTGATCGTCCCAACGATTTTTCTCAAGATCCCGCTGGTGAACAACAACGTGTTTATAAAGAATACAAGGAGTTAGGCCTAAATACCGAACCATTTCGGCAGGTAAAGTATTTTATACCGTATTCCAGCGATTTATCCGCAAAGCAAAGCACATATATTCCCAAGGCAGATGTTGAGGAATATATCCGCGAGGGTCAGCTTTTCAAATTCAAATATTCATATGAGGATGACAAGGAGAGCCTTGAGATGCTGTTTGCGGATATTGATGATCCTCAACAGACGATGGAGGCGATTATCAGCAAAATCATTGACGAAACTGATCCGGATTTTGGAAATGGCTGTATCACCACTTGGCAGGGGTTCCGGGAAAAAGTTGATGAACTTTCGCAAAAGTCACAACCACAATCGAAAGGTCAAGCGCGGACTTCTAATGAAATTTCTGTGCTAAGTTGGAGGAAATTTAAGAGGATAGTCAATAAGGCTACCAAAAATGATGATATGTTTGCCAACCGTGCAAATATCAGAAACCATGAATGTCGCCTTGCTGATGCGATTAAGCATATATCAAGCAACGATGTGTATGTAATTGATATTGCAAAGCTCCCAGAGGACAAGCAAGCTTTTGTTTTTGGTGATGCTGTCCGCACGATATATAACCTCAAACTGGGTGAATATGACGGTGAGCAAGGGATTAACCCGCCATCCCGCATTGTTGTTTTTATTGATGAATTAAATAAATATGCGTCAAAAGACACGCCAAAAACTTCTCCAATCCTTCGAGAGATTCTTGATGTTACCGAAAGAGGGCGTTCGCTTGGTGTTATTTTGTTTGGTGCGGAGCAATTCCGCTCTAACATTCATCAGAGAGTGACCGGTAACTGTTCCACTCATGCATACGGAAGAACAAACTCTATTGAAACAGCTACAAAGGATTACAGCAGTTTACCAAGCACATACAAAAATATGCTGACGCGGTTGGAGCAAGGCGACTATTTGATTCAGAATCCAATTTTTCGGTCATTATTGAAAATACATTTCCCTAAACCGATATATAAACAATTTTAGAATTGAGGAATCTGCGATGGAAGAATACGTCTTTGGAGCAAATATACTAGAAAACTTAACAACGGGCATGTATCAGGATTCCAGGGTTATATATCGGGAGTATATTCAAAATGCTTGCGATCAGATTGACAAAGCTTACGATATGGGCCTTTTGCGGGATGAAGAAGGATGTATTGATATATGGTTTGATGCAGAAAATCGGACTGTCAGTATTGTGGATAATGCGACAGGAATTCCATCTGTGGATTTTGAGAGAACGCTGGCCGACATAGCAAATTCCGATAAACGACTCGGTGAGGATAAAGGCTTTAGAGGAATAGGCAGACTTTGTGGCTTGGCGTATTGCAAAGAACTTATTTTCACATCAAAGGCTGCTGGCGAAGATGTCATTTCAATTATGCATTGTGACGCAGCGAAAATGCGCGAACTTATAATCGCAAACGAGCGCGGCGAAAAACATACTGCCAGTGAAGTCCTCCATAGCATTTATAAATTTGAGTATCCTCATACCGATAATATTGATGCGCACTCATTTAAGGTTGAATTGGTTGGAATTAATGAAGAAAACACTGACTTACTTGATTTTGCGCAAATAAAAGAATACCTTTCATTTGTCGCTCCAGTGCCATATCAAAATACTTTTATTTTTCGTTCTGAGATATACAAATATGCCGAGGAACTCAACTATCACATTGATGAATATACTATCAGGCTAGAGGGAGAACAAATCTTCAAAAAGTATAAGACAAATTTCAAAACCAGCAAAGGCGATGATGAGGTATTCAATCTTGCTTTTAAGAAGATTTATGACTCGCACCAGAATCTACTTGCATGGTTATGGATCGGAGTTTCTCACTTCAAGGCTGTTATTTCCAAGGATTGTCAGATGCGCGGTCTTCGGCTCCGCAAAGAAAACATCCAGATTGGAGATGATGACGCCCTTCAAAAACTTTTCAAGGAGGATCGTGGTCACCATTATTTCATTGGTGAGGTGTTTGCCGTTTCAAAGAACCTAATCCCTAATTCTCAGCGAGATTATTTTAATGAAAATCCCACAAGATTGGAGTTTGAACGAGAGCTATGGCGATACTTTAACAGGGAACTTTATAAGATTTATTACGAGGGGTCTGCAATCAATAGTGCATACAGCAAGATTGATTCCTCCGAAAAAAAAGAGACTGAATTACAGGAGAAGAAACGAAGAGGCGATTTTGTTAATGATAGTCATTATGAAAGTGCCCTTGCAGATGTCGAGCGTGCTAAAGAGTCAGCCCGGAAAGCTGCCGATGATATAGAAAAGAAAAAGCAAAAAGCCGCAAGTGATTTGGAGAGCGATTCAGCCGCTGTTATTAGCCAAGTTATTTCACGGTTAGAAAAAGAGAGAAAACAGCGAGAGTCAACTAGCCACCCCAAAAGTTCGGAGAAGAAAAAGAAGTCCCCAGAAAGTAGACGAGTTGATAAGTTAAGCTCGTATAGCAGAAATGAGAAGAAACTCATATCGAAGATTTTTGGAATCATTCTAACAGCTACGGATGATAAAACAGCCGAAATGATAATAAAGAAAATTGAGGACGGCTTACAATGAATCGCAGAGTATTATTGATTGAGCCCAATTATAAAAATAAATATCCCCCTATGGGCCTGATGAAAATAGCAACATATTATCGCCGTTGTAAAGATGATGTTCGCTTTTATAAAGGTGACTTGAGGACATTTGCAGCCCAACTTCTTTGTGAAGAATTTTACAAGGAGATTGGAGAAAACTCTCTTGCGAAGTATTTTTCCAAATTAGTGGATTTCATCAGAATTGGGAGATATTCAATTTTAGATACGATTCCAGACTTTCATGATTCTGCAAATGAAGAACTTTTGAAAGTGTACCGGCACAGATACAAAAATGGTAATTTTCCACAGTTTGATGTGGTTGGAATTACAACTTTGTTCACTTTTTATTGGAAACAAACAGTTGATACTATAAATTATGCCAAAAAATTTTGTGCCCAAGATGGGAAAATGCTTGTAGGAGGCATTGCAGCCACCATACTGCCAGAATTTATATATGATGAAACTGGAATAAGGCCATATGTTGGGTTGCTTGACCAGCCAGGTGCGCTAGACGAAGGAAATACAGATATTATTGATGAGTTGCCGCTGGACTACTCTATCCTTGAAGAAATTGATTACAAATACCCGGCTCAAAATGCTTATTTCGGGTACATGACGCGTGGCTGTCCCCGCAATTGCGAATTTTGCGCAGTTAAAATTCTTGAGCCAGAGTATAAAAACTATATT
>CAMULB010000259.1 GCA_947089585.1 uncultured Lachnospiraceae bacterium | reverse complement strand
GCCGCGTATTTGTCGGTAAAATCAATGTCGCCGATTCCCGCCGTCTTAATCAGACGCTGCAGCTTCTGGGGAAGGTTCTCTGTGTAGCTGGTCTTAAAGCTCGTAAAATATACCTTTGATGCTTCCATAATCGTCTCCTCTCCTAGGGCTTCTCGACGGCTCACACCGGTGGGATGGACATAAGCACCATGCGAGTCGTCACGAAATTTTGCTGCCGGCTTCCGCTTCCGTATTGCAAACAAACACTGGCGTACAGGGTCAGCCGTTTTGCAGCGTGCTTTTTTGATTATAGCAAAAACATCCGCAGAAAAAAAGTCTCTTTTACAAATATTGTGCTGGAAATCTTAAAACAGGAACGGCTTGCATCGGATATTGCGCCGTAATTTGCAGGTTCCAAATCAAATACCGACCTATTGCGCCTGTAATTTGCAGGATCCAAATCAAATACCGACAAACGGAAGGAAAGCGCTGCCAAAGGCAACGCTTTTTGGGGGGAGTAAATTTATGAAATGCTCGTGTTCCAAATGAGAAAGAACACATCAAATAAAAGGAAATTGTTGTTTTATCTGACAGGTATAAGTATACAAACTAAATGTGTGCAAAGTATGGACGTTTTCTAAAAGAACTATAAAGAAGTTTTAAAAATTTCTAAAGAGTGTGTGAAAAGGATTTAAGTTTTGTTTTACAAATGATGTACAATATACTATACTATAAGCTACGCGGCGGATTGCCTGTCATATCGGTTTTCGCAAATGCTGTGACGGATCACCGCTTTCGCTGCAAAAAACATTGTGCCGGCAGACTTTAAAGCCGGCAGCATACACACGCCCTGCTGTCGGCGCATTGGATGCAGACAACGACAAACATTACATAAAGAGAGGAGTTTTTTGATGGAAAAAAACAGAAGCAGCTTCTCAGGAAAGCTGGGCTTTGTCCTGGCCGCCGCCGGCTCTGCCGTAGGCTTGGGAAATATCTGGCGGTTTCCGTATCTGGCTGCAAAATACGGCGGCGGAATCTTTCTTCTGGTCTATCTGATTCTGGCCGTAACCTTCGGTTTTACCTTAATGATCGGGGAAGTGGCCATCGGACGCAAGACCGGCTTAAGCGCCATCGGCGCTTTTAAAAAGCTCAACAGCAAATTCACGTTTATCGGCTATCTCGCAGCGCTGGTTCCGATCATCATTCTGCCCTATTACAGCGTGATCGGCGGCTGGGTATTCAAATATCTGGTCTCCTTTCTCTCTGGACAGGCTGCAGCCGCGGCACAGGACGGCTACTTTGAGTCTTTCATCGGACAGACCGGACAGCCGATTCTCTGGCAGTCCATTTTCATCCTTGGAACGGCTGTAGTCGTATTTTTAGGGGTAGAAAAGGGCATTGAAAAAGTCAGCAAGGTATTGATGCCTCTGCTGGTTCTGCTGACCGTCGGTATTGCCATCTATTCTATTACGCTGCCGGGCGCCACTGAGGGCTTGATTTATTACCTCAAACCGAATTTTTCACACTTTTCGATCACGACTGTAGTCGCCGCCATGGGACAGCTCTTCTATTCCATGTCATTGGCGATGGGAATCATGATCACCTACGGTTCCTATATGAAACGGGGCGTGAGCCTGGAAAAAGCCGTATCGCAAATTGAAATTTTTGACACGGGCATCGCCATCTTCGCCGGCATGATGATCGTGCCCGCCGTCTTTGTTTTCAGCGGCGGAGACGCTTCTGCAGTCAATGCCGGCCCCGGCCTGATGTTCATTACCCTGCCGAAGGTCTTTGGCTCGATGCCGCTCGGTCTTGTGGTCGGCATCCTGTTTTTCGTGCTTGTGCTGTTTGCGGCCCTGACCTCCTCCATCTCCCTGATGGAAACCATTGTATCCATTGTCTGTGACCGGCTGCATTGGAAGCGCCGTTTCGCTACGGTACTGGTAACGCTGTTTACGCTCGCGCTCGCGCTGCCCTCCTCCTTAGGCTTTGGCCTCTGGTCTGGAATCAAGATTTTGGGTATGAGCTTTTTAGACTTCTTTGACTTTGCCAGCAATAGCCTGCTGATGCCGATCGTTGCGTTTTTTACCTGTATTTTTATCGGCTATGTGATCAAGCCAAAGACGATTACCGATGAAATTAAGCTCAATTCCCCGTTCCGACGGGAAAAGCTGTTTGTACTGATGATCAAATACATTGCCCCGATTTGCCTGATCATTATTTTGATCTCGTCGATTCTCAACGCCCTGGGCATCATTGTCATCTGACTTTCCTGCCTTTCCCTGTCATCGCGTTTACATTTGATGGCGTTTCTGAGAGCAGCTGTTGACGCCATCAAACAATCAGCGATCCGCTTCGATCCCGTTGCCGAATCGCCGTCTCAGAATTTAAGCGTTCGCCCTTTTCAACAAAAGGCGAACGCTTTTTATCGCTGCGCTTCAATCTGTTCAGCCAGATCATTCAGATACACCCAGCGCTCCATTTTCTCCTCCAGCTGCTGCTGCGTCTGTTCCTGCTCCTCCATCAGCTCCTTGAGTTTTACGCTGTTGGTCGCGTTGGCCATAATCTGTTCCTCCAACCGCTTGCACCGCTCCTCCAGACCGGCGATTTCTTCATCAATCGTCTCATATTCCCGCTGCTCCCGATAGGAAAATTTTAATTTCTTTGGCTGCAAATTGGGCTTTTTTCTGCTGTCGCCTGCGGCCTCTGTCAAACGCTTCTCGCCGTTTCCCGACTGCGCCTGCTTCGCGGCGGAATGTCCCGCATGGCGGATGGCGCTGGCCTTGAGATAATCTTCATATCCTCCTTCGTACTGCTGCAGACATCCGTCGCCCTCAAAAGCAAAAATACGCCGGACAATCCGGTCGAGAAAATAACGGTCATGCGATACGGCTACGACAATGCCGTCGAATGCATCCAGATAATCCTCCAACACATTGAGTGTCTGAATATCAAGGTCATTGGTTGGCTCGTCAAAAATCAGCACATTGGGCGCCTGAATCAGAATGCGCAGCAAATACAGTCTCCGCCGTTCTCCGCCCGACAGCTTTCCAATCTTCGCCCACTGCAGTGTTTTGTCAAATAAAAAGCGCTCCATCAGTGCAGAAGCGGTCAGCTTTCCTTCATTGGTCTGGATGTACTCTCCCACCTCCCGCACATAGTCAATGGCCCGCGTTTCTTCGTCCATATGGACGTTGTTCTGCGCAAAATAACCAATGCGGATCGTCTCTCCCAGCGCAATCGTGCCCGCATCCGGCGCAAGCTCGCCCACGATCATCTTAAGCAGCGTACTCTTGCCGCTGCCGT
Source organism: uncultured Lachnospiraceae bacterium (assembly GCA_947089585.1). Taxonomy (GTDB): domain Bacteria; phylum Bacillota; class Clostridia; order Lachnospirales; family Lachnospiraceae; genus 14-2. Next base: position 618 of record CAMULB010000259.1, on the reverse strand, counting down.
TCGGACCAACAATGCCGATGCGATCTTGCCTTTGAAAAATATAGGTAAAATCGTCGACGAGAACGGTTGCTCCATAGGCTTTGCCAATCCCCTCCAGCTCAATCGTCTTTTTCCCCATGCGGGAAGCAATGGAAGAAAAGGCAACGCTCTGCTCCTCCACAGGCCCATCCTGCTCCAACATCGTCTCAATCCGCTGAATATGCGCCTTCTGCTTGGTCGCTCTTGCCCGTGCACCGCGCGCCAGCCAGGCGAGCTCCTTTTTGAGTATGCTTTTGCGCTTGCGCTCTGTGGCCAGCTCCATATTCTGCCGCTGTATTTTCAATCCCACATACTCCGAATAATCGCCCGGATAGCTGTAAACCTTTCCCCGCTCCACCTCGACAATCCGACTGACCACACGGTCGAGAAAGTAACGGTCATGCGTGACCATTACGACGGCGCCCCGATAGGAGACGAGATAATCCTCCAGCCAGCGCGCCATCTCATTGTCCAAATGGTTGGTGGGCTCGTCCAGCACCAGGATCTCAACCTCTCTTTGCAGCACGTTGACAAGCGCCGCACGCTTCTGCTGCCCCCCGGACAGCTGACCAATCGGCTGGTCAAAATCAGGCAGATCCA
>CAMULB010000258.1 GCA_947089585.1 uncultured Lachnospiraceae bacterium | reverse complement strand
CGGGAAAGCCGCACGCACGGATCTGTGAGGGGCTGGTATCGTGAGGTGTCTGTCTGCTCACCGAATCCCTTTATTAAACGTTACACCATTTCAACGACGCCCGCGCAGCTCATAAGGGCAAAAGCAAGGGCAATAGAGATCGTAAATCACAGTCTGATCTACGCATAATGAACCGGGCGGCGGGGAGCAATCCCCGCTGTCCATTTTTGCGATCGAACTGACATTTTTATAGTGACAAATATGTCACTACGTGGTATGATAATGTCACTTCGGAGGCGATGATCTCTATTTCGTCCATCCTGAATAAGCATGGGATCGGAACGCTCTATTTTGGTGTAAAGCCTAATGGTGACATCTGCGGTCAGGATGTGTCCGAATCCTCGCTCAGAGATGTGTCACGATCCGTATATGAAAGCATACGGCCACAGATCTATCCTGCCATTGAGGAAGTCGTTCTGGACGGAAAACATTTGATTAAGGTAGAATTCAACGGTAATAATACACCGTATTCCGCCGCTGGAAGGTATTATCTTCGGACCTCCGACGAGGATCGAGAGGTGACGCCAGAAGAACTGAAAAACTTCTTCGTTTCAAACGAATACCGTGAAAAGTGGGAAAAATCTCCCTCTACCGCATCGTCAAAGTGACATTCCCAGCGTCACTTTGGATGTCGCTTTGAACGGAACAGAAATGGCTGTTCTTGCTATTCTAAAGCAAAAGCCAGATTCTTCACGCGGCGAAATCGCTGACAAGATATCCAAAACGGTCAGAACGGTACAGAGGGCGTTGGATTCCTTAAGAGACAAAGGATATATCCAGCGTGTCGGCTCCAAGCAGGAGCCGAGATGGGAAGTGCTGAAATAATCAACCTTCCAAAGAAAGGTGTTTATAATTATATGAATTACCAAGGCTATATCATTTATCGTGAGCGGCTTCGGCGAAATTGGAGTCAATCGGGGCTGTGCAAAGGAATTTGTACAGTATCGTATCTGTCCAAGATTGAAACCGGCAAAGCAGATCCGTCAGAAGAGGTTTTGCGTCTCCTCCTGGAGCGGCTTGAGTTAAAAAGCGATCAAAGAATTGAGAAAGAAGCTGCTGAATTAGCAATGCAGGGTTGGGAGCTGCTGTTTGACGGTAGGTTTAATCAGCTACGACATCTGCTACATGAAAAGGACATAGAACGCTATCGAGCTGTTCCTGCGTGGCTGGATCTGACGTTGCTTTCTTCCGAAAAGCCGTTGGATACTGCATTGGAAGCATGCATGGATACACGGCAATTAGCCCTGCAACGGATATTACAAGGGCGGGAAATTGAGGCGGTGCAACTCATGCCTAACGCATATACCTACCTGACGCTGGGCATGGCCGACTATAAAGCCGGAAACTACTCATCCGCAGTGGACGCGCTGCAGACTGCTTATGACTTAGCAAGCAGGGAAGGTGCGGTGCGGATCATGCTGGAGGCGAAGCTCTTCCTCGGCAACGCATATTGCAATCGGCAGGATCTTCCCAACATGGAGCGTCAATATCGGGTGGCGCAGCGGCTGGCTGAGGATTTGCAAGATCAGAGAGCCCTTGGGGCCATTGGCTATAACACAGCATCGGTGTGGATTGAGACAGGACGCTATGAGGATGCCTACACATGGTTCTCCCGGCAGGAACAGCCTTCACTGATGTCACTACACAAGCTGGCGATCTGCTGTGAAAAGACCGGACGGCGGGAGATGGCCCTCAGCACATTGAAACAGGCCGAAGGCATGGATACCGACGAGATGGATCGCTCCCTTGCCATGCAGCTTCTTTCTCTCGTTCGGTATCGCGTGGAGCACCCGGACTATCTCTCACGAGAGGATTATGGCACGCTGCTTTTGGAAAGCTTTACCCGCCTCCGAAGAGAACTGCCCTCTGGCTTTGCAATCTTCCACTTGCCTTGGGTGCTGGAATGGTATAAAGCAACCAGGCAATATAAGAAAGCCTGCGAACTGCTGGAGGAGTTTCCTGAAAAAACATTATAAAGCATAATTTAGCCCGCATATTCAGAGGAACTTTCCCAAATATGCGGGCTATTATTTATCTCACCGAACTGCTACACTATTTGCGGAGGTGATACATATGAAAGAAGCGAAACTATGGACGCGGAACTTCCTCTTAGTGATTCTTGCATCAGCTATTGGCACAGTTGGCGCAATCGCAGGCGGTTTTGCATTAGCATTCTTGGTGTTTGATGAAACTGGCAGTACATTGGCCTCGGCTCTGATTGTAGCAATCCAGCTCCTTCCACATCTTTTACTCCCGGTTTTGATTGCGCCGTTCATGGACCGGCTGCCCCGCAAATCATTTCTGGTAGCAGGCGATATCGCAAACGCTGTATTGCTGGCCGGAATGGGTCTGTGGCTGCTATTTTTTAATTTTTCCTATTTAGGTTATCTTGCGGTGTCTTTGCTGCTGGCTTGCATTGGCGCGGTGGATGAGTTGGCATTCACCAGCATCTATCCGGAACTGATTCCGGAAGGCGCAGAGCAAAAAGGCTACGCGGTGTCCTCCATGCTCTATCCGGTTTTGAAGGTCATCATGACGCCGTTGGCTGCTGTTCTTCTGGACACGCTCGGCGTCGCATGGATTTTGATCGCTCAAAGTGGTCTCTCTTTTGCAGCAGCCATCACAGAGAGCTTTATCCATCTGGACGAAACAGAACGACAACACCGTACGCCATACTCTCTACAGGCCTGGGCCGGTGATATACGGGAGGCGGTGCAGTACTTAAAGGAGGAGCGTGGTCTTCGCAGTGTCTACGAATATATGGCAGTTACAAACGGTGTTGCCAGTGGTTTTTCACCCATTTTGGTGGCATTCTTTCGCACTTTTCCGGGTTTCACTGCCGCTATGTACTCAGCATTTTCCGTGGTAGAATTCGCCGGACGGACAATTGGCAGTGTGCTGCAATACCGAATCAAGATCCCTGATAAGAAGAAGTACGGCCTCGTGCTTTTTGTCTATCAGGTTTATGAATCTATGGACATGTGCCTGCTTTGGCTGCCCTATCCGCTGATGCTGGTCAACCGTGGGATCTGTGGATTCCTCGGGAGCAACAGCGCAATTCTGCGAAGCGCAGCTGTGCAGCGCTATATTCCCGAAAAACTTCGGTCTCGTATCAATGCTTTTGACGACGTACTGATCACCGCCGGAGCCAGCGTTTTTTCCCTGATGATGGGCTTTCTTGGGGAAATTCTCGACTATCGTTGGTGTGTCACGATCGGCGGTGCCATCGCCATGCTTGCCAGTTGGCTTTTGATCTGGGGCAGGCGTAAGGACGTGCGCAGGGTGTATGAAACGGGCGATGACGAGATGACACAATAATTTATACCGGCTCTTACAGATTCTTACAAATAGATTTGGTGGTTTTCACCTTTTATGCTTTCTATGTATGCACCGCAGGGCTTCCTGCGGTGTATTTTTCTATCTTAGCGTCCTCTGTCATAGTCATAGCTGCGGTGCCGGGACTCCTGCCGCCGCTCGGCATTCCGGCGCTTGGCTTGGCGCATTTGCCCCTTACGGCTAATGCAGCACCAACGCCAGCCCTGTTTACCAGCAAACTGATCTGTGCAGACTGTGGCCATCCGCTTGTAGCCAACCGCGAAACACAGCATAGAAAAAATGGGACGGTAAAGAAATACACTTACTGTTATGTGCTGCTGATCAGTCCACAGCATCCAGAAAGCAGTCCACAGCAAATGGATTAATATGTTACTTTCTATAACCGAAAAAGAAAAAGGAAACTGCCTGCGGCGGGGAGCGGCTGCAAAGAAGTTCAAAGCGACCGCAAGGCAGTCGCTTGATAATATCAAATTAAAGGAGGAACATGCTTATGGCAATGCAGATTCATGGAAATTATGATCATTCCGGCACCGATTA
>CAMULB010000257.1 GCA_947089585.1 uncultured Lachnospiraceae bacterium | reverse complement strand
TCTCCAAATGCAAGGGCTGTGCGACCTGCCAGGTAGAAGGCTCCTGCCCAATCAAAATCGCCGAGCTCTCCGACGGCGTGCTCAAGGTCGATCTCGACGCCTGCAACCACTGCGGACGCTGCCGCAGCAAATGTCCGTTCGGCGTAACCGACGCATACGTCAACGGCTACAAGATTTACATCGGCGGACGCTGGGGCAAGAAAATCGCCAACGGACAGCCGCTGTCGAAGATTTTCACCAGTGAGGAGGAAGTACTGGATACGGTCGAAAAGGCAATTCTTTTGTTCCGCAACGAAGGAAAGACCGGCGAACGCTTTGCCGATACCGTTGCCAGACTGGGCTTCGATTATGTCGAGGATCAATTGCTGAACGTCGAGATGAAGAAGGAGGAAGTGCTGGCCAAGCAAGTAAAGGGCGGCGCCACCTGCTAAAAATCGTATAAAAATCCTAAAAGCCGTTACGCTTTTGCAGTACCGATTGAGCGCTGCAAATTGGATGAAACAGAGTTTCGGGATGAAAAAGCGCCCCATAACCTTCGCTGGTTATGGGGCGGCTTTTTTCGTTCTTCAATTTCTGTCTGGATCCACATTGGAATTTCCCGCGCTCACTCAGTCCGCATCCTTCTTCCATCCTCCGCGCCATAGCAGCCAGACCAGGCCCGCGCTGGCCGCGGCCATCAAAAGCGTCACGCCCCAGAGCACTGCCTTGCTCTGTTCCATCCAGCCAAACATCCCCGTCTCCACCCGCAGCACGGTCAGCAGGTTGGCTCCGATGTGACCGGCGATGGCTCCCGACAGGCGATGTGTTTTTTCCAGAAAAAACACCAGCAGAAGTCCGATGCTTCCCGCATACAAAAGCTGAACCACATTCCCGTGCAGGCCGCCGAAGATCACCGCCGACAACACGGCCGCCCTCTGTATTCCGACCCAGTCGCACAGTCTGCCGTAGACGATGCCCCGATAAAGCAGCTCCTCCACCACCGGTACAAGAATCCCCAGGCCCAGCAGCTCAAACAGCAAATCCCCGGCAAAAAAGTGCGCCGTCACCTGCTGATAACCGGGTGAAAACCGAACCAGGCCCACCGCCCCAATCAGATTGTTGAGCGCCATCCCGGCCAAGGCGCCGCACAATGCGGCCAACAGCAACGGAACCCATCGTTTCTTTCCCTGCTCCTCGTCGCGCGCATTGCGCAATCGCTGATGAAATACCGTTTGAACCATCTGATCGCTGCGGTAAAAACGATACAGAACCGGCAGACAGACGGCGGCGGCCATGGTCTGCAGCATCGTGTAATGCGCCGCATACGTATCTTCGTGAATGCCCAACGCCATCACCGCCAAGGCGATGACTATATTCGACACCACATAATAAAGAAGAATTGGATACAACAGATTCCACACTTTAAAAAATGCATTTTGCTTCAAGCAAATCCCTCCTCCACCAAAATTCAGTCTGCCTGCGTCAAGCGTTCCTTCGTCCCCGCTTTCTCTGCCAAAACAGATGAATCCCATCGCTCCAAAAACTGCTCCGCCTCCGGCAGGCTGCCGCAAATGCCGACCACCCCCGCCTGATCCAGCTCTGTATGCGTACCGAATCCATAAGTAACGCCCAAGCAGTCCATCCCCACGGCCTTCGCCCCCAGCGCATCAAAACGGGTATCGCCGATCAGCAGATAATCTGCCGCATCCGGCAGCGCAAGACGTTCCATCACCATCTGAAGCACCTCGGCCTTCTGGCTGATCCTTCCGTCCTCCGTAGCTCCGCCGATCAAATCAAACAAGCTTTTGATCCCGAAATATTCAAGAATGCCGACGCAGGCGGACTCAGTTTTGGAGGAGGCCAGCGCCAGAATGTAACCCTTTTCACGCAAATGCTGTAAAATCTCTCTGACATACGGATATAACCTGCATTCATACATACCTTTGACGACATACCGCTCGCGGTACTTCTTTACGGCCTGCTCGGCCTGCGCTTCACTCATGCCATAGATTTTACGAAACTGCCCCCGCAAGGGCGGGCCAATAAAGACGCGCAGCTTTTCCAAGTCCTGCTCTACAATGCCAAAGTGCTCCAGGGCGTATTGCACGCATTTGGTTACACCCTCCTGTGAATCAATGATCGTGCCGTCTAAATCAAACAGGATTACTTTTTTCATATATTTCTCCTTTGTCTTTCGTCTGATGCATCCTATTATAGCACGACCGCTTCAGTTCGGCAATGTGATTCGCTCATCCAAGCAGCTGCAGAATCTGCTTCTTATAATCCAAAAATTCCCCCGTCAGCATGTAATCCGTCTCCCTGGGCTTGGCCTTTTTTACTGCAAGCTCCGCCGTAATCCGCCCTGGCTTCCCCGCCATGATATAAATGCGGTCCGAAAGCAAAATCGCCTCATCAATGTCATGCGTAATCAGAATCGTAGAAAGCGAAATTCGCTCCATCACCTTCAAATACCATTGATGCATCTCACGTTTGGTAATCGCATCGAGCGCGCTAAACGGCTCATCGAGCAGCGCCACCCGGCCGGAAAACAGATAGGTGCGCAAAAGGGCTGCGCGCTGCCGCATCCCGCCGGACAGTTGGGCGGGGTATTTCTGCCCGCAGCCGGCAAGGCCGAATTCCCGCAGCAGCTCCTCGGCCTCCCGCCGCGCCTGCTTTTTCGCCGTCCCCTTGATTCGTTTCGGCAAAATAACGTTGTCAAGAATCGTAAGATACGGCAGCAGCAGGTCCTTTTGCAGCATATAGCTGACGCTGCCGGCCCTGCCGGTAATCTCCTCGCCCTCCAGCAGCACGCGCCCCTGCTGCGGTTCCGTCAGGCCGGACAATATGTGAAACAATGTCGTCTTACCCACGCCGCTGACCCCCAGCAGGCTCACAATCTCGCCCTGCTTCAGACAGAGATTGATGTCCTCAATGATGTTCTCCTGTTCATAGCGGTGTGTAATGTGCTCCGCCGTCAATTCAACCTGCCGTTCCATGAGTTCCCCCTCTCTGCTACAGAAATCGCCGCCGCAAATCATCTCCTTCTTCGTCTGCCCAGCAAGTATACGTGCAAAAATCACTCCTGCAGATATGCATTGCTGTATCCGGTTCCGGCCGGAAGCTCCTGACCAAGGACACCGTTTTCAAACATCCACTGATAAAAGCCGTCCCAGCGTTCCCCGTCGATCAGGCCCCAGCCTGCTGCATCTGCCTGGTACTTGTCCTTAAGCCATTGCTGACTCCTGCGCACAATCGCTTCATCCAGCTCCGGCGCCGCCTCGCAGAGAATTTGCGCCGCCTCTTCGGGGTTCTCAATGGCAAATTCATATCCCCTGCGCACCGCCTGCAAAAATGCTTTTGCCTCCTCTGGATTGCTTTCGAGATACGCATTGTTGCCGATGATCACCGGACTGTAATAATCCAGCCTTTCGTCCAGCTCTGCAAAGCTGATATAATTCGTCTCCACGCCTTTGACCTCGGTCGCAATTCCGTCCCACGCATAGTAAATCCAGATCAAATCCACATCCGTATGGAGCGCGCTGACTACATCGCTGACCGTACTTGGAATCAGCTTCAGCTTGGAATAATCGCCGCCGTCCGCTCCCATCACATAATTGAGAATCGCCTGCTCCGCCTCCAATTCCCAGGTCGCATACGTATGGCCCTCCATATCCTTTGGCCTGTGGATCCCTTTTTCCTTCAAAGAAACCAGCCCTGAGGTATTGTGCTGGATGATTGCGGCTACCGCCGTAATCGGCAGCGGGTTGTCCCCGGCAAAGGCCGGCGCCAGGTAATCCTGAAAATCCACGCCAAACTGGGCCCCGCCGCCCGCAACCAACAGCGCTGCGCCGTCCTCAGGCGGCTGAATGATATTCACCTTCAGCCCGGCTTCTTCAAAATATCCCTTGGCCAAAGCGACATAGACGCAGTTATGGTTGGTATTGTGCGTCCAATCGATCACAAATGTC
>CAMULB010000256.1 GCA_947089585.1 uncultured Lachnospiraceae bacterium | reverse complement strand
TTCCGGAGAATTGGAGACCACCGATCATCTCCGCGTTGACTTGCCCCATCAAGTCTACTTCAATAGCAGAGTTGATCGAAATTACGTTTTCGTTTTTAGCAATGGTAACCGGATGGTTCGAGTAGTCCACCGGGTACAATTCAACATCAGGATTATTGTCGACAAAATCGTATAGCTTCCGTGTCCCCATCATCATGGTCGCCTCGATTTTACCGATATGGATTTTTTTATTGGAGTTGTTAATAACTCCTTCTTTCGCGAGGGCCACAACGCCGTCAGAAAATGTTTCCGTATGAATCCCAAGATTTTTCTTGTCGTGCAAAAATCTTAAAATTGCGTCTGGGATTGCACCAATTCCAAGCTGCATGGTATCTCCATCTTGGACCAGAGAGGCAACATGCTTTCCAATAGCCTCCTCGACAGGGCCAATTTTGGGAACTGGTAATTCCAGGATGGGCTCGTCCCACAAAACAAACGCGTCTATGTCCTCAGCTTCTAAATACGTGCCAAATGTCCGCGGCATTTGTGAATTGACCTGCGCAATGGTAAACTTCGCTTTTTTTGCTGCGCTGTATGTATAGTCCACCGAGACACCCAGACTGAATCTGCCCTGCTCATCCGGCGGAGTCACTTGGATTAAGGCCACGTCCAAGGGTAGCGTGGTATCAAATAGCCGGGGCATTTCAAAGAAAAAGCAGGGAATGTAATCTGACCGCCCTTCTTCCAGAGCCTTCCTGCTACGGGGACCGACAAAAAGGGAATTGTGATGAAAATGTCCCAGATATTGCGGCTGGCAGTATGCACATTTGCCCATAGGAACCATATGAACGATTTCAACATTTTTATATGCTTCGGCATTACCGACCATTGCATCCACTAAATGACAGGGCTCCCCAACCGCATGTCCAATAATCACGCGGTCATTGGATTTAATATGAGCAACCGCTTCTTCTGCGGTCATCTGACACTTTTCATAATACTGCTTCCAATGCATGGCTTTCTCCTTGGAAAAATAATCCATATGTTATTTGAGGAATTTTGACCACAGGTTTCATTCTTTACCGGCTAGATTTTCCTGATATGGCATAGACTCCGATGCCTCTTGACTGATTTGCAAATAACGGTACGCCAGTGCGGCAGTCCCCCCAATCATTTTCAGGCAGCCCACTTTCCGTTCCTTGCTATTCCAGTCCTCATATTTTCCGCAGATTTCTTTACACAGGGGGCTTCCGTAGACCTCAGTAAAATCATGTATCAAATTATTGTATCTACGATAATACCGAGCGGTAATCTCGCTCCCGCGTACCTCCTCTGGTACGGCGTAAGGGTCCTTGCGTCCATATTTTGCTCCGTTGGCAATAATCGCTGCGGAAAGGGCACCGCAAATGCAACCGGACAATCCAACACCTCCACCAAAGCCCAGGACCATAGAAGCTGTAGACGGATCAATACCTTCCAAGGCACCTGCGCGAAGCAAAGCGTGATAGACGCTTTCGGCACAATTCAATCCGTGACGGAAATTTTCAATTGCGTAATCGCTGACCAGTTTGCTCATATTCTTCTCTACACTCATTATAAAGACTCCCTTTCTTATACTGCCGCGGTATTCATGGATGACATAAATCCGACAGTGTCTGGCTATTTTAAAGTCTAACGCTTCGCTGAGTAATGGAGCAACCAACCGCCCTCAGAGGAACCGATTGGTCGTAGGCCTCTCTTAGACAGATACCCAGTTTATTGTTTTGCAGGTAAATATGTCTCAACTTCTGCATACATGAGAGCGGTTTTGATCGCAAAATCAGACAGCTCCTGCCCAAGGCCAGGACGATCTGGTACAATATATTTGCCATTGACGGGCTGCATATCATATTTTCCAAGAACGTTAATGCAATCCTGGGTCGTACGGAAATGATGCTCATGGATTCCAAAATTGGGAATGGCGGCCTCCAACTGCAAAGATGCAGCATTGGTAATCACGCCTCCAGCCACATGGACCTGCACACGGGCATCGAAGATATGGGCCATATCTGCAATTTTCTTTAGCTCAGTAATTCCGCCGCAGTTGCAGGCATCAGGTTGGATCAGCTGAACGGAATTATCTTTCAAGAAGTTATAGTAACCCCACCGGGAATAGATCCGTTCGCCGGCGGCAAGAGGTGTACGAACACGCTGCCGTAGCTCATGCATCATCTCAGGATTAAGCATTGTTACAGGCTCTTCATAGGCCATCATATCATATTTGTCGCAAAGTTGACCGATACGAATCGCGGAGTTCAAATCGGTTTGGCAATGATTCTCCACAATGATATCAACGTCCGGGAATTCCTCACGGATGGCGGCCATGCGGCGTTCGACCCGATAGAAAATCTTACGGTCCGCAAACCCTTCTTTCATCAGATGTGGGACCCACTTGGCATCCTCATCGTATGTAGTAAAGTCCAGCTTGACGGCGTCATAGCCTTCACTGATTGCATGACGAACAATCTCAACATATTCCTGGTCACTGCCCCAGGGACCAATCTTTGTAGTCCAGCCGAACTGGAGCTGAGAGGCATAGCAACGCAACTCATCCCGGCATTTTCCGCCCAGCAACTGATAAATGGGAACGCCAAGCGCCTTCCCCTTAATATCCATTAACGCAATATCCAAGGCGGACATACCTGCAAACACAATTACACCACCACCCTGGCCCCAGAAGGTACCCTTGAAAATTTCTTCCCACATTGCCTCCGTGTTCATGGGATCCTTTCCAATGATGTGGTGCGCCATATCAACCACCATTCCGAAAGCAGCCCGATAACCAGTGCCGTAAGCGACGCCCGCTTCCCCATCTCCGTAAATTCCCTCGTCAGTATAAACACGGCAGCAAATTGGATAACGGGAGCCCCGCTGTTCACCGGCATCCAAAACCCAAACATCTACTTTTGTAATCTTCATTTCGAATTTCCTCCAATTATTATTTGTTTTCAGGCTTCAAAGTTGCTTTTTAACGGTTATACGTATCCCAATTTTAACGTTCCATCTGTATCATACGGAATCTCAAAGGGAGTCCCGACGACGGACGCTCCATTGGACAATGCTTCATCAACTAAATTCTCGCTTGCGTAAAAGACCTTCATATTTTTGGTGCTTTCCACAAAGGCAATCCGTGCGGTGCAGAAGTCGACCAGAAAGCTGGTTCTGATTCCAACGGTAAGCGCGTCTCGATCCGTCGGTACAATCAAGGGAATTTTTGCACTGTCTATGGAAGTGCTTGTAATTGCATTTGGATAGATCTGAGACAGCTCTGTTTTGTCAAGGAACCTCTGCGTAATGATATCTGCACGTCCCATGGCGCTTCCATTGCCGTGGCTGATCTCCGTTAGATCCAGAATAGCCAAACGCGTGACAGATGTGCCTATTTCCGGATGATCCGGAAAGCGGCCCAAAATATTATGATCAAAGCCTGTCCCGCTAATGTTTTTTCCAATTTTTTGAATACAGCATACATCTAGTTTCGCAAAGGGCAACTTGGGAAGATAGCTGTTTGCCATATGGAGCAGCTCTGGCTCACGGTCGATGATCCTGTTTGAATCTACAACCTCAATATGAGCGGCCTTCCCAAAGCTGTTCTCAATTTGGGCCACGCCGCAGATAATATTGGCATGCTCAAGGATCGCTGCACCGACCTCCTCAATAGTAGTGTGCATTTGGCCATATCCAGTTTGATGATAAAATTTAGCTCCCTCGCGCTTGCCGAGACCAATCGCCATCATCTTCATTAAGCCGCTCTCATATTTACCGCGAAATCCGGTGTGGCATTTTATGCGATTGATCAAAATAATACCATCCGCCTGGTGCGCCGCCCGGTCAAGGAATACAGGCCGTCCGTCCGCAATGAACGCAAGCTGGTCAACCTCCATGGAGGAGATGATAGGAGCCCCCACACTCTCCTCCGTAATACCTAAGGTTC
>CAMULB010000255.1 GCA_947089585.1 uncultured Lachnospiraceae bacterium | reverse complement strand
TGGACGGTGAGACACGATGTGATGTGACAGAGCGGCTGTTGGAAGAGGTAAGAGGAAGGATGCTGGAGGATATCATCCTTTTGGAAACATCCAAGGCTCTTGGAAAAGAATATGATGTATTCAAGCTCGTTTTTGGCAGCGGTGAATTTGATATGGTTATTTATGATAAAAAAAATAGCGTCTGTGCCATCTATGAGATCAAGCACAGCGATCAATGTGTCCGGGAGCAGGCAAGGCATCTGCGGGATGATGAAAAGCTTGCACTTACTGTGCCGCGGTTTGGAACACTGACCGGCAGATTTGTATTGTATCTCGGACAAAACCTGGATACAGAGGACGGGATTGCCTATCGCAATGCAGAGCAGTTCTTAAAGAACCTGCCCAAGGTCAGCCTTGAAAGCGGGCAATCGTCCCCCGTCCATGCTGCTTATTCATACTGCCGCAAAAAAGAGAATACCGTGCGATAGTATGTTTCCGGATCTTTGTCCGGCGCCTGGGCGTGTCCGGCGCCCGGAACGATCAGCAGCTCCTTCGGCCCGCCGGCCGCTTCGTATAATTGATGGGCCATCTGAAGCGGAACCATGTGGTCGTCGGCTCCGTGGATGATCAGCACCGGCAGCCGGGTCTTTTTGACCGATTCCAGAGCGGATGCATCCTTGAGATCGTAGCCGCCCCGCAGCTGCAGCATCAGGTTCATGCTGTCGAGGATGGGAAAGGATGGCAGAGAGAACCAGTCCTTCATCTGCTTGGCAAACATCTGGTAAGCGTCCGTATAGGCGCAGTCGCTGATGATGGCTCTGACCTGGGAGGGAAGCGGCTCTCCGGACATCATCAGGGCGCAGGAGGCGCCCATCGACTGTCCATGGATGACGATGGAGCCGTTGGGGCTGCGGCTTGTGATTTCAGAGAGCCACAGCAGATTGTCGAGCCGGTCCGTCCAGCCCATGCCGATAAAATCACCTTCGCTTTCGCCGCTGCAGCGCATGTCCGGCACCAGTACATGATAGCCCTCTTGGACATAACGGTAAGCGAGCGGATACAATTCCTCCTTCCAGCCGGTATAGCCGTGGAGCAGAAGCGCCCAGCGGCTGTCGCTTTGCTGAAACGCGTCATCCGCCTGAAGACTGGAGTCCTGCCGGGTGCTGTTCGCGTCATTTGGGGCAAAGGCTACGCCGATCAGCCGGTAGCCGTCGGCAGTGGTCACGGACAGCTTCTCGGCGCGAACCGTTTTAAGCCATTCTTTTGTCTCGTCGATCGCAGCGCTGCGGTTGTTCTGGATGTCGCTGGTCTGTACCAGCGCCTCGATACTCGAATCGGTGACGGATTCAAAGACCTCTGTTTTTTCCATAAAAGAGGGCACCAACGCCAGACTTACCAGAAAATAACAGACAATCCAGTATATGACAAAGGAAACGAGCAGAATCCCGATGAGGATTCTGCCCGTTCGTTTCGGGAGCCTGTGTGTTTTGTTGTGCAGCGGTTGTGCTGCGGCAAAAGGATGCTTCTTTTTCATAGGTACTCCTGTTCTGTAAAAGCTGCTGCCGCAGAGGGCGGGAAGGATTTTTCAAAAACGCGCAAAATCCGACGCCGGACATCGAGGTGAAACCGCCAGCCGGCTCTTTGCGGCAGCATACGGATCAAATGGCAGAAGAGTTCAGATAGGCTACCTGCTCGTCCGTCAGTTGGTCAATCTGCTTGCCGAGGAAAGAAAGCTTGCGCCGGGCAACCTCCAGGTCTACCTCGCGCGGTACGTTGATCAGCTTCTCCTTCAGATCGTCCTTATGCTCCACCAGATATTTGGCGCTCAATGCCTGAATGGCAAAGCTCATATCCATGATCTCGGCCGGGTGTCCGTCACCGGCGGCCAGATTGACGAGACGTCCTTCTGCCAGCACATAGATCCACTGATCCTCGGCGATCTTGTAACCGATGATATTTTTTCTCTGGTCGATGGTCTCAAGGGCGATCTCGCGCAGACGCTTCATGTCGATCTCAACGTCGAAGTGGCCGGCGTTGCAGAGAATGGCGCCGTTTTTCATCACCTTGAAATCGGCTTCGTCGATGACATGGCTGCAGCCGGTTACGGTGATGAAGAAGTCGCCGATCTTGGCCGCTTCGTTCATCGGCATTACGTCGAAGCCGTCCATAACGGCCTCAATGGCCTTGATCGGATCAATCTCGGTTACGATTACGCGCGCGCCCAGCCCCTTGGCCCGCATGGCAACGCCCTTGCCGCACCAGCCGTATCCGGCCACGACCACATGCTTGCCGGCTACAATCAGGTTGGTTGTGCGGTTGATGCCGTCGAATACCGACTGACCGGTGCCGTAGCGGTTGTCAAACAGGTGCTTGCAGTCGGCGTTGTTGACCAGAACCATCGGGAACTGGAGCTTTCCTTCATTGGCCAGCGCGATCAGGCGGATAATGCCGGTCGTCGTCTCCTCGCAGCCGCCGATGACGTGAGAGATCTTCTCCGGGAATCTGGTGTGCAGCGTATTGACGAGGTCGCCGCCGTCGTCGATGATGATGTTGCAGTCATGCTCCAATACCTTGCAGATGTGGCGCTCGTATTCTTCGGGGGTGGAATTGTACCAGGCAAAAACGGAGAGACCGGCAGCGGCCAAAGCGGCGGCTACGTCGTCCTGGGTGGAGAGGGGATTGCTGCCGGTAATGTACATCTCGGCGCCTCCCGCGGCCAGTACCTTGCACAGATAGGCGGTCTTGGCTTCCAGATGAATCGAAAGTGCGATGCGGATGCCGGCAAAGGGCTTGGATTTTGAAAAATCCTCCTCCAGACTGCGTAAAAGCGGGCAGTTCTTTTTAACCCAGTCTATTTTATGTTCGCCGGATTCTGCCAGCTTGATGTCCCTGATTTCGCTTGTCATGTGATTTCCTCCTGTGAAATTGAATTGTATGCTGCTGTGGACGCGCCAGGCGTGTGGCGGTACGGACTTTGCCGGGCCCAAGGTAAAAAAACGCTCCCTGCGTCTGCGGTGTTCACAGCAATGGTAATTTCCATTATACAGGAAAAGAAAGAAGTTGACAAGGGATAGCCGCCTTGTTAAGATGAAAGGCGGGGATGAGAGGCAACGGCTTAAAAATAATTTTGCTTTTTAGTGGGAGAAACTTATGATTATGGAAGAAAGTCAAAGGATTTTAAAATTGGCGGTATCCGTGGGGGAGACGCTTCTGTTAAGCGGCGGTGAAATTTACCGTGTGCAGGAGACGGTGGAACGGATTCTTGAATCGTATGCGCTGGAGGATTACCATGTATTTGTGGTATCCAACGGCATTTTTGCCACGATCAACGAGGAGACGGAGCAGCGGGGCAGTATGGTGCGCAACGTGCCTCTGGGAAGTGTGCATCTGGGCAAGATTGCCGCAATCAATCAGCTGTCGCGGGAGATCTGCAGTCATCAATGTACGCTGGACGAGGCTTATGAACGATTGAAGGCATGCCAGGAGCTTCCGGAAGCCAGCCGGGCGGCGAAGATTCTTTGCGCAGGCATGGGCTGCGCGGCCTTTTGCTATATTTTCGGAGGCAGGCTGGCGGAATGTGCGCTGAGTTTTCCTTTGGGGATGCTGCTGCAGACCTTTTTGTATGCGGCGGGGAAATATAAGCTGTCAAAGTTCATGGTCAATATTTTGGGCAGTGCGGTCGTGACGGCGATCGGCTTTTCTCTCTCAGCGTTGGGACTGAATTTTATGCGAGATATGGTTGTCATTGGTTCCATTGTGTTACTGGTTCCGGGCGTGGCCTTGACGACTTCCATCCGGGAGCTGTTCAACGGCGACTATCTCTCAGGCAGCATTCATCTGGCGGACGCATTGATGACAGCGGCCTGTATTGCCGTGGGTGTGGGTGCTGCCGTGCGCCTGTTTCAGCTGTTTAGAGGAATTGGGCTATGACAAGCCATCTGCGGGCATTTGGAGGGAATAGACGATGATTGGACAATT
>CAMULB010000254.1 GCA_947089585.1 uncultured Lachnospiraceae bacterium | reverse complement strand
CGAGGAGTCTGCCGCAGATGGCCGGATTAATTTGAATACGGCTTCCGCTGAGCAGCTGACGACGCTGCCGGGGATTGGCCAGGCGAAAGCGAACAGCATTCTTGCCTATCGCGAGACGCATGGCGCCTTTGGGCGGATTGAGGAGATTATGGAGATTGAAGGGATCAAAGAAGGCGTCTTTTCAAAAATAAAGGATCGGATCAAAGTAGATTGAGGTGAACGTTTGGGAGTAAGCTTCCAAATCTGCCTGGATGATGCAGTAACTGTGTCAGAAGGAGGAAGGCATGGCAAAGAAGGTTCTGGTAGTTGATGATGAAAAGTTAATCGTGAAGGGGATCCGTTTCAGCCTGGAACAGGACGGAATGGAGGTGGACTGCGCGTATGACGGCGAGGAAGCGCTGCGCTTAGCCACCGAGAACCAGTACGATATGATCTTGCTGGATATTATGCTGCCCAAGATGGACGGCTTTGAGGTATGCCAGCAGATCCGTGATTTTTCGATGGTGCCGATCGTCATGTTGACTGCCAAGGGGGAAGACATGGATAAGATTCTGGGGTTGGAATACGGGGCGGACGATTACATAACCAAGCCGTTTAACATTCTGGAGGTAAAGGCACGCATTAAGGCCATTATGCGCAGAATGGGACAGAGCCGTCCGCAGAAGGAGCCTTCCAGGGTGATCAAGAACGGAGATCTGACGCTGGATCGTGAGAGCCGCAGACTGCAGATTCAGGGCAAGGAAGTGAACCTGACGGCCAAAGAATTTGATTTGCTG
Source organism: uncultured Lachnospiraceae bacterium (assembly GCA_947089585.1). Taxonomy (GTDB): domain Bacteria; phylum Bacillota; class Clostridia; order Lachnospirales; family Lachnospiraceae; genus 14-2. The sequence continues at coordinate 3,216 of CAMULB010000254.1, read as the reverse complement.
GAGCTTTTGGTGACAAATCCCAATAAGGTCTACAGCAGAGAGAGCCTGCTCGATCTGGTATGGGGCTATAAGTATCCCGGCGATGTGCGGACGGTGGATGTGCATGTGCGCCGATTGCGGGAGAAGATTGAAGCCAATCCCAGCGAGCCGAAATATGTGCACACCAAATGGGGCGTGGGATACTACTATCAGGGCTGACAGGTGTGAGAATGAAGAAGCTGAAGTTTTTGAAAAGTCTGAAATTCCGAATTTTTATATTAATGATGATTCTGGGGCTTCTGCCCGGTGCGGCCCTGCAGATGGGATTGCTGAAGATCTATGAAAATAAAGCGGTTTCCAACCGGCGGATTGATATTTTGAGCCAGGCCAAGATTTTGGGCACTCAGATCGTTACATACGATTATCTGAACAACACCTCCCTCGATGTAATCAACGCTCAGCTGGAGCTTCTGTCGAACATTTATGACGGCCGGGTGCTGCTGATTAACAGCGGATTTCAGATTGTCAAGGATACTTATAATCTGGATACCGGAAAGGCGATTATTTCGGAAGAGGTGGTCAAGAGCTTTAAGGGCGAGGAGATCTCCAAATACGATTCCGACAACCGCTATATTGAAATGACCATTCCCCTGACCGACAGCAATACAGAAGAGATACTGGGGGTATTGCTGGTCAGTGTTTCCACCGACAGCATTGTGGCAAACTATGAATACCTGAAAGACAATACGATGGTGATTGGCATCGCCTGCGTGCTGTTTGTGGCGGCGCTGTCGCTGTTTTTCTCGCGCCGTCTGGTGCGGCCGCTGGGAAAAATCACCAAGTCAATTGATGAGGTACAGACCGGGAGCGGCGAGGATGCGTTGTCTGTTTCCGATTATACGGAGACGGAGGCGATGTCGCATGCTTTTAACGATATGATCAAACGGATGCAGGTGATCGACCAGTCCCGTCAGGAATTTGTCTCCAACGTGTCGCATGAGCTGAAAACGCCGCTGACCTCGATGAAGGTGTTGGCGGATTCCCTGCTGGGGCAGGAAGAGGTTCCGCTGGAGCTGTACAAGGAATTTATGAGCGATATCGCGGAGGAGATTGAGCGGGAGAACAAGATCATCAACGACTTGCTCTCTCTGGTAAAAATGGACAAATCGGCCGGAACGCTCAACATTGACATGGTCAATATCAACGAGTTGCTGGAGTTGATTTTAAAACGGTTAAAACCGATTGCGCGCAAGCAGAATATTGAGCTGGTGTTGGAGAGCTTTCGCCCGGTGACGGCAGAGATTGACGAGGTAAAGCTGACGCTGGCGCTGACCAATCTGGTAGAAAATGCGATCAAATACAACAAGGAAGAGGGCTGGGTGCATGTCTCGCTGAATGCCGACCACAAATATTTTTTTGTGCGGGTTGAGGATTCCGGCATTGGCATTGATGAGGAGTCTCTGGAGCATATCTATGAACGGTTTTACCGCGCGGATAAATCTCATTCCAGAGAAATCGGCGGAACGGGGCTGGGACTTGCGATCACCAGAAATGCGATTTTGATGCATCGGGGAGCCATCAAGGCGCACAGCAAGTTAGGGGAAGGAACGGTATTTACCGTGCGGATTCCGCTGAATTATATTGCGTAGAAACGATTGGAACGTCTGAGCGCTCAAGAGGATGAGGCTATGGTGCAGGAGGAAATCATGAAATTACGAATCTGCAGTTTGCTGGGGCTTTTGCTGTTCCTTTTGCTGCTTGCAGGATGTGCCCGGCAGGGGAAGGAGCAGTCAGAATACAGCATATTTTATTTAAATAAAGAAGAGACGAAGCTGCTGCCGGTCCCTTATGAGCCGGGAGCGGAGAAAAGCGAGCGGCTGATTTCCGAGCTGCTGCGGGAGCTTGCCCGGCAGCCTGAGAGCGTGGATTATAAAAGCCCGCTGGGCGAGCGGGTGCAGGTGCTTTCCTGGTCTCTGCTTGAGGGACAATTGCAGCTGACGTTTGGCAGCGAATATACGCAGATGGATCCGGTGTCCGAGGTGCTGTGCCGGGCTGCGGTTGTGCGTACCTTAAGTCAGGTCGAGGGTGTGGAATTTATCTCCTTTTCGATCGGCGATGCGCCGCTGGTTGATAAGAACGGGACGCCGATTGGCATGATGACAGCAGAAAGCTTCATTGAAAATCCGGGGGAGCAGATCAATTCCATCCAGACGGCGACGATCACGCTCTATTTTGCGGACAAAAGTGGAGACAAGCTGGTGCAGGAGGTACAGGAATGTCATTACAACAGCAATATTTCCATGGAAAAGCTGGTCATCGAGAAGCTGATCAAGGGCCCTTTGGGGGCGGAGGGCATCTCGGCGATTCCAAGCGGAACAAAACTGATCAACGTCTCTGTGCTGGACGGAGTCTGCTTTGTCAATTTTGACGAAGGGTTTATGGCGCAAAATTATGAGATCGAGGAAGGCGTGGTTATCTATTCGATCGTCAATTCGTTGGTGGAGCTGACTAACGTCAATAAGGTGCAGATTTCTGTCAACGGTGATACCAGCAAAACGTATCGGGAGAAATTTTCGTTGAGTACGGTGTACGAGCGCGATCTCGATTACCTGGAGGCGCCGAAGGATCAGAAGGAGGCCAAGGGAGCCGCCAGTCAGGCCACAGAGCTGATGGAACAGGGGTTAAAGGAGACGGAACAGGAGCAAAAAAATACAAAGAAACGAGCAGAGTGACCGTTTGGAAGTTTCGCTTGCTGAAATTGACGCGAAACGTTTGGCAGGGGCAGCAGCAGACGGTGTGAGGAAAGGAGGAGCGGGTGACAGGACGGGTATTAACCCAGCTTACGATTGCTTTTATACTCGGAGTGATCGGATTTGAGGCACAAGGTATGGTGCGTTTTTGGCTCTGGTGCGGATTTGGCGTCTGGATGGCCGTCATGCTGTGCAGACGAAGCAGCAGGGAGCGGCAGGATGATGTATTCGCGCACAGGCAAAAGCAAAAGCCAGAGCAAACGGGTGCGACAGCCGGCCTGCAGGGTCGGAGGCCGGAGCGAGCGGGTGTGACAGCCGGCCAGCAGAGGCGGAGGGCTTGGCGTTATATTTCGGTTTTGCTGCGGCTGGGGGTGGTGTTTCTGTTTCTGCTGCTGGGATGGCGGCAGAGCGGACAGCAGCAGGCATTGCGCCTGCAGGTTGGACAGCATTTGACAGAGGATGCGCTGCTGCGGGTGTCGGGCACCAT
>CAMULB010000253.1 GCA_947089585.1 uncultured Lachnospiraceae bacterium | reverse complement strand
CGCCTGTGACGTTTCAGCAGACCCAGACTACCGTCAATGGTGCGGGTGATATAGTGGTGCAGACTGTAGAGCGCGTTTTTGTTGATGTGGAGGATTTGATGAATCAGATTTCGCATTTTACAAGAGTGACGGTACAGCAAGCGGAATCCAGCATTGAGATGCAGTTAAATCCGGCGCATTTGGGTAAGATTTATCTGCAGGTTGCTTCAAAGGAAGGTGTGATCACCGCCCAGCTGGCGGCGCAGAATGAGGCTGTAAAACAGGCGTTGGAGAATCAAGTGGCCGCTTTGAAGGAGAACATGAACCAACAGGGCTTGAAAGTGGAGGCAGTGGAGGTTACGATTGCCAGCCATGAATTTGAACAGAATCTGGAGAGTCAGAACCAGCAGCAGAATCCGCAGGCGGATTCCGGGCGAGAGGGAAGAAGCTCCCGCAGATTCCTTCATGCGGATCAGCTGGAGGAGCTGGCAGGAACGCTGTCTGAGGAGGACAGTCTGGCGGCAAAGATGATGCTGGAGCAGGGCAACCGCATGGATATGACAGCATAGAACACATGGCGTCAGCATAAGGCTGGCTGCGTGAGAAAGGAGTAGTTATGCCAACAGCAAACGGAATTATAAAACCGGTCGAAGACGGAAAAGTCGTGGATTCGAGCGCCGAAGCGAATTCCCCTTCCGCCAAAAAGAAAAGCGGAAGTACTTTGGATAAAGAAGCCTTTTTGAAGCTTTTAGTAGCGCAGATGAAGTATCAGGATCCCCTGGAGCCTACTTCCAATACGGAATATATCGCTCAGCTGGCGACATTCTCATCTTTGGAGGAGATGCAGAACCTCAACGCGACGATGACTACGATGCAGGGAGCCAACCTGGTGGGCAAGCAGGTCGTGATGAATGTGACCTCAGAGACAACAGGAATTACAACGAAGGTTTCCGGTTTTGTAGAATATGTCATGCGAGAGAATGGTAAGACTTTCCTGGTGATTGACGGCAGTCCGTACAATATTGATGATTTGGAGTCGGTTGTAGATGAAGCATATATTGACGCAGTAGCGCTGGCTGAGAGCTTTAAGCAGGCCGTGGCGAAGCTGCCGAATGTGCGTCAGGTTACGCTGGATGACAAAGAAAGCATTGAGAAGGTAAAAGAGGCAGTCAATAAGATGAACGGCTATCAGCAGGGATTCTTGGATGCAGATTCACTGACGAAGCTGCGGGATCTGCTCAAACGGATTGAGGAGCTGGAGAAGCAAGTGGAGAAACCAGATCAGCCGGGCGGAGATACAGAGAAACCAACGGATCCGGACGGAGAAGACAAGACAGACGAGACAAACGGAACTGACAAAGAGGATGAAACGAAATAAACTGGCGGTGATAGGATGAATCAGATTGGGAAACAATTCCCTTCCATCGAGCAGATTACGGATCAGTACCTTGGTCAGAGCAGAAATACAAGTGCGGCAGGGAAGCCAGAATCATCGTTTCTGCAGATTTTGGGGCAGAAACAAGCGAAGGCGGAGCCTTTGGAATTGAAATTCTCTAAGCATGCGTCCATGCGTTTGGAGGATCGAAACATCAGTTTGTCGAAGGAGCAGCACAGCAGGCTTACGACAGGGGCCCGAAAAGCCCAGGAAAAGGGAATCAAAGAATCATTGGTTTTGCTGGATTCCTTGGCCTTTATCGTCAACATTCCGAATCGAACGGTTGTGACGGCGATGGAGCAGGGAGAATCAGCGGATCATGTTTACACGAATATTGATGGCGCGGTGATTATTTAGCCGGACCTTAAGGAGGCAAAAGCCCCTGACTGACAGAGGGGGCGCGCCGCGCGAGGATTTTAGGAGGTCAGACAGTTATGATGAGAGCAATGTATGCTGGTGTAGCCGGTTTGAAGACACACCAGACAAAGATGGATGTAATCGGTAACAATATTGCCAATGTCAATACCGTTGCATTCAAATCGTCCTCAACCACGTTCAGTGAGTTGATGTATCAGAATGTCAGCGGAGCATCCGGCCCGTCGGCTACAACCGGCCGCGGTGGTGTCAATGCCAAGCAGATCGGTCTTGGCGTTACGACCGGTTCTACATCGGTGAATATTACCAGTCCGGGATCCTCACAGACAACCGGAGACGGATTTGATCTGATGATTACCGGAGACAGCTTCTTTGTTGTGAATAATGGAGCAACTAATCTCTTTACCAAGGCCGGAGCGTTCTATATTGATGGAGCCGGCAATCTGGCAATGAAGTCTACCGGTTACAATGTAATGGGCTGGCAGGTAGATCCCACGACCGGAGATATCCGTAAGGATATGGTATCTCCTCTGAAAATTATGACGGAAGCGAATATGACTTCTCCGCCTGAGGCTACCACGAACGGTACATGCGGCGGCGTGCTGGATAAGAATGCTACAGCGGTCCATTCCGACGCAGGCTATGCGATGAGCTTGAGCTTTACGGATGCGCTGGGATATCAGTATACGGCAAAATTTTCTGTGAAGGCTACCAACACCAAGGGCGAGTACAGCGTGGAGTTGGATGATATTATGGATGTCAACGGCACTTCAATCAAGGATATCTATAATGTCAATTCACTTGACGAGATTGTGAGCTGGGGTGAGCAGATTACACAACAGAATACAGCGAATTATTATTTGAAGGAAAATGTGCGGTTTGAGTATGACGCACAGAATCCGGATAACAGCAAGTATTTTAAAGGAATGAACTTCCCGGCCTGCGTCACAGATGCAGACCAGCAGGTATCCGGCTTTACCTATAAGGTAACAGGAGCAGCGAACGGAAACAGTATTCCGACGCAGGCAACGATGGGCCCGATTTCCGCTAAGGATCTGGAGGAAAAATATAAGGTTACTTATGACGCTGCGACAAATAAGTATTACAATGGCAGCACGGAAATTGATGAAGCAGGGTGGAAGAACATTTTTAAAGTTCCGGATGCGGCGACGCTTACGATGAATCAGGATGCGGACGGAACAATGACGTTTTCCTTTAACCAGGATTTTACCTTGGTAGACGGAGCGCAGGCTACGGGCGACCCTTCACGGTACGAGGTGGAGATTACACAGGCAGAGGCGTATGAGGGACTGGACACCAGCGCTGGCGGCGACACAACGTATCAAATTAATGTGACGCCTACGGGTGTTGCCCAGGTAACGGCAACGAGAGTATTTACCGGTAACATTCTGAAATTTGATGTTGATTCCGGTCTGTTTGTGTCCATCGGCGGCAACGACAAGAGCGCAGTGCTCAACTTTGCAGAGAATGTAACCAACCGTTTGGGTGAAAATCAGTCGCTGCGGAGCTTTTCCGATATCAGCATTGATTTCAGCACAACCAAATGGTATGATAATTCCGGCAGCTCTACGATGGGCATGGATCCCGGTGCAGTGGATGGTGAGACTGGTAAGGGTAAGAAGCTCGGCGATCTGATCGGTCTGTCCGTTTCCAATGATGGTACGATTTGGGGTTCCTATGACAACGGCAATACCACACTGCTGGGGCAGATTGCCGTCGCAGTATTTGCCAATCCGTCCGGTCTGGAGAAGATGGGTGAGAACTGTTATCAGACAACATTGAATTCCGGCGGTTTTGACGGAATCGGACAGGATATTACTGCAGACGGCGGCAAGATGACCAGCGGACAACTGGAGATGTCCAACGTAGATTTGTCCACAGAATTTACGGAGATGATAACGACACAGAGAGGATTCCAGGCGAATTCCCGGATTATCACGACTTCCGATACCTTGCTGGAGGAACTGATCAATCTGAAACGATAAATAGCTTAATACATATTGGAGGCCGCGGCATGCGGCTTTCCAATATGTAGTTTTGTGGAGGAAAATATGATAGAAGTGACAAGGCTGAACGGGACCAAGCTGATGGTCAATGCGGAAATGATCCAATTTGTAGAAGAAACACCAGATACTGTCATTTCTCTGCACGATGGAAAAAAAATAATTGTAAAAGAAAGTAGACAAGATATAAAAAATTTAGTAATATGTTAT
>CAMULB010000252.1 GCA_947089585.1 uncultured Lachnospiraceae bacterium | reverse complement strand
CCATCGGCGGCGGCATCGGCCAGTCCCGCATCTGTATGTTCTTCCTGCGCAAGGCTCACATCGGCGAGGTGCAGTCCTCCCTCTGGCCCGAAGCAGCCGTGCGCGAAGCCGAAGCAAACGGGATTTGCCTGCTGTAGCCCGTACACAAGAATCCGGCTCCTTCCGCTCACAGGGCACAAGAACCGACTCCTTCCGCTCACGGGGCACGGAAGTCGGCTCTTGTGCAGCACACATCAACGCGCAAAAACCGCGCAGATTCGCCGACGGCAAGAAAGCCGTCTGCTCAATCTGCGCGGTTTTTTACACGGCGGCAGGATTTTATCCCCCTGCGCTGGCCGCAGCCACAGCTTTGATCAATTTTAGAGAAAAACACACGCCCGGCCGCAATTAGTTTTCATCATTTTGGGGGCGTGCTTTTTCCAGCGCCTGCTCGATGGCGTTGAGCAGTACCGTAGAAGTATACTGGTTCTCATCGGAAAATACAATGTTCTCGGTGGACTGCTTTTCATAAATCTGCTGGCTAAGGCTGTCTAAGGCCGGCTGCATCAGCGGATACATCGCCGCCACGGATTCATCCAGATTGACCAGAGAAATCGAATTGATCCGATTCTGATCGACCACCACTTCTACGTTGATCGCACTGTCATTGAATTTGATCGATGAATTATATACTCCCGCTATGTACTGCATGGTCTCCTGGGCATCGTCTTTTCCCTTCTTATCCGGCAAAAACATAAAAATCAAAAGAAGAATCAACAAAATACCCAACACCGCAAATATCACCGTATAGATCAGTTCCTTCATGTGAAGGACTACAATTTTGGTCTTGGAACTCAAGGGGAGCCCTCCTAACTCTTCACTTGATTCAATATATGTGAAGAGTCAGAGATTTATTCATCCATTCCCCGCCAGGCGCCCCTTTTAAATGACAAACTCCTGCAGCAGATCGGTCAGAGCCTGCGACTGGGCCGAAAGCTCTTCACTGGCAGCCGCACTCTCCTCGGACATCGCCGAATTATCAGAAACCACACCCGACACCTGCTCTAACGCCTGGCGCACCTGGGAGATTCCTTCATTCTGACTTCTGGAGGCCTCGTCGATATTTTCAATCATCTCACGCAGCTTGCTTACATGCCGCAGCGCATCCTGCATCTGAGACGCCGCCTGATCGACAATCGACACCCCTTTTTGCACCGCTTCCTGAGAATTCTGAATCAGAGACGTGGAGGTTCGCACAGCGGTCATACTCTCTCCGGCCAGACTTCCGACCTCGCTGGCAACCACCGCGAACCCACGGCCCATCTCGCCGGCGCGAGCCGCTTCAATCGACGCATTGAGCGAAAGGAGACTGGTCTGATCTGCGATCTCCTCGATTGAAGTAATGATGCTCTCGATTTCGGAGGAACAGCGATCAATCTCATTCATTGCCTCCACTGCATCCTTCATCTGGTCATTGCTGAAATTCAGCTCACGGTCCATCTCAACCACGCGCTCTCTTGCCGCGTCCACATAGCTGGTATTGGTATTGACCTGCTCTGCAATCTCTGTAATCGACGCCTGCAGCTGCTGAATGGCCGCCGCCTGGGAACTGGCCCCCTCCGCTAACGACTGTGCTCCGGTCGCAATCTGTTCCGAGCCGCCGGACACTTGAGAGGAAGCCTCTCCGATATTATGAAGCGTCAATGCCAGACGCTTGGAAAGCTCCTCCAGACCTGTCTTTACCTTGCCAAATTCTCCGACATATTCCTGTTTTAACTCAAATCTCAAATTTCCGCCGGCAATCTCATGAAGCACCGCCGTAATCTCATCAATATAATCAATGTAATGCTTTAAGCGCACAACCGTTTTCTGCAATGCCTCTGCAACAGCTCCTACCTCATCCCTCGTTTGAATCTGAAGCTCAATGTTCAAATCCCCGTTGGCAATATGCGTCGCTGCTGTTTCCAGTCCCTGCAGCGGCCGGACAATCCCGGAAGAAATCTTATTGATTACAAAGACCAGAATCAGCAAGGCCAGAATAAAGAATCCGCCTACCGCCACAAACAGACGGTAAACCGCCTCATGGTATTCGATGGACGGCAGCCCGCTGACCACGCTCCAGCCCGTATCGCCGATTGTTGTATAGTATCCATAATACTTTGTTCCATTCCAGCGTGCAGTCACAACCGTATCTTTCTTTGCTGCAACGATATCCCGAACTGCCTGCGGAAGATCCGTATCTTCCATTTTGGTGCCCTTCATCTCCTCCTTGGGCCCGTGCATAATCGTTCCCTCAGGAGTAATCAACATATAATAGCCATTTTTTCCAAGCTGATACTCCGACATCATCTCGGAAAGCAGCTTTATATCCACCTCGACAGCGGCGACCCCCATCATCTCCAGATTCTGATTGTAGATCGGAGTCATCATACTGGAAGAGGTAATCCCGCTGGAAGAGCTGGTATACGGCTCTGTGACAATGGTCGTCCCCGCAGCCGTCACCTGTTTATACCAGTCCCTCGTAGTCACATCATAGTCCCCAAGCTCGCTGACAAAGCCGCTGACGCTATCCTCAAAAAATTGGCTGGAATCAATATCGGCCGCCCAAGCGTCCAGAATCTCATCCGAATCTGTATAATATGTATTGGTCAGCATCACCAATGCTTCCTCGAAATGATCCGCCTGCGCAATCGGATCGCCCGGCTGAACCTCGCGGAACAATTCGAGCAAATCCTGGTTCGCGGCCATCTGCTTGGACACTTCCATATATTTTGTAAAATATTCACTGATCCGCGCGGATACCTCCTTTGATTCTGCCGTAATCTCCCGCATCCGAATGCTGCTGACGGAAAAATAAACGATTAACAGAATCACCACCGCGACTACAATCAAAATCGAAAGCGTTGGAATGATAATTCCCCGCATCATTTTCTGCTTGATGCCGCCTTTTCCTTTTTTCATTTTCAATTCGCCTTCTTTCCTCTCATTCAACTGGTTGCATTACCACTCTTTCCTCAAACCTGCCTTTGACTGTGCGCACTGATTCTAAGAGCACTCGTCAATCGCTTTTCCGATGTCCCTGCGCAAGTATTTATTTTCAAAATCCACCCACTCGACTGCCCGGTAGGCATTGGCTCTGGCTTCCTTCAAATCCGCGCCTTGGGCCGTCACGCCCAGCACGCGGCCGCCGTTTGTCAGAATGCGGCCATCGGGCGAACACGTTGTACCGGCATGAAAGCATTCATAGCCGTCCTCCTGTTCAAACCGCTCTAGTCCCCGAATTTCAAACCCTTTTTCATAGGAAATCGGATACCCCTTCGAGGCCAGCACGACGCAGACAGCCGCATTATCCTCAAATTGCAGCCGGACATCCGCAAGCGTTCCGTCGATACAGGCTTCGACTACCTCAATCAGATCGTTTTTCATCCGCGGCAGCACCACCTGCGCCTCCGGGTCTCCGAACCGGGCGTTGTATTCCAATACCTTGGGCCCATCCTCTGTCAGCATCAGACCAAAGAAAATTATGCCCTTGAATTCGCGTCCTTCCGCCGCCATCGCATCTACCGTCGGCTGATAAATGTGCTGCTGACAGAACGCATCCACCTCTTTTGTATAGAAGGGACTGGGAGAAAACGTTCCCATGCCGCCGGTATTCGGCCCCTCGTCGCCGTCAAACGCCCGTTTGTGATCCTGGGCCGAGGTCATCGTGCGAATCGTCCTGCCGTCCACGAAGGACAAAACGGACACCTCGCGGCCGGTCATATATTCTTCAATCACCATACAGTTTCCGGCGCTGCCAAACTGCTTGTCCTCCATGATCGACTGAACCCCAGCCTGGGCCTCTTCCAGCGTATTGCAGATCAAAACGCCTTTGCCCAGAGCCAGGCCGTCGGCCTTTAATACAATCGGAAATTTTGCGGTCTGAAGATAGGCCAGCGCCGCAGCCGAATCGGTGAAATTCTCATAGGCAGCCGTTGGAATGTGGTATTTTTTCATCAAATCCTTGGAAAATGCCTTCGAGCCTTCCAAAATCGCCGCATTCTTACGCGGGCCGAAGATCCGAAGCTTCTTTTGTTCA
>CAMULB010000251.1 GCA_947089585.1 uncultured Lachnospiraceae bacterium | reverse complement strand
TATATTTTTTGATCTTTTCCACTTCATATCCCATTGATTCCAGGTAGGAGAAATCCGTCCCTATGGACGCTTCTGCAACCAGCAGCGTGTCCGGTGAAATCAGCTGTGATTGAGAGAGCGCCTTCAACACCTTCTGCTCCAGCTGCTTTTCATAGGGCGGATCCATAAATACCACGTCAAAACAAGGTCGTGCGGCCGTTTCCAGCTCTCTTAGTGCGGCAAATACATCCATACACAAAAGCTGTCCCTCCTGCTCCATCTTGACAAACTGCAGGTTTTGGCGGATGACGGCCGCCGATTTTTTACTTTTTTCTACAAATACAGCCTCCTGCGCCCCGCGGCTGATCGCCTCAATGCCGATGCCGCCGCTGCCGGCAAACAGATCCAGAAAACGGCTGCCGCTCAAATAAGGATTGAGCAGATTAAACAAGGTCTCCTTGATCCGGTCGGTCGTAGGGCGCGTATCCAGACCAGGCGGCGTTTTCAAAGGCAAGCTCCTGGCTCGTCCGGCAATGACTCTCATACGCCCGCCTCATCTAAAATCACGGCGCGCAAAAGCGTCAAAGCCTGCGCCACAGAGCTTTCCCGCACGCGGCTGCGATTTCCGTGGAATAAAAATTCCTTGACCGAACACTTTCCCTGGTAGCAGCAGCCGATGTAGACCAGTCCCACCGGCTTTTCCTTCGTCCCGCCGTCCGGCCCGGCTACGCCGGTAATCCCGATGCCGAGCTCTGCCCCGGCCGCTTTCATACAGCCGCTTGCCATCTCTGCCGCGGTCTCCTTGCTGACCGCGCCAAACATCTCCAAGGTCTGATGCGATACGCCCAAGAGCTTTTCCTTTGCCTCATTGGAGTACGTCACATACCCTTCTTTGAAATAAGAAGAAATACCCGGCACATTGACCAGCCGTCCCGACAGCAGCCCGCCGGTACACGATTCCGCCGTTGCAAGCGTCAGCTGATGTTTTTTCAGCAATTGATAAATTGCTTCCTCCAGCGTCACGGCTTCCTCGTCGGTATAAATCGCCGACCCAAACCGGCGGCAAAGCTCCGCCTCCATCGGCGCAATCAGCGACAGCGCCTCCGCCTCGCTGGCTGCCTTGGCTGTGATCCGAAGATGCACCTCCGCCGTCTTGGCATAGGTGGCGATCGTCGGATTGCTCTGACCTTCAATCAGATCCAGAATCTCCGTCTCAACGCGGCTTTCACCAACGCCGCAGAGCTTCACCATTTTAGAACAGATGATCTCCGGCTGCAGGCGGTGCAGATAAGGAAATACCTGCGCCTTAAACATGGGGATCAATTCTCCCGGCGGTCCCGGAAGCAGGATCAAACACACGTTTTCCCCTTCGAGGATGATACCGGGCGCCGTTCCGTTTGCATTGTACAGCACAATGCTTCCCTGCGGCACCATCGCCTGTTTCCAGTTGTTCTCGGTAATTGCAGATCCCCGCTGCCTGAAATAGGCATCAATCTCATCCCGCGCCCGCAAGTCCAGCACCAGCCTTCGCCCCATCACCTCTGCCGCCGTCTCCTTGGTCAAATCGTCCTGCGTGGGCCCCAGTCCGCCGCAGAGAATCACCAGATCGGATCGTTCCTTCGCGGTTACAAGCAGCTCCTTTAAGCGGTCCGGATTGTCCCCAACCACACTCTGATAATACATGGACAGCCCCAGCAGCGCACATTGCTCTGCCAGATACGCGGCATTTGTATTTACAATGTTTCCAAGCAAAAGCTCAGTTCCTACACAAATTAATTCTACTGTCATCCAATCACTCCTGTTTTTGTGTTCCTTTTTGATACAAAGCTGCAAATCACGCAAGCGCTATTGCTGCTCCTTGAGCACCGAACGATTCTGCCACACATAATCGACGAGGGAAATGATCGTCAGCGCTAAAGCCGTATACGCAACGATCGTGCTAAGCAGCTGATACAAGGGGTGATCCAGGTCTAATATCAAGATCACGATCATCGCCATCTGAGATACGGTCTTGCATTTGCCCCAGATGCCGGCGGCAATCACCACCCCGTTGTCAGAGGCAACCAGACGAAAGCCGCTGATGATAAATTCCCGGCTGATGATTATGACTACAAACCAGGCCGACAGCTGTCCGGTCTCCACCAGACAGATCATCGCGGCCCCCACCAGCAGCTTATCCGCCAGCGGATCCATAAATTTACCGAAATTCGTCACCAAATTATATTTTCTGGCGATCTTTCCGTCCAGCAGATCGGTCAGGCTGGCAAAAACGAAAATCGCCAGCGCCAGATAGCGCCCAAGGTCTCCCCAATCCTGCACCAACAGACAGATGACAAAGGGAACAACCAAAACGACTCGCAGAATCGTCAGTTTATTTGGTAAATTCATCTTCATACAGATATCATCTCTCCTATCAAATCATACTCATATGCCCCGGTCACGCGCACACGGACAAACGCGCCGCTCATCAGCACTTCCTCGCTCTGAAAAAATACATATCCGTCGATATCCGGCGCGTCCCGGTAGCTTCTGCCCACATAATTGTGCTCCTGCTCGACGCTCCCTTCCACCATCACCCACAGCTCGCTGCCGATCAAGGCTTCATTCTGGTCAAAAATAATCTCCTGCTGCAGCTCCATCACGTCCTCCTGCCATTGCAGTTTCAATTCCTCTGCCACCTGATCGGGAAATTCTGCAGCCGGCGTTCCTTCCTCCGGCGAATAGGGAAAAGCCCCCAAACGGTCAAATTCCATCTCGTTGAGAAAATACATCAATTCCTCATGCTCTTGCTGCGTTTCCCCCGGAAAACCGCAGATTAAGGTCGTGCGCAGCGCAAGGTCCGGAAGTTCCCGGCGCAGATTTAAAATTCGTTCCCGCAGCTCCTCCTTGGTCGTGCGCCGCCCCATGCGTTTCAAAATACTGCTGCTGACATGCTGAATCGGCATATCCAGATAATGACAGACCTTCTTACTGTTTTTGATGGCCTCAATCAGCGGCCCGTCAATCTCCTCTGGATAGCAATACAGCAGACGAATCCAGCGCAGTTTCGGAATCTGGTCCAGCGCTGTGAGCAATCGGTGCAGTGATTTTTCCCCATACAGGTCGATGCCGTACAGCGTCGTCTCCTGGGCTACAAGAATCAACTCCCGGACTCCGTCCTCAGACAGCTGGCGCGCCTGACGCAGCAGCTCTTCCATCGGAACGCTGCGGTAAGGCCCACGGATTTTGGGGATGATACAGTAGCTGCAATGCTTATTACAGCCCTCGGCAATCTTGAGATAAGCGTAGTGCCCGCCGGTAGTCAACGAACGGCCCGAAGCCTGCGGAAGATCGGTCAGCGGTAAAAAAAGCGAGGAGCATTGGCCCTGTAACGCTTTTTTTACCGCCGGGACGATCTGCTCCCAGGAATTCGTTCCAAGCACCGCATCGACCTGCGGAATCTCCTTTTGAATCTCCTGCTGATAACGCTGAGCCAGACACCCCGTCACCAGCAGCGCCTTGCAGGTTCCGCACTCCTTATATTCCGCCATCTCCAGGATGGTCCTTATGCTCTCCTCCTTGGCATCATGAATGAAGCAGCAGGTGTTGACGACAATAACCTCCGCCTGCTGTTCCTCATTTGTGAAGGTAAATCCCTCCTTTGCCAAAAGGCCAAGCATATATTCCGTATCCACCAGGTTCTTGTCACACCCAAGGGAAACAAACAGCAGCTTCATAACCCCATCCTTTCTTAAAATCAACCGTTGCATTCAAATACCCCGCAGCAGGCTGCGGGGCAAAGCTTATTCTATTTCCAGTTCCATCTCTGATTCTCCCTCGGCCGCTTCCTCTCCGACGGATTCTTCCTCGCTTAAAATCTTGACTTTTCCCTTGTAGAGTTCATCTACAGCGATCGAAAAAGGCTTCTTGCCCTTCGCGCCCTCTACCATCGGTTCGTCGCCCGCAATCAGCTGCCGCGCCCGCTTTGCCGTCGCAATCACAATCGAATAACGACTGTTGACCACAGGCTCCTCTCCGATCTCCACATCACTGTTTACCACTCTCATCAAATCTGTATAAGACGGATGCAACATAGTTCTAATCTCCTTTCACGAAGCATGTAAGCTCCTCGATCATCAATCTGATATGATCCTGA
>CAMULB010000250.1 GCA_947089585.1 uncultured Lachnospiraceae bacterium | reverse complement strand
TGCTCTTCCTCCGTCGGGTAAGTATCTCGCTGCAGATAGAGAAATTCACTGCGGAACAGGCCGATTCCCTCGGCATCGTTTTCCAGCACCTGCGCCAGATCCTTGTAATTGCCAATATTGGCATAAAGCAGGATCTTTTTGCCGTCTTTTGTACGGGTTTCTTTTCCCTTGAGCGTCTGCAGCAGCTCCTTCTTCGCTTGAAGCGCCTCGTATTTCTCCTGCATGGCGTCAAGCGTTTCATCATCGGGCTCCACATAAAACAGGCCAGCGTCTCCGTCTACCACCGCCAGCTTGCCGTCGAAAGCCGGATCAAGCGGCAGAGGCGTCCCCACCAGCGCGGGAATTCCCATCGTCCGTGCCAGAATCGCCGTATGGGAGTTCGCAGAGCCATGGACAGTCACAAACGCCAGCACCTTAGACTGGTCCATCTGCACGGTTTCACTGGGCGCCAGGTCGTCTGCGAGCACAATCACCGGCTCGTCGCTCTTGATTCCGCCCGTTTCCTCACCGGACAAAACCCGGATCACCCGTTTTGAAATATCACGCACATCCGCCGCTCGCTCCCTCATATATGCATCGTCCATCACGGCAAACATTTCTGCAAAATTATCCTCGGTCACGGCCACCGCGTATTCCGCATTGATCTGCTGTGTGCGGATCATTGTTTCGATTGATTCAACATAATCGTCGTCTTGAAGCATCATCTGATGGATCTCAAAAATAGCTGCGTTGGCGGCTCCCACCGTAGTCATGGACTTCTCATAGAGTGCGGCCAACTGGCTGATTGCCGTCTCCTTCGCCTGGTGAAATCGCACAACCTCCGCTTCGGTCTCTTCCACATGTTCGCGCTTCACCTGCTGATTGGCCCGGTTATAGAAATACAGCCGGCCAATGGCCACGCCGCCAAATACACTTTTTCCCTTATATTGCTCCATTCACATACACCTCCTTGGCTTTCGTCCGGCCGCTCCATCCGCTGCATGGAGCGGCCGCCATTGCAACCAACTCTTGCACATGCGATTACAGGTTTTCATGCAAAAATGCTTCCAGCGCCGCTGCTGCCGCCTCTTCATCCTCTCCTTCTGCCTGCACCGTGATCTCCATCCCCTGCTTCACGCCAAGTCCCATCAATCCGAACAGCTTCTTGGCATCCGCCTTTTTTCCGTCCTTGACAATAAATACGGCCGCTGTAAATTCCTTCGCCTTCTTCACCAGCTCACCGGCCGGGCGCGCATGAATTCCTTCCGGATCTGTAATCGTATATGTAAATTCTCTCATTGTTTCATACTCCTTTCTACTGTCTCAAGCACCTGCTCCACCTCTTGCCGTGTTGCCAGCAGCTCGGAAAAAGCGCTGGCGCTTCCGGCGGCGACTCCCATCCCAAATGCATAACCGTAATCGTGCCGCTTCATCCAGCCGGCCAGAAACCCGGCCACCATGGAATCCCCTGCGCCTACCGCATTGACCAGCCGGCCGGCCGGGGCCGGGAGGGAATGAACCCCGCCGTTCTCATCCGCCAGCACGGCTCCCTGTCCGGCCATGGATACCAGGACATTTCTGGCTCCCTGTTCCTGGAGCTTCTTCGCATAGGGGATAACCTCCTCCCGTGTGCGAAGCGTCACGTCAAAAATTTCTCCCAGCTCATGATGATTCGGCTTAATTAAGAACGGCCGGTATTTTAACACATTGACCAGCAAATCTCTGGTCGCGTCAATGACAAACCAGACCCCCCTTTTCTCCAGACGTTCCATAATCTCGCTGTAAATGGAATCCGGCAGACATTTGGGGATGCTGCCGGCCAACACCAAAAGATCTCCCGCTTTTAAACCATCCAGCTTCTGATAGAACTGTTTTACATGTTCCGCGCCGATTTCGGGCCCCATGCCATTAATCTCCGTGCCGTCGTAATCCTTCAGCTTTACATTGATACGAGAAAACCCTTGCTCCACGCGGATAAAATCGGTACGCAGCCCCAGCGTCCGGCTCTCCTGCTCAATCTGCGCCCCCGTGAAACCGGCCGTAAATCCCAGCGCCATACTTTCAATGCCCAAATTGTGAAGCACCACGGACACATTGATCCCCTTGCCGCCCACAAGCATCTGCTCCGCCGTAGTGCGGTTCGTTTTGTTCAGTTCAAACCCGTCCGTGGATACGATATAATCCAGTGAAGGATTAAAAGTAACGGTATAAATCATACTTGTGCTCCTTTAAAATGTTCAAACAACAGCTCCTCTGCTTCCTTTGACCAGAGGCCCTTATTTTTCTTACAGCACGCATCCAGCTGCTTGAAAAACGGGTCGCTTTCTCCCAATTTTGCAAAAACCTCAATCGCCGTCAACGGCATATCAAACTGAAGGTAAGCCAGCTTCTTGCCGCCCGGAATCTCCGGCAAATGATTCGTCGTATCCACAATGGAGTCGATCCCGCCGATGTGTGTTACCATCACGGCCGGATGAATCAGACCGGCCGCCGATTTTGCAATCGCCTCCTTCATATCATCGGTATTTCCGCCGGTAGAACCCATAATTTTCGTTCTCGCATAGTGACAGTCATAGAGGTTTATGCTGGCAGAAAATTGCGTATCTGTGGGGCCGGCAAAAAAGTTCAGACATCCGTCCACGGCCAGCAGACGATTGCCCATCTCGGCAATGCTCTGAACCGGCGCATAGACAAATACATCGCTGTAGCCTGCCCCGCCCGTAATTGCCCGCAGCTCGGCCACCGGATCCGCCATCTGGCTTGTATTGATGTAATACAGCTCTACGCCCTTCTCCTTCGCCTCCGCTTCGGAGATCACTTCTCTGGCACGGGCAATTTTCGCGTCATTGATATCCGTAACCACAATCCGCTTCGGCTTATTCTCAAAGGCCAGCCCGTAGCTTACCGCGCCTAAGCCCATCGGCCCGCAGCCGCCGAGAATCAAAATATCGCCGCCGGCCAACGTACCCATTTTGTGCTCATAAGACAGATGCTCGGTATGATAATTGCTATGGTATCCGCCAATGCAGCAGCTCATCGGCTCTCCCAAGGACGCCTCAAAATAGCTGTCCCCGTCATATTCCCAGATGCAGCCCTTTTCAATCACATCGTTGGGAAAAATACAATAGGTCGCCGCGCCGCCGAAAAACTCATAGGAATAGCCCGGTGATTCCATCTGGCCGGGAATTGCCGGCTGCTGGGCAAATTTTTTGCCCTCATGAAACTGTCCCTGCCATTTTTTTCCCACCTTGACAATGTCGCCGGTAAATTCATGGCCAATAATCACCGGATGCTCAGCCACATTCTGGGGCACACGCTTGTGATCTTTGCCGGCCTGCACCATTTTCCAGGTGGACATGCAGATACTGTCGCTGACCACACGAACCAAAATCTCATCGTCCTGAATCTCCGGAAGCTCAAACTCCTCCAGTCTCAGATCGTGTGCTCCATGAAGTCTTACACCCTTTACTTTCATTTTCCTTACCTCCTGTTTGATCACAGTCCGGGCCAGCCGGATTATTTCTTGTTTGACCCGCCGTCCGCGCCGGCCGAACCGTTTCTTAGTTCAATTGCTCTAACATCCAGTCTGCGTCATCCGTTGTTTTGAATTGTTCCAGAATCTCTTCCTCCTCCAGCATGGTGCAGATTTTGCTCAGTAATTCCAAATGCTCGTCTCCGATTCCGGCAATGCCAAACACCAACTGCGCTTTCTCATCCCCAAAATCAACGCCGTCCGGGTATTGCAGCAGAACGATTCCGGTCTTTTTCACCGTTCCCTTCGCCTGGGAGGTGCCATGGGGAATCGCTACCCCCAAACCCATGTAGGTAGTGACGATCCTCTCCCGCTCCTGCATCGCGTCCACATAAGAAGCATCTACATACCCCAACTCGGTCAGAAGCTCACCGGCCGCCTGAATGGCCGCCTCCTTCGGCACCGGGGCCAAATTGAGCCGAATCCCTTCCTTGACCAGAACCTGATTTTCCTTCACTGCCGCAGGCGCCTGCCCGGTTTCTTCATCGTTCTGTCTGCCGGCCCCCGATCCGGTTTCCTTGTCTGCTTCTTCCATGAAAATCAGCTGTTCGTAAAGTGTATCCAATGCCGGATCGGCGAGAAAATTCCCAATCGTTACCAGCTGCG
>CAMULB010000249.1 GCA_947089585.1 uncultured Lachnospiraceae bacterium | reverse complement strand
ACGTGCGGCGATTACCGGCCATGTGGTTTTAAGTACGCTGCACACCAACGATGCGGTATCCAGTATCGTGCGCTTAGAGGATATGGGTGTGGAGCCGTATCTGATCGCCGGCTCCCTGGTAGGCATTGTCGCCCAGCGTTTGATGCGTAAGGTCTGTCTGGGCTGCGCGCAGGAGATGGAGGCGACGCCGGAGGAGCAGCGGCTTTTGGGGGAGGAGGGAATCAAAATCCGCAGAGGCAGAGGCTGTCCGCAGTGCAACAACACCGGCTATCGAGGGCGTGCCGCAATCCATGAGGTGCTGACAATTGACGCGCCGCTGCGGCGGATGATCGACCAGCGGGCCCCGGCGGAGGATATTTTGCGGTATGCAAGAGAGCAGCAGGGCATGGCAACGCTGCGGGAAAGCGGAATTCTGTTGGTCAAACAAGGGATTACAACGCCGGAGGAATTGATGCGGATTACGTATGAGTGATTTTATCATGTGACATGCTGTCCTTGAATACGAATATAGTAAGAATCGTGAAAGCAGTTTTTGTATGACGCATCAATCGTATGAACGGGTTGTAACAGAACAGGACGGCAAAAAGGTGGTCCTGGAGTTTCCGCTTTCTGTTGAATCAGAAGCGCAGCTTCGGCAGGAAATCGAGGAGATTCTTTTTTCCATCCTGCAAAGGCAGATGTCAAAGCGCTGAAATTTCAAATCTGCAATCGTGTGCGGTATGATGCCTGCAATCGGGCGCGGCATGATGCCTGTAATCAGGCTCGGTATGATGCCTGCAATCGAGCGCGGCATGATACGGTCATTCAGACAACGAAAATGCTGCCGTTTGGCGTTGCTGCAAAAGAACTGCGAATCAATGCGAGGTGTTGCAATTTGAAACGTGTGAGGATGCTTCTCCGCGTCAGCTCCAATCAGCAGCTGGAGGCAGACGGAGACCTGCGTGTGCAGCGGCAGCTGGTAAAGGAATATGCGGAAAAGCAGCCCGGCTGGCAGCTCGATGAAAAGGAGTATTTTGAAGGCAGTATGAGCGGCTACAAGCATGCGGTTGCCGAGCGGGATGTGCTCAAGGAGGCGTTAGGGGATGCGAAGGCGGGCGCCTATGACATTCTGGTTGCCTACAAGGATGACCGCATCGGCCGCAGAATGTGGGAAATCGGCGCTTATGTGATGACGCTGAAAAATCTGGGGGTGGATATCTATACGGTCAAGGACGGCTGCATCTCGCCGGAGTCCGACGATATTATGGGGCAAATGATGCTGGCACTTCGCTACGGCAATGCGCAAAAAAGCAGCTCGGACACCGGTATGCGGGTCAAGGACACGGCGCAAAAGCTCGTGCAGCAGGGGAAATTTATGGGCGGCTGCGCGCCCTATGGCTATCGGCTGGAGCTGTCAGGAGAGATCAGTAAGCATGGACGGGCTTTGCATCATCTGGTGATCGTGCCGGAGCAGGTCGAAGCGGTGAAATATATTTTTCAGCTGTCGCTCTATCAGGAGTATGGCTCTGCCAAAATTGCCAGGGTGCTCAATGAGGAGGAGCGATTTCAAAAGCTGGCGCCGAACGGCGTCTGGAGAAGCGGGACGATTAGCAGCATTTTGACAAATCCGATCTATGCCGGCGTGACGGCCTATAAGCGGAGGGAGCGAGTCAACGGCAAATACCACAGGAACAGCCAGGACGATTGGGTCACGGCTTTTTCAGTGAATGAAGCGCTGGCCATAATCGACTGGGAGCTCTGGAACCGGGCGCAGGAGAAACGCAGATTGAGGGGCAGCCGTTTCACCGCCGGCGCCCGGTCAACCGATCAAACGGTCATTCGCAGAAACGACGGTGCGCTGCCGTTGATTGACGTGCTTTATTGCGGCGTTTGCGGCGCAAAAATGACCAACGGCAGCAAATACAATTACTGGACGATCAAAGCGACCGGAGAAAAGCGGTGCAGCAAAATTGCAGTTTACAAATGTCAGAACGCCTGGCAGGGGATGGTGCATGATTTGCCGAAGCAGGTGCGGGCCGACTGCGTGGAGCCATTGGTATATGAAGCAATCCTGCCGTATCTGGAACCCTTTTTTATAAGGGAGAGGGTGCTGCAGCGGCAAACGGAATACCGCAGACAGGAGCAGCGCGTCCGGGAGCAGCAGATGAAAAAGGCGCAGCAGGAGCTTGCGCGTCTGCTGCAAAAAATTGAATTGATGGAACAGCAGATTCCAGAGGCGATGGCCGGCGATTACCCGCTGTCCCTGCAGGAGCTGATGGAGCTCATTCGGAAATACAAGCAGCAGGCCAGGCAGCAGCAGGAGCTTGCCGCACGGACGAAGGAGGAGTGGGAACGTTTTTTTGAATCACAGCAGAGTCAGAAACAACAAAGCGGCGAGCTTCCCAGCTGCCGCGAGATTTTTCAGCAGGCAAATTCCGCGGAACAAAGAGTGCTGATTGATGCGCTGGTGGAGCGGATTGCGTTTGAAAATACAGAGATACGGATTCGCTTCAAAATCCGCAGGGACCATGCGAAGGAGCCGAGCCTGGCGCAGCAGGAGGCTACGTGGGCAGAGGCTGGTGCTCCCGAATGAGGAGTGGTAGCGGGGTACCGCAACCGAGGCTATGATTTTACAATTACCTCCTCGACCGCTTACGATCATAAGTGGATTTATGGGCGGAATATTTTTGAGAATATTTCGTTGGTGGTGGATGAAATGTTTGCCAATTACTTGTCGCGTCCGAATGTCAAGCAGCCGATTTTGACGCAGTACTGCGATGGACAGAAAGTGAGCTGTCCGAATTGGATGATCAAATTGCATTTGCGTATATAGTAAGAAAAACCCGCTATTTTAGCGGGTTTTATGCATAATAGAAGAATACGGTGATGCTGTCGCTTGCTTTATAATAGACGATTTTTTCAACAATGCTTTTGAATGCTTCATTTTTTTGCTGGATGGAAACCGTATCGTCCTGAAGCAGATCATGTACCGAAGCGATCCGCGATAGCATTTCCTTTTTATAATTGATCTGCGGCAGAGGGGCGGCGGCAAGGTGATCCAGCTGCTCCTGAACGGCGTCTCGTTCTTTCTTTAGGATTTCCTTATTTTCCTTGTATTCTTCCAGCGTGTCAACGCCGTCCCGATAGGCCTGCTTGATGCGGGCTTCCTTTTGATTGATTTTTTTCAGCGTGTGCAGCAGGAGATCGCGCTCTGATGCATGATCGGCGGAGACAGTCTGCTTAATTTCAAATTCTAATTCCTGGGTATTCAGTGCGTTTTTCAGCACGTCAAAGACGTAGGGAACGATCTTTTTCTCACTGATGCTGTGGGATTTGTTGCATTTTCCTTTTAAATAGCCGTAGCATTGGAAATGATAATAAGTGCGGCCATATCGTTTGTCTGTCTGCTTGGATGTAGAGAGCGTGCGTCCACAGGCAGAGCATTTCAGCAGTCCGCCAAGCCAGTGCGTGACGCAGGCAGAAGGCTTGCGGTGTTTTGGAGAATATTCGCGATTCATGCGCTCTTGGGCGGCAGCAAATAATTCTTCCGATATGATGGCCGGCTGTTTGCCGTCGGCAATGATCCATTCCTCTTTGGGCTTGATGCGGTTCGTCTCATTCTCTGTTCGGTTCCAGCGGATTTTGCCGGTGTAGGAAATGTTCTGCAGAATATAGGTGAGTGAACGCTTTTCAAAGTCCTTGCTGCGGCTGGTTTTCAATCCAAGTGCGTTCAGCTGGCGGCAGATTTCCAACAGTGAAAGACGATCATAGACATATTTCTCAAAAATCATCTGCACGATCTTTGCTTCCTCCGGGACGATTACGGGAGGCTCTCCCTTGTGCTCAATTCGATATCCCAGAGGCGGGCGAGCCTGGTAATTGCCCCGCAGCGCATTTTCCGTCATGCCGCGGCTGACCTCACCGGAGAGGCGGATCACATAATATTCGTCCATCCATTCGATGATTCGCTCGATCAGACTGCCGAAAGGCCCCTCTACGAGCGGCTCGGAAATGCTGATTACATCCACATTGCAGTTCTTGCGCAGCATGGTCTTATAGACAATGCTTTCCTCCTGATTGCGGGCAAAGCGGCTGTATTTCCAGACCAGGATTACGTCAAAGGGATGATCGGCGCTCTTGGCAAG
>CAMULB010000248.1 GCA_947089585.1 uncultured Lachnospiraceae bacterium | reverse complement strand
CCGATACCAAGGATGTGCTCTCAGAGATGCAGGAGGATTTCGACCAGTCGGTACAAGAGATTGTGGATGCACTGGCGGAAAACTTTGGACAGCTATTGAGTGACCTCGATACCAAAACAGCAGCTGCGGCGGAGACGATTACGAGTGCAATGACTGGAATTGGCTATATGCCTACGGATGAATTCAGGAAGCTGCTGTATGGCGAAGAAACGGAGGGAAATCAGCTTCCAAGCATTGCCGCTTCTGCTGTAAATATGCTCGCGGAAATGCAGAAATTCAATACCAATATGCAGGCCTATGCAGCCGCAGTCGCGAACGCAATAGATCCAAGCAGCGCGGCGGAGAATGGCGGCGCTGGTTCGGGCAATTCAGGTGGTTCAGGCGGTGGAGCATCCAGTAACGGAAGTACAAACCAGAAGCCAAATGCAGTGGTTGTTACCGAAGAAAAACCAAAAGAGTTCAAAATAACGGATGCATTGGCTGCGAAGGTCAGTGAGGCAAAGCCTTCCAGAACAACAACCGAATTGTCCATGCAGGATCATGGAAAGAAGCCTGCAAAAAAGCCAACGCCAAAACAGCAGGCCGATTCCTATATCAAAGCCCATCTGTCGAAAACGACCTCAAAGCGCGAAAAGCTTTCTGATCTGAACAAGAAATTTTATGATCAGTATGGGAAAAAGGTGCTCTCGACAAAGGAAGCAAAGGAACTGGCCAAGCTTTTGGATGTGAAATACGATAATCAGAAATCTTCGGGAAAGCTGTATAAGAAGCTGAAGGCCCTTGGCGTCAAAGGGTTCAAATCCGGTTCCAATGGCATTCCGCATGATCAGCTGGCATTCCTTGGAGAAGGGATAGATGAAATTCAGTTTGATAAGAGTGAAGGCGTGCTGCGCAAGGTTGGCCAGGGGGATATGATCTTTGACTCGCAGAAGGCCAGAAATTTGTGGAATATTTCCCAGACTGCTCCGGATGAGATTATGAAGCAACAGGTCATGAACAATCATATCAATCCGGCGGAGCTTTTGCCGGAGCAGATGCAGAATTATGTTCTGAGCTTAATCAAACAGGGGAAAGGGAATCAGATGTCTTCCGATGTAACGGTTCAGTTTGGCGATATTCATTTGCCGAATGTAACCGATAGCCATGAATTTGCGGAGCATGTGGAAAGTGTTGTGCGAAATGCGATGTGCCGTGACGGAAATACAAGAAAGTGTATTACAGAATCAGTAGCCACAAAATTCTTAGGGAAAAGCAGTGTTGGACATGCACAGCTGTGGAAACGCTGACCGATCGTTTGGTTGCACATCAATCAGATGGAATGAGGAGGGACCATGTACCGAACAAAAAAGGAAAAAAAGCTTCAAACGCAAGAGAAAATAATCCGAATGCTAGAAGAAGAAAACGACTGCTTAAAAGAGCAGCTGGAGCTGTGTAATCCAGAGCACGTAAGAGAAATCTTACAGGCCGCGCAGCGAAGCCGGAAGGAATATGCAGCATTAATGGCAGAGCTGACGGCATTGAGAAATGAATATAGCGCGTTGCTTGAGGACATGAAAAAGGATCGGACACAATTGATACGAAATTGCAGGTAGCGCAGGGGATGTAAACTGCGCCGCATGTGAATCGTAACATATTCACAGTCCAGTCTACATATAGTATTTTAAGAAAGCGAAGGCGAAAGGGAGGAAGCAGCATGAGACGACTGCGCAGAAAATTGCTGTTTCTGGAGTTGACTCTGGCCTATGTGGTATTGCTGCTGGCATTGACCGGAAGCGGGGAGAAGAAAGCCGCCAGCCAGGCGGCTTCCCGCATGCAGACGGGCGATCAGAAATCCGCGTCCGAGCCGATGGAAGCTACGGCTGGCCAGGGTGATCCCTATCGGGAATTAAAGAAAAAAGTGGCGCTGACCTTTGACGATGGCCCACATCCGGATTATACGCCGAAACTGTTAGATGGACTGAAAGAAAGGGGGGCTTATGCAACCTTTTTTGTCATGGGCAAACAAGCAGAACAGTATCCAGATCTGATCGAACGAATGGCCGAAGAAGGCCATTTGATTGGAAACCATACATACAGTCACCTGCAGCTGAAAAAATCCAACCGGGAAGAATTTAAGGCGGAGCTGACCAAGACCAGCGATATTGTAAAGGATATTACCGGCAAGGAGCTGCAGTATGTCCGCCCGCCCTATGGCACCTGGGAAAAGGCGTTTGAGACGGAGCTGAATATGTTTCCGGTGCTGTGGACGATCGACCCGCTGGACTGGTGTAAAAATGATGCCGCCTGCATTGTACAGAATGTGCTTTCCAAAGTACAGGAGGATGCGGTGATTCTGATGCATGACCAGTACGATTCCAGTGTGAAAGCCGCGCTGCAGATTGTGGATACGCTGCAAAAGGAGGGATATGAATTTGTAACGGTGGATCAGCTGGTGGAGGATTAAAGAATCAGAAAGGATTTTGACGGCTGCGCGAAAGGAACTCCCTCTGCGCAGCCATTACTTTTGCCAAGCGGCAGTTCCACGATTGACTTCCGCAAAAACATCAGCTATAATTTGAAACAAAGCCAAAGGAAGAAATTGGTTCAGATTCCGTAAGATTCATAGAAAGCGGGGCGCACGAAAGCGGCACTCCCGCTTTTTATTGTTGCAGAAGCAGGAGAGAATTGTTAAAATAGTCTACGGTAGAAGAGGAGAAAGAGATGGAAGAGATTACCAGAGGATTGTTTGCATTTCAAGACGAATCGTACCGGGCGTTTCAAGCAAAACTGATTCCGGAAATTGCCGGTGAAAAGGTCATCGGCGTTCGCATGCCGCTCCTGCGCAGCTATGCCAAGCAGGTTGCGGGGGAGCCGTATGCCAGAGCCTTTTTGCAGGAGCTGCCCCATACCTATTATGAGGAAGACAATCTTCATGGAGCGCTGCTTCCGCTCCTGTATCCACAATTGGAGGAGCTGTTGGTGCAGCTGGAACGCTTTTTGCCCTACGTAGACAACTGGGCGACTTGCGATCTGCTGCCGCCGAAAGCGTTTCGCAAGGATTTGCCCCAGGTATATGAAGCCGTCAAGCGATGGCTGCAAAGCAGTGAGACGTTTACCGTGCGCTTCGGCCTTGTGACGCTGCTGGGATTTTTTCTTGATGAGCATTTTGAACCGGAGATGCTAAGGCTGGCTGCGGAGATCAAATCAGAGGCATATTATGTAAAAATGGCGATAGCCTGGTATTTTAGTATCGCGTTGGTCAAGCAGTATGAGACAGCAATCCTGTGGTTTACGACACCGAGATTAGACCCCTGGACGCATAACAAAGCATTGCAGAAGGCGGTGGAGAGCCGGCGGATTGATGCGGAAACGAAAGCATATTTAAAGGGATTGAAGGTGAAAGCGGGAAAGAGGAAGGTGCAGGAGGTGATCAGTTGACAGAAGGACAGATCATGGATTTTGAAGTGTTGGCGGGGAAAGCAATTGCGGATTTTTTGGATACCAATATTCTGATTTATTTTGTTTTGGAAGGGGAAGCAGAGATTTCGGTCAACGGTGTGGAGACGGTGCTGTCGGATGGAGATTTTTTGCTGGTCAATGCATGTCAGCATCACGCATACCGAATGCTGTTTCATGCGCTTACCGTCCGATTTGAAATTAATGTCCCAGAGTTTTTGAAGTATTACGATGCGCAGGGGATGGAATTTCACTGCAATTCTACCAAGGGCAGAACCGAGCGCACGCATACCCTTCGTATGCTGCTTGGCGCATGCATGGAGCATTATTATGGGAAAATTGCGTCGGACGGAAAATCCCTGCTGCGGCTGAACGGGATTTATTATCAGATTCTGGAGCGGCTGATTACCGATTTTTCCGGCTATGATCTGGATGGGGTGTCTTTGGCGATGAATGTCGATGAAGCGCGGATGAGCGATATCATCAGCTATATTCATGCCAATTATAAGCGCAGGGTCAGCCTGACGGAATTGTCACAGCGGATGCTTTTGTCCACCGCCTATGTTTCCCGCTACATCAAGAAACAATTCGGCATGACATTTCGTGATTATCTGACGGAGATTCGGTTAAAGTATGCGCTGCGCGATCTGGAAAGCTCCAGTAAAAGCATTGGCAGAGTGGCGCTGGAAAACGGTTTTCCCAAT
>CAMULB010000247.1 GCA_947089585.1 uncultured Lachnospiraceae bacterium | reverse complement strand
AAGGTACTTCCTCCTTTTATTCCCGGACGTAGAACGCCGCAAAGCAATGTTTCTATTGTACCAGGTTTCATTTCGCCTGTTCTGTTCAGGCCTTTTCTTTTTTGTATATTCAAGCCACACCGAAGCAGCTGCTCCGATGGCATCGTTTTATGTAAAATATTTCATGACCATATTTTCTATCATATAATTTTTCCATAAATTAATCAACACAAATTTGAAAAATTTATAAAAAACTTTTATTCTCTCTTTTCAAAAGAAATATCTGTCGTATTTTCCGTCCAGCCTTCCAGATGAAGCCTGCCGCTCATCCCTTCCAGCTTCGGCAGGATATAAGACAGCCGAAGCACCTTGTCACTCACATTCTGCGCACTGCCCAGCAGCGCTTCTACAGAACCGTATTCCAGCCGATAGGTTTTATCCTCGCTGTACGCAATCTGTTCCGGCACGATCTCATACTTCTTCAAGGTCTGCGTCAGTGTCAGCAGATTTTTCAACAGCTGTTTGTCTTGCAGCGGTAGCGGCTCATAGAGCACAACCGCATCTACGGACAGGCCGCTGATTCTCGGCAGCCCCTCAATCACCTCGGAGGAAGTCTCCACCACAATCCCGTCCTTATCAAAATATGCGTTCTGTCCCAAGCTTTCCAGATATACATATCCCAAAAGCCCTTTCTCATAGACTTGAATCTCTATCGTATGCGGCGGCTTCATCGAAATCTCCATTGTATCTATAAACGGAATCACCGCCGGCTCCTGAAATTGATATTTCAAATATACATACAGTGTATTCCAGGAATATTCATCATTCAGCACCCACTCCTGAATGGCTTCATCCTCATAACGCTCGTTTCCCTTCACCACCACATGCTTGACGGTAAACACCTTGACCGCCACAAAAGCCCCCGCTGCAATCACCAGCAAAAAAATTAAGATCGGCGCCAGAAGCTTTCGTTTTTTCTTTCTTCTCTTTTTCTTCATTGTGTTCCTTCACCACCTTCTCCCGCTTTGGGAACTGTAAAAGCTCCCCCGCAGCCTGTTACTCCATCTCAAATTTGATTCCCCGCGACACACTTAAGGCCAGCCCCATCTCTGCCAGCAAAAACAAAATCGAGGTTCCGCCATAGCTGATAAAGGGAAGCGAAATTCCCGTATTGGGAATGCTGTTTGTCACGACTGCGATATTGAGAATGACCTGAATTGCCATATGCGCCATGACCCCAGTCACCAGCAGGGCGCCGTACAAATCCGGTGCGTTGTTGGCAATCACCATAAACCGCCAGATCAAAAGCAAAAACAGAAGAATCAAGCAGATCGCCCCGAATAACCCCAATTCTTCGCAGATGATCGAAAAGATCATATCGTTCTGCGCCTCAGGCACGAATCCCAGCTTCTGCATACTCGCTCCCAGCCCTTTTCCAAAGAGCCCGCCGGAACCGATGGCATACAGCCCCTGCAGCGTCTGATAGCCCTTTTCATACTTCTCCGGCTCCAGCCAGATCTTCAAACGATCCACACGATAGCTGGCCGCTAAGATAAAGACCACGCCGACCGAAATCACAATGCCGCCAATAACCACAAACTGCATATACTTTGGACTGGATACAAAAACCAGCGCGATCGCAATGCCAAGAATGATAATCGCCGTACTCAGATTCTCTACCGCCACAATTCCTACCATGGGAAGAATCATCACCACCACCTTGACCATTGTGGACAAGGAACCCATCTTCTTTGGCATGCGGCAGATGATCGTCGCGAGAAAGATAATGATCGCGATCTTGGCAATCTCGGAGGGCTGCAGGGACAATGGGCCAATCCGCAGCCACCGCCTTGAGCCCTTAATCTCATCGGCTACAAACAGAACCAGTGTACACAATCCAAACGCCGCCACATAGGCCAACAGCCAGAAGCGCTTCCAAAAATGATAGTCAATATTGGCCACCACCAGCATCGCCACCAGGCCAAGCCCCGCTGCAAACGCCTGCTTTTTCAGATAGTATCCCGCATCCTGAAACTTCAGCTGCCCGTTGTAGGAGCTTGTGCTGTAGAGCACCACAAGCCCGAAGCAGACAAGAAAAATGACGATAAAAAGAAGGCTGTAGTCAAAGTAGCGCACGCGTTTTTCCTTCATGCAATCACTCCTCAAGCTCTTTTACGATTTCTTTAAACAGATTGCCCCGTTCCTCAAAGTTGCGGAACATCCCCCAGCTGGCACAGGCCGGGGAAAGCAGAATGGCATCTCCCTCTTTCGCATTTTGATAACAGACACTGACCGCCTCCTCTAGGCTGTCGGCAAGCACCAGATCCTCCTTTGCAAAACCGCACGCTTCGGCATCCGCGGCAATTTTTTCCCGCGTCGCGCCCAAAAGCACCAGTTTTTTGACCTTTCCGTCAAAAGCACGAATCCATGCTTCATAAGAGGAGCCCTTGTCGTAACCGCCGCCGATTAGCAGCGTCGGCCACTTCATCGCCCGAATCGCCTGGATCGCCGCGTCAGGATTCGTCCCCTTTGAATCGTTGTAAAAACGGATCCCCCGCTTGCTGCCCACGTATTCAATGCGGTGGGCCACCCCCTCAAAGCGAAGCAGCGCCGCCCGGATCTGCGCAATCGTCACGCCAAAGCTCAAGGCCATCGCAGCTGCCGCCATCACATTTTCATAATTATGTACTCCTAGAAGCTTTAACTCTCCAATCTCACACAGCTTCTTTCGCGTTCCTTCGTCCGCATGCCAAATCGTCTCTCCCTGCAGATACATTCCCCGCTCTAACGGGCGCTGGCTGGAAAAATAAACGACATTCGGCCGGATCTGTTCCCCAAAGACCCGCAGCACGGGATCCTCATAGTTGAGCACACAGGTCGCGTCCGCAGACTGCCCGGCGACGATGGCCTCCTTGGCCTCGATATAGCGCTCCATCGTATGATGGCGGTTGAGATGATCCGGCGTGATATTTAAAATTGCCGAGACCTGGGGGCAGAACCGATGCACGGTCTCTAACTGAAAGCTGCTAAGCTCCGCCACAATCACCGTCTCCTCGGTTGTATCCAGCGCAACGCCGGTATACGGCAGCCCGATATTGCCTACCACCCGTACATCCGCATAAGCCTGCTTCATGATCTCGCCCAGCAGCGCCGTCGTCGTCGTCTTGCCGTTGGTGCCGGTGATCGCCAGAATCCGCCCCTTGCCAAATACATAGGCCAGCTCGATCTCGCCCCAAATCGCAATTCCCCGGCTGCAAAGCTCCTCTACGAGAGGCAAATCCGTCGGCACACCCGGACTTAATACGAGGATCTCAATCTGACGGATTACCTCCTCTGGCAGCGCTCCTGTATAGATTGATACATCGGATAACAGCGGATGCTCCTTTTTTAGCGCCTCTTTGTCAAACGCTTTATTTCCATCATATAAAATTACGTCCATCTGCCGGTGAATCAGCAGCTCACACGCTGCAATCCCGCTGATTCCGGCTCCAAATACAAGAAAACTCTTTCCTCTCCAGTCCATAGCTGCTCCTTTCAAACGCCCATCAATGCGATCAGACAGAGAATCGCCGTAGTAATGGAAAATACGGCTACCACCCTGGTCTCAGACCAGCCGCCCAGCTCAAAGTGATGGTGAATGGGCGCCATGCGAAAAATTCGCTTTCCGCCCGTGCGCTTAAAATATGTTACCTGAATCATCACAGACAACAGCTCGATCCAGTAAATCAACGCCACAATGAGAATAAAAATCGGCATCTGCATCATATAGGCAGTCGAAGCCACAAATCCGCCCAGAGCCAGCGAACCGGTATCCCCCATAAATACACTGGCCGGATAGACGTTAAACAGCAGAAAGCCAAGCAGTGCGCCGACCACCGCACAGGTAATCGGCTCTAAGCCGCTGCCGGTTCCGATGGCTACGACGGTAAAAAAGGTCGCAATCAAAACCGTAACGCTGGAAGCCAAGCCATCCACGCCGTCGGTGAAGTTGGCGCCGTTCACGGTTCCGACTACCGCTAAAAACATCACCGGCACCGCAAGAATCCCCAGATCCAGATAGAGTCCGCCGTCAAATCCCCCGGTAAAGGGAATCAGCATTTTCAAGGATACATCCGTAAAATTGTATACATAATAGATAAACACCCCGGTTACTACAATCTGAC
>CAMULB010000246.1 GCA_947089585.1 uncultured Lachnospiraceae bacterium | reverse complement strand
GAGGCGGGTCCGACTCCCGTATCCTGCTTTCCATTTTAAAACAGTCAACAGAATTCTTTCTGTTGACTGTTTTTTTGTGGTGCGAAGCAGTGTGCCGTCGATGCAATTCACAACCATCATTTTTAAATCACTAAATATTCTGATCGACTTGGATTCCCTTCAAATCTTCTTCCAGCAGCTTCTGGCGCTCTAAGATCTCCTGCAGCTGCTGATCGACTTCACTTTGGAGCTTCTGCATATCCGGAAGCTTAGAAAGCTGCTCATTCTGTGCCTCCTGCTCGGCCTTCTTCTCATCCCGCAGCGCTTCCAGCTCTTCCCGCTCTTCTTTCTGCTCTTCGGCCTTTTCCACCGTCTCGTCCAGCTCCTCCTCGATCTTGTCCATGCTCTCCTGAATTGCCATGCCAATGATCTCCTTGCTGGCCGTCTGCAGGGACGCCTGCGCCGTCCTTTGGGCATCGACCATGCCATGATGCTTTAGCATCTCCTGCTCGGTCGCACGAATCACCTGTGTTTCGGTCGAAATCACCTTGTGGGCTTCTTCAATCTCATCCTCCCACACGCCCTTGGAGGCTTCCAGCTCCATCGCCTCGCGCTGATAATCCGTCATCGGCCCCATCTCATTCAGCCGGTCGATCTCTTCCTTCGTTAAATCGACGTGACTGCGCGGGTCTAACGCCTTCTTCATCTTGATCCGCAGCTCCAAATCCGCCTGCTCCTGGCTGTCAGGCTCCACACCATAGGCTTCCTGCAGCTTCTTTTGCTCCTCGCTTAATGCCTGCTTCTCTTTTAACGCTGCATCGGCCTTGGCCTTACTGTCCGCAATCCGTCCCCGGCGTTCTGCGAGGTCCTCGTCAATCTTCCCATCCGCCTGGAACTGCTTGCCGATAATTCCCATGGCGTCGGCCATCGCTTTCTTTTTCCGCGCGAAAATACTGTCGTCCCCAAGCAGATTCAGCTCGGAAGCATGAATCGTCGATGTGCCGCTTCTTCTGCTGCCTCTTTCCGCCTTTGCTGCCTGTTCTGCCTGACGGGCAAGTCCTTGATTCTCATATCGGTTTCCGTCTATTTTCACCGTCAATCCCTCCTGTCGTTTCGCTTACATACCCTTTGTGTCACAAAGAGCAAAAGCTTCGATCCTATTTTATATATCGAAGCTTTTTCCCGTTCCCTTAATTTTAATTTACGTCATTTTCCGTATCATTCACGACATGCTTCTGATCATTCATATGCGCCATCACCATCAGGGCAATTTTAAACAGCATCGCATCTTCAAATGCACGGATATCCAGACCCAACGCCTTTTCAATCCGTTCTAAACGATATACCAGTGTATTGCGGTGTACATACAGCTGTCTGGCCGTCTCCGAAATATTCAGGTTGTTGTCAAAAAATTTCTGGATCGTCACCGTAGTCTCCTCGTCAAATACGTCGGGAATGCGTTCGCCAAACACCTCGCGCAGAAACATCTCACACAGGCTGACCGGAAGCTGATAAATCAGACGGCCAATCCCCAGCCGGCTGTAAGAAAGACTTTCTTTATCCGCATAAAAAATACGTCCGACCTCCAACGCCATACGAGCCTCCTGATAGGAACGGCAAAGATCCTGCAGCTGATCGACGCGATTGCCATATCCGACCCGTACCGGCACCATGGCCTCGGTATGAAGATTGGCCACAATCATCTCTGCCAATTCAGACAGTTCCTCTTCCGTGTCGATATCCTCCACATCCTTGACCAGGATAATACAGCGCTCATCCACTTCGGTCACAAAGTCCCGCGTCTGCACGGAAAAAAAGTTCTTCACTGTCTCCATCACGGCGCCGTCCTTTTTTCCGTCCACGTCAATCAAAAAAACAACACGCTGAGCCTGCTCGATGTGCAGTTTTTTTGCCTTATTGTACATATCCACCACCAGCATGTTGCCAAGCAGTAGATTCTGCATGAAATTATTGCGGTCGAACTGCTCGCGATAGGCTGTTACCAGATTGCGAATCTGACAAGCCGCCAGTTTTCCGATCACATACGCTTCCTCGCCCGCCATATGCTCCAGCAGGATATATTCCAGCTGACCATCGACGGTAATTTTAAAAAAATGATATTGATTGATGGTCTGGCTCTCAGCCATCGACTGAGCAAACTGCACAATAATGCTGCTCATATCTTCTTCCGGCTCATAGGTAGATGCCGCCACCTTACCCTTTTCGTTGTAGAGCACCAGATCTATTCTGGCAATTTCCTTTATTTCCGCCAATGTTGCCTGTAACTTATGATTTGAAAGCAAATTACCATCCTCCTATTTAAAAAAGACTGCTGCAATGACCTGCAGCAGCCTCTCTCATCTGATTAATGTGTAATCGTCAGCTCTGTCTCTTTGTTGAATACATGAACCTTATCTACATCCAGTGCGATTGTAATCTTGTCGCCCAAACGCGCCGGCGTTCTTGAATCCACCTTCGCTGTCATATTGGTGCCGTTGATCGTGTAGTACAACAGTACCTCAGAGCCCAAAAGCTCGTATCCGGTTACGGTTGTCGTCACAGTGCTCTCCTTATGCGCTGCAACAAAATCTGGAAAATCGTCGATATCCTCAGGACGAATTCCCATGACAACGGTCTTGCCGGCATAGCCGCCATCCTTCAATGCCTTGGCCTTAGCGGGCGGCATCACGATCGAGAATTCGCCAAACTTCAAGCTCACCTCGTCGCCCTTTACCACGCACTGTGCATCGAGGAAGTTCATCTGCGGAGATCCGATAAAGCCCGCTACAAACAGGTTATCCGGCTCGTTGTACAGCTTCTGCGGAGAATCTACCTGCTGGATGATTCCGTCCTTCAATACTACGATTCTGGTTCCCAGCGTCATAGCCTCGGTCTGGTCATGTGTTACATAGATAATCGTTGCGCCCAGTCTGTGATGCAGAGAAGCGATCTCGGCACGCATCTGAACTCTCAGCTTCGCATCCAGGTTGGACAGCGGCTCATCCATCAGGAATACCTTCGGCTCACGCACAATCGCACGTCCCATAGCCACACGCTGTCTCTGACCACCGGACAAAGCCTTGGGCTTACGGTCCAACAGCTTCTCCAAGTCAAGAATTCTGGCGGCCTCTTCTACCTTCTGCTTGATCTCAGGCTTGGGAACCTTGCGCAGCTTCAAGCCAAATGCCATATTATCAAATACCGTCATATGCGGATACAGCGCGTAGTTCTGGAATACCATCGCAATATCTCTGTCCTTTGGCTCTACGTCGTTTACAACCTTGCCGTCAATTGCCAGCTCGCCGGAAGAAATCTCTTCCAATCCGGCAATCATACGAAGGGTCGTAGACTTTCCGCATCCAGAAGGACCAACGAAGATGATGAATTCCTTGTCCGCTACTTCCAGGTTGAAATCCTTCACAGCCACAAAACCGTTCGGATATGATTTACAAATATTCTTCAGTGATAAACTTGCCATGAAACAAACCTCCTGTGAATGAAAATATCTCAAATTTTTACCTGTCTCTACTTTACCAGACTATCCGCTTTTCCACTACCCCGAAATTAAACAAATTTTACAAAAGTTTTAAGTCAAATTACCTAAGATATACACGCTTTTTCCACGCTTTCGTTATTCTGCCGAAAAAGCTTTTTCTTTCTATACAAATCGACGGACAAACCCTGCTTTTTCTTGTGCCGCAATCCGCCATTTGTTCCGAAATTCGACAAAACCGCTACAGCTTGGAATAGCCAAAGCCGTTGACCATCGCCTCCAGCTTATGCCCCTTTTTACAGAACGGACAATCCTTCTGCGAGTATGCGGCATAGCCCGGCAAGTCCTCCTCGGTAAATACCGATTCGACGTGATAGCCTTCAACCGCTTCCACCGTACTGAAAATGGAGCTGACCCCGGCAATGATGCCGCCGTAATACTGGATGCATTCTAAGCTTCTGCGGATTGTCACGCCCGTAGTCGTGGTGGCCAGCAGCAGCAGCACATGCTTCTTGTTGATTGCCAGCATGTTGTTGTCGCGGAAAATCATCTGGTTGTTGGAATTGAATTCCGGCGACACGACATAGATGGTTTCATGCAGGTTTGTGGTTGACATAAAGCTGCGACGTTCAAATTCCTGGGCCAGATAGGCGCCGATGACCTCCGTGCCGTCCATGCATACAATCGTATCCAGCGTCAGGG
>CAMULB010000245.1 GCA_947089585.1 uncultured Lachnospiraceae bacterium | reverse complement strand
ATGAATTAAACAGAAGCTATGTTATCTTTATCTGTCCGTTTGATGCATTTGGAAAGGGCAGGCACATTTATACATTTGAAAATATCTGTAAAGAGGATGGTAGCATTTCCATGGGAGATGAAGCGGTAAAGATATTCCTGAATGCAAAAGGAACCATGGATGATGTCAGTAAGGAATTAAAGGCATTTCTTGATTATGTAGCGGGTAAAAAGCCAGTAGATTCCTATGTGGAGAAACTGGAAGAAGCGGTGAAAGAAGCAAAGAAAAACAGGGAATGGAGGCATGAATATATGACGTTGTTAATGCGTGACCAGGAGAATCAAAAAATTGGAGAAAAAAAGATGGCTAAACTGATAATATTATTAAATGAAGACGGTCGGTTATCAGATATCATCAGAGTATCACAGGATGAAGAATACCGTCAGGAGCTTTATGAGGAATATCATATTAGTTAAGAGAGAAAGTAACAGGCAGAACATACCAAAATGTTCTGCCTTATTACATTTCACATTTATGCGAGATGATAATATTTCAAAAAGATTCATTTTTAAGCAATTTACGCACTTAGGCATGTTATGGACAGCCATATCATAAGTAAATGCGAAGTTTTGAGGAAGGTCAGAAAGTGCAGGAGAGCTAAGAGTTAGGCGGGAAATAGAGGGTTGGCAAAAGTTGTTTTAAGATAATACTATGAAAATTTACGCACTTAGGTACGTTATGTAGAACCATATCACAAGTAAGGGCGTATGCTTGCAAAGCACAAGGAAGGAACCGGCTGAACATTTTTAAAAAGGGAAATTCCTTACCGGTAACAGACATTTGGTGAATGTCCGGGTGGCACAGCAGTGTGATGTGTGAAAAATATATGATCATGTGAATGAATGGAGAATCAGAACAGGGAAAAACAAGGGAAAAAGTACCGTTTGCGGTTGTTCTAGTTGTATTTGGCACACATTTTCTATTATTTTTGTGCGATTTTATATATTTCTGTTGAAAACAACTATAAAAAATTGTAACAACATGGTATAATCTGAAATACCAACAGTGAATCAGGTGCACAAGCATGCAGCCAATTGGTTGCTGTTGGTCACAGATCCCAGCGGATTTGTGAAACCACCACAGCCGATAACGCAAAGCAAAAAGGAAGCATTTTGAAGCAAGAGAATGCTTCTTTTTTCTTTACAACAAAAACGGAACGGACGAAACATACATGATTAATATACGAAACATTCCACGATAATGGATGGATTGTACGAGAAAAAGCGTATAAAATGGCTACATAACGATCATACTGGAGAATAGCCATGAAAAAAGCAGAGATAATTAGGGAAGCAACACAATCAACAGAAAAAAGGGAAATGGCTATGCGGCTGCGTCAAATTCGGACCGAAGCCGGCCTGACCCAGGAGAAGATGGCTGAACGACTGGCCTTGTCGGTATCCGCATATAAGAAAATTGAAACATCAGAGAATCAGATCTCGGTCGCTGTCCTGCGGAAGCTGGAGCGGGAATTCAAGGTCTCTTGCGATTATATTTTGTTTGGAAAGGAACAGGATTTGGGCGAGACCTGGAAGATGGTAGTTCACTGTTCCGAAGAGGACAAGCTGCTGCTTTTTCTCCGCCTGTACGAATATTTTTCCAAGCTGAATAAGAGACAGCAAGATCAAGTGGAAGAACCGTCGCTCGATCAGATCATGCAGCGTTTGGATGAGATGAAACAGTGCGACTAGGAACAAACATCAAAGAAAAGAAAGTGTTTTCAATCTGGAGAATGCTTTCTTTTTTTACGGCAAATTTTGGCTGGAGTGAAGGTTATATGGAAGCATCTGGGTACTTCGCTGGCAGTATTTTCAGACGCAGTAGGGGAGGGAAATCAAACAAATGGGGGGGATACCATGAACCAAAGAAAACAAAGCAAATTTTCCAAATTCTACGTCAAACATATCATTAAGAAGCCGTTCGTCTTCTACGGCTTCCTCGGTTTCGGCATTGGCCTGTTCCTCTACCTCTCACTGACGGTCAAGCTCGACGTGGTGCAGAGCGTTCCGGCTGAGGTTTCGGGCCATCAGATCACGCTGAAGGGGGAGCACGATCTGACGACTGGTGTAATGTATCTATACTACGACCGCAACGATCGGGTGTACAAGCTGCAGGTCGTCCGTTGTACGTATGAGGACGGGAACACGGTCTGTACGGTGGAGGAGAATCAGGGGCTGTCCGGTAAGATGGACGCGGATCTGGTGCTGGGGAGTGAAATACTTCTGAAGCGTATTTTGTAAAGGCGGGGAAATGAGTATGGAGCAACAAAAGATGAATTATGTTACAGCGTTCGGCTTTTTGTGGAGGTATGCGTCTAAGTATAAGCGGAATTTTATCCGCTTTTACTTGGGGTTTCTTTTTGACACGATTTTGCAGATTGCGATTCCGATTGTGTCGGGTATTATGGTCGATGAGATCGTCTATTTTCAAAATGTGCCGACGTTTCTGCGGCTTGGCCTGGTCTATCTGGTGATGCTGGTTTTTTCCTGTACGCTCTATTTTTTCATCTATGCGCAGCATCACTATCTGATAAATATTTTTACGATGGAGATCAAGCGGGATTTGTTTGCGCAGATGCAGAAGAGCGATGCGCAGTTTTTAACGGACGCTTCCTCCGGGGATTTGGTGCACATGATTTATCAATACGGCACGGAGTGCATGTATTTTATGGTGCGCAATGTCAGCCATCAGCTCAACAATCTGCTGCTGATTGCGGCCATTGTGGTGTATCTGTTTGTCATTGACTGGCGGATGGGCCTGTTTCTGGCCTTTGCGGCTCCGGTCTCGGTGGCAGTCAGTATGAGATTCGGCAAGAAGGTGCGCAGATTGGGGGAGCAGGAGCGGGAATATTATAGCGGCTATATGGGCTGGGTGTTTGAGCGGCTGAGCGGGCTGCGCGATCTGCGGATGCTGGGGGGCACAGGAGCGGACTAAGCGGGAATTTGCCCATAAGCACTGGGAGTTGGCATCGGTCAAGGTTAAGGCTGGATTTGCCAAGCGCGGGGCGGATGATTTGATTCAGCTGGTCAATCTGATCGCTCAGTTGGCGATTTTTACGTTTGCCGGGTATTTGGCCAAGAGCGGGGAGATTACGATGGGCGCGCTGTTGATCATTGTCACTTTTTTTTCGATGCTGACGTTTTACATTCGCAGGAGCAGCGAATCGTTTCTCGACGCGCAGAATCGTGTGACGTACATCCAGGGAATCCATGATTTTTTGCAGACACCGACGGAGGAAGCGTGGAAGGGCAAGGAGGAGCTTGTGGTGAGCAAGGGAGCAATTTCATTTCGCGATCTTCGTTTTGCGTACCAGAAGAGCGAGACAGTGTTGGAGAACTTCAATTTAGAGATTCCGTCCGGGGAGCGGTTTGCTTTGGTTGGCGAGAGCGGGAGCGGCAAAACGACGCTGGCTTATATGCTGGTGGGATTTTACCGTCCGCAGCAGGGGGAAATCTGGATTGACGGGCAGCGGCTTGCGGCCTGCAGCCTCAAATCCATCCGCAGAAGTGTCGGACTGATCGCTCAGGATGTGCTCATTTTTGACGGGACAATCCTTGAAAATATTCGTCTGGGACGGCGGGATGCGACTGAGGAGGAGGTACTTTCGGCCTGCAGCCAGGCGGGGCTGATGGAATTGGTGCAGGAGCTGCCGCAGGGGCTTCACACGAGGCTTGGCTTATTTGGCGTCGGCCTCTCTGGAGGACAGCGGCAGCGGATTGCGATTGCGCGTATTTATCTTAAGAATCCGAAGGTGATTATTTTTGACGAGGCGACCTCGGCGTTGGACAGCGAGACGGAGGAAGCGATTCATGAGGCGTGGCGCAAGGTTCTTGCGGGGCGGACGTCGCTGGTCATTGCGCATCGGGTTCGCTCAGTTTTGATGTGTGAGCGGGCGGCGATTTTGCAGAATGGAAGGATTTGCGAGGTGGGCGTTCCCGAACGGATGGCCAAGGAGAGCGCCGTATTTCGCAGGTTGTTTGCTTTGAGAGAGGGGGAGTGAAGCGATGGGGGAACGGATGTGGTATCGCTTGTCCGTGTTTCAGAGGATGTGGCCCTATGCAGACGGGGTGCGGCGTTTTTTTGTGATTGGCTTTGCGGCCAGCCTTTTGGCCGTCGGATGCGGATTTGTGACGCCGATCTTTTATAAGCTTTTTATGGAGGAGGTAATTT
>CAMULB010000244.1 GCA_947089585.1 uncultured Lachnospiraceae bacterium | reverse complement strand
GAGAATTACCAGAAGAAATATGATGCCCGTGAGAAAGGCAGCAACGAGTACGAGCAGCACCGCAAGGAAGGAAAGAAGAAAGCAGCAAAAAAGGACGGAAAGGTCTTACCAAAGACTTCTATGGGAGGCTTTGATATCAAGATATAGGTAGAGCACATATGACAACAGTAGAAATTATTTTAATTGTAATCGGCATTATCTTAATGATCGGCAGCTTTTTTGTCACCGAAAAGCTTTCTCAGCAGGAGGTAGAACAGATTTCACAGTTAAGCTCCAATGAGATGAAATTCATATTGGAAAAAAATATGAAGAGTACAGAGAAAAAGGTGGAGGAGCTGGTAGACGACGTCATTGATCGGTCGATGGAGATTGCAGATCGTGCCTTGGATAAAGAGACCAACATGAAGATTCAGGAGATCAGCGAATATGCTGAGACGGTGTTGGAATCCATTCACAAGAATCATAATGAAGTAATGTTCTTATACAGTATGCTCAATGAGAAGCAGACAGACCTTACGGAGACGGCAGGAAAGCTGGAGAAGATGCGCAGCGAGCTCAACAGCCTGGAAGAGGAGGTCGGGGAGACCGTGATGAATTCCCAGCAGATGCTGAAACAGCTTTCCGATCAAATCGCAGCGGTAAAAAGTACTGCGCCGCAGCTGGTTTCACCTGCAGTTTCGCCGCAGCTGCAGCCATCCGCGGCAGAAAGCCTAGAAGCGGATGGCTTGGAAGGGGAACTGGATTTTGATCTGGAAGCGGATCTCATGGAGCAGAAGGAAGCAGAGACGCTGGCCAATAACAATCAGAGCATTTTGATGTTGCATCAGCAGGGATTGGACATTCGTGAGATTGCCAAGCAGCTGGGATTGGGCGTTGGCGAGGTGAAGCTGGTGATCGATTTGTACAGAGAGGAAGAAGCATGAAACTGAAATACTATTTACGCGGTCTCGGCATCGGCATTATCGTGACGGCGATTGTCATGACGATTGCAAATGCAGGTCGTGGAAAGTCTCTGACAGATGAAGAGATCATGGAGCGCGCAGAGCAGCTGGGGATGACCCGGCCGAAAGACAATTCAGGCACGGACGGAAGTACAATTGATCATCTCTCATCTGAGGAGGGCGAAGAAAGCGGCCAGTCTGATGACAGTGAAAAGCAAGGCGGCGATGAAGCGGATAAGCCGGGAGGAGAAGCAAAGCGCGGCGAAGAAGACGACTCCAATAGCCAAGGAGCCGATGCAGCCGCATCCGGTGAGAAAGGCGAAGGCACGGCATCTGCGTCGAATCAGAAGGGTGAAGGTGCGGAGCCCGATGAAAAAGGCGAGGGCACTGTAGCTGCGTCGAATCAGAAGGGTGAAGGTGCTGCCCCTGAATCCAGTGAAAAAGGCGTAGGCGCTGCATCTGCATCAAATCAAACAGGAGAAGGCGATACCGATGCTGCCACAGCCAAGCGGGGGAATCAAGCAAAACATCCGGTTCCCGCTGCGGTGTGGATTATTGCCGATCGAGTTTTTGCGATCCTGCATGCATCTTCTGAAGGTCAGGGAAACGGTAAAAGCGGCGAGGATCCAAATGATGTTGTGAATGGCTCGCTGTCTGCATCAAATCAAAAACCAAAAGGCGATGGGAGCGATGCTTCATCATCCGACGAAGCAAAGGACAGCGCAGCCTCGGATCGTACCGGATCGTCGAAGGACGGAAAAACATCTGACGATGCAGAATCATCCAAAGACGGAAAAACGTCTGACGATGCAGAATCATCCAAGGACAAAAAAGCATCTGGTGATACAAAGCCAGCAAAGGAAGCGGCGTCTTCCAACGGGAAAGATGCAGCAAAGGAGAACGGCGAATCGGATCAAGGCAGGGAGTCAACCGGGGAAAATGCACAGAAACAGGTGAATCAGTCGAACGGAGCGTCGTTTGCAACGATTGAGGTTGCCAAGGGAGAATTTTCCGACCGAGTCAGTGAGAAGCTGAAGGAAGCTGGCGTACTGAGTGATGCATCGGATTTCAATCGTTATTTAGTAACCAATGAGCTGGATGGAAAAATTTCCATTGGGACGTACCAGATTCCGAAAGGAGCATCGTATCAGGAGATTGCGGCGATCCTTTGTCCAAAAGCAGAGAAAACCCCATAAAAAGCTTGCATTGCGGCAAATACTGTGTTATAATCCGTTAGGTAATACATGGAAAGTGCGCATTGCGGGCTTTTTATTAGTGTAGTCAACAAACACATATGCGGACTTGAGGAATGGTGCCCCAAGGTGTTTCTCAGGGAGGATGCATATGGAAGAAATGAACCAATGGAGGGAAAGAAAATGGGCGTAATTTCAATGAAGCAGTTACTGGAAGCAGGAGTACACTTTGGTCAT
Organism: uncultured Lachnospiraceae bacterium; assembly: GCA_947089585.1. GTDB lineage: Bacteria > Bacillota > Clostridia > Lachnospirales > Lachnospiraceae > 14-2. Next base: position 1,858 of record CAMULB010000244.1, on the reverse strand, counting down.
CAGACGAGAAGATGGAATCCGAAAATGGCTCCTTATATTTACACCGAGCGCAACGGAATCTATATCATTGATCTTCAAAAGTCTGTCGGCAAGGTAGACGAGGCTTATAAGGCTGTTTGTGATATTGTAGCGGACGGCGGAACGATTCTGTTTGTAGGAACCAAGAAGCAGGCTCAAGACGCGATTAAGACAGAGGCAGAGCGCTGCGGTATGTTCTATGTGAATGAGAGATGGCTGGGCGGTATGCTGACCAACTTCAAGACGATTCAGAGCCGCGTTGCAAGATTGAAGGCCATTGAAAATATGGCGGAAGACGGAACCTTTGACGTGCTTCCTAAGAAAGAAGTAATTGCATTGCGCAAGGAATGGGAGAAGCTGGAGAAGAACTTAGGCGGCATCAAGGATATGAAGCGCATTCCGGACGCAATTTTTGTAGTAGATCCGAAGAAGGAAAGAATCTGTGTACAAGAGGCACACACATTGGGAATTCCACTGATCGGAATTGCTGATACGAACTGTGATCCGGAAGAATTAGATTATGTAATTCCGGGTAATGACGATGCAATCCGGGCCGTGAAGCTGATCGTTTCAAAGATGGCTGACGCTGTGGTAGAGGCAAATCAGGGAACGATTGTAACGGAAGAAGAAGCTTATGCGGCAGAAGAAGCAGCGGTAGAGGCGGCACAGGCAGAATAAGTTTGACCATCGCATGTACCTGACAGGGAGCTATACTTACATGCAGACCGCAGGAACACAGCAATTGGTTTTTTATGTATCAATAGTATCGCATCAATCAGCAATTCTAAGGCAGAATGTTTTGGAAGCAAAGATTCCAAGACTGCCATAATGGCGCACCAGGTGCGCCGAGAGGAGGAAATAAACAATGGCTATTACAGCGACAATGGTAAAAGAACTGCGCGAAATGACCGGGGCAGGCATGATGGACTGCAAGAAGGCACTCAATGAGACCAACGGTGACATGGATGCAGCAGTAGAATTTTTAAGAAAAAATGGACAAGCTAAGGCAGAGAAGAAGGCGGGCAGAATCGCTGCCGAGGGTCTTTGTACGGTAGCATTAAGCGGTGATCAGGCGGCGGCCGTGGTTGAGGTCAATTCCGAGACCGACTTTGTTGCTAAGAATGAGACATTCCAGGCGTTTGTAAAGGCGGTTGCCGAGCAGGCGGTTGCTTCCAATGCTGCAGATTTGGAGGCATTTCTGTCCGAAGGCTGGATTGAAGATGGCAGTAAGACAGTCAAGGATGCACTGGTAGAAAAGGTTGCCGTAATTGGTGAGAACCTCAATATTCGTCGTTTCCAGAAGGTAACGGCAGAGAATGGATGCGTGGTATCCTATGTACATGGCGGCGGAAGAATCGGCGTGATTGTAGAGGCAGAGACGACCGCAGTCAATGAAGAGGTTAAGAATGCGATGACGAACATTGCGATGCAGATCGCAGCGCTCAATCCCAAATACGTTTCCAGAGCAGAGATCAGCGATGATTATATTGCACATGAGAAGGAGATTCTGTTAGCACAGATCATGAATGATCCCAAGGAGTCCCAGAAGCCGGAAAAGGTAATCAACGGTATGATCGAAGGACGTGTCAATAAGGAATTAAAGGAGATCTGTCTGGTAGACCAGGTCTATGTCAAGGCAGAAGACGGCAAGCAGACCGTTGCCAAGTATTTGGAGCAGGTTTCCAAAGAAGTCGGAGCCCCTGTTTCTGTGAAGCGGTTTGTTCGTTTTGAGACGGGCGAAGGCTTGGAGAAGAAGCAGGAGGATTTTGCGGCGGAGGTTGCGGCGCAGATGAATCAGTAAACTTCTGAGAAGAATTGATTTACGAACCCCTGAAAATCC
>CAMULB010000243.1 GCA_947089585.1 uncultured Lachnospiraceae bacterium | reverse complement strand
GAAAAATGGTTATCTACAAACTCCATTTCTCAGCAGCCCTTTTGATATTATATATTCATATTTCTATTTTATTACGCAAGCAGAAAGCATTATCATTTTCCTTGCTGTCAACTATGCTATTCTGTTACTACAGGCGTCTTCTCCTGCTCAGTATTCTCCATAGCATCTTCTTTCCGATCAGCATCTGTATTTTCTGTTTCGGATTCTGTAATATTCTGTGATTCTTTATCCTCTTCGAGGGCTTCTGTTTCAAAATCCTCATTGTCATTATCATTGATATCGTCGTCGGCAAAGTCCTCCAAGTCATCCATATCGTCGTCTTCCAAGTCGTCGAAATCATCCAACTCCTCATCATCCAGTTCTTCGCCGTCCATATCTTCTAGGTTATCCAAGTCCTCGTCTTCTAAGTCAAACTCAATTTCATCCTCTAAGTCCAACATATCTTCCGGACTTCTATCACAATCAAGTTTAACATTGCGGTATCTTCTCATACCAGTTCCAGCGGGAATCAGCTTTCCAATAATAACATTCTCTTTCAAGCCGACCAGCGGATCGATTTTGCCTTTGATAGCCGCTTCTGTTAAAACTTTTGTTGTTTCTTGGAATGAAGCCGCTGACAAGAACGAATTTGTTGCTAAAGCTGCCTTAGTAATTCCTAAAATAATATCCTTTGCCTCTGCCGGACACTTACCTTCGGCATACAGTTTCTCATTGATTTCCTCCAACTCCAAACCGTCTACCAATGTACCTGGAAGAAATTCTGTATCCCCACTTGTTTCTATCCGCTTCTTTTTCAGCATCTGGCGCACAATCACCTCAATATGCTTATCGGCAATATCCACGCCCTGTAGACGATAAACACGCTGTACTTCACGCAGCAGATAATTCTGTACCGCATCAATTTTCTTAATTTCCAGCAAATCATGCGGATTCACACTACCTTCTGTCAACTCATCGCCAGCTTCTAAAACTGCGCCATCCATGATTTTAATACGAGAACCATACGGAATCAGATACGTTTTCTCATTTACACCATCAGAAACAATAATCTCACGCTTTTTCTTAGTATCCTTAATCGTTGCCGTTCCGCCGAACTCCGCAATAATCGCAAGTCCTTTTGGTTTTCTAGCCTCGAAAAGCTCCTCTACACGAGGAAGACCTTGTGTAATATCATCACCGGCAACGCCGCCTGTATGGAATGTTCTCATTGTAAGCTGTGTTCCTGGCTCACCAATAGACTGTGCAGCAATAATGCCGACTGCCTCGCCAATCTGTACAGCTTCACCGGTTGCCATATTTGCACCATAACATTTTGCGCAGATACCAACATGGGATTTACAGCAAAGAATATTTCGGATTTTTACTTTTTCAATTGGTTCGCCTTTTTTATCTACGCCCTTGCTTAATATTTTGGAAGCGCGGCTCGGCGTTATCATATGGTTTTTCTTAACCAAGATATTGCCGTCCTTATCCATAATATCCTCGCAAGAATACCTTCCCGTAATACGGTCTTTCAAACCTTCTATCGTTTCTTTTCCATCCATAAAGGCCGCAACCTCCATGCCTGGAATAAAATCTTTCCCTTCACAGCAGTCCACTTCACGGATAATCAACTCTTGACAGACATCAACCATTCGGCGCGTCAGATAACCAGAGTCAGCAGTACGCAGTGCAGTATCAGACAATCCTTTCCGTGCACCATGTGCAGACATAAAGTATTCCAATACATCAAGTCCCTCACGGAAGTTAGACTTAATCGGCAGCTCAATTGTACGCCCTGTTGTATCAGCCATCAAACCACGCATTCCCGCAAGCTGCTTAATCTGCTGGTTTGAACCACGGGCACCCGAATCCGCCATCATAAAGATATTGTTGTAATGGTCAAGACCGTCAAGCAGCGTTTGTGTCAATTTATCATCCGTTTCTTTCCATGTTTCCACAACTGCCTTGTAGCGTTCTTCCTCTGTCATTAAGCCACGGCGGAAATTCATTGTAATGCGGTCAACCGTATTCTGTGCCTCTGCAAGCATTTTCGGCTTTTCCGCAGGCACAGTCATATCCGAAATAGAAACCGTCATTGCCGCACGCGTAGAATATTTGTATCCCATTGCCTTAATACTGTCAAGCACTTCTGCTGTTTTGGTTGCACCATGAATATTAATAACCTTTTCCAGAATCTGCTTCAATCCCTTTTTACCGACATGAAAATCGACTTCCAATAAAAGCTGATCTTCTGGTGTAACTCTATCAACAAACTCTAAGTCTTGTGGAAGTATTTCATTAAAGATAAATCTTCCGAGCGTAGACTCTACAATTCCAGAAACAAATTCACCAGTAGGAAGAGTCTTTTCTACTCTTACCTTAATTCTTGAATGCAGTGTGCATGCACCATTTTCATAGGCAAGAATCGCCTCATTTACATTCTTAAAATATTTCCCTTCGCCGATTGCCCCCGGACGTTCCTGTGTCAAATAATAAATACCGAGCACCATATCCTGCGAAGGCACTGCTACTGGCCCACCATCGGAAGGCTTTAGCAAGTTATTGGGTGAGAGCAGTAAAAACCGGCATTCTGCCTGTGCTTCCACGGATAAAGGCAGATGTACCGCCATCTGATCACCATCAAAATCTGCGTTAAATGCAGTACAAACAAGTGGATGCAGCTTAATCGCTTTACCCTCTACCAAGATAGGCTCAAACGCCTGAATACCAAGTCTGTGTAGTGTCGGTGCGCGGTTGAGCATTACAGGATGTTCTTTAATAACCTCCTCCAATACGTCCCAAACGGTATGATCCAGTTTTTCCACAAGCTTTTTTGCATGTTTAATATTCTGTGAAATCTGCCTTGCCACAAGTTCTTTCATAACAAACGGTTTAAATAACTCTATCGCCATTTCCTTGGGCAGACCACACTGATAAATTTTCAATTCTGGCCCAACGACAATAACAGAACGACCCGAATAATCCACACGCTTTCCAAGAAGATTCTGACGGAATCGGCCCGATTTTCCCTTTAGCATATCAGAAAGGGATTTTAATGCCCTGTTTCCGGGGCCTGTAACTGGACGACCGCGTCTGCCATTATCTATCAGGGCATCCACTGCTTCCTGTAGCATTCTCTTCTCGTTTCGTACAATAATATCTGGTGCGCCAAGCTCCAACAACCGTTTTAAACGATTGTTCCTATTAATAATCCGACGGTACAAGTCATTTAAGTCTGACGTTGCAAATCTACCACCGTCAAGTTGAACCATTGGACGCAGGTCAGGTGGAAGAACAGGAATCGTATCCATAATCATCCATTCTGGTTTATTTCCAGAATTCCGGAAGGACTCGACAACTTCCAAACGCTTTACAATTTTAGAACGCTTCTGTCCTTTTGTGTTCTCGTTTTTCAGTTCGGCATTTAGTTCCTCACAGTCTTTTTCAAGATCTATGGCGTGCAAAAGTTCTTGGATTGCTTCTGCTCCCATACCAACCCGAAAACGGCTGCCCCATTTTTCACGATTATCCTGATACTCTTTCTCCGACAATACCTGTTTATATTCCAAATCAGTATCCATTGGATCCAATACGATATACGACGCGAAGTACAGCACCTTCTCAAGCACTCTTGGCGTTAAGTCGAGAATTAAACCCATACGGCTGGGAATTCCTTTAAAATACCAGATATGTGATACAGGAGCTGCAAGTTCAATATGCCCCATACGTTCCCTTCGCACGCTGGACTTTGTTACTTCAACACCGCAGCGGTCGCAGATAACACCTTTATAACGAATTTTTTTATATTTTCCGCAGTGGCATTCCCAATCCTTGCTGGGCCCAAAAATCTTTTCGCAGTACAAACCGTCACGCTCAGGCTTTAAGGTTCTGTAATTGATTGTTTCAGGCTTTGTTACCTCACCCTTTGACCACTCCCTAATTCTTTCCGGAGAGGCAAGACCAATTTTAATCGCGTCAAAAGTGATGGTCTGGCATGATTCATTCTTTATTTCAGACATTTTGGCACTCCTTCCAATTCAATTGTCTATTGACAGCCTTCACGCAGCTACAGCCACGAAGCCTGTAGCTGTATAAATTTCCTATTCCTCATAGTCATCTTCGTAATTATCTTCTTCGTCGTCATCAAAATCATCATCCGCATAATCCTCGTCGTCGTCAAACTCGTCCGTATCGTCAGCATCAACCAAATCACCACTTGCAGCATCAAATTCTTTCTGCTGATACCCCTCCAAGTTTTCCT
>CAMULB010000242.1 GCA_947089585.1 uncultured Lachnospiraceae bacterium | reverse complement strand
GCCTCGGCGCGGATTCCCTTGGTTTATGCCAATATTTCCAGAGGGGGTCCCGGCGTAGGCTCGATCCAGCCGGCGCAGATGGATTATTTTCAGGCGACCAAGGCTTCTGGAAACGGCGGCTTCCGCATGCGGGTGTATGTGCCCTCCACCGTACAGGAAGCGGTAGATATGACGTATGCTGCCTTTGACTATGCAGATCAAGACCGCAATCCCGTCTTGATTCTCGCGGACGGCGTGATCGGGACGATGATGGAGCCGGTGGTGCTGCCGGAGATGAAATCGGACGAAGAGGTGGCGGCGATCAAGGAGTCCAAAAAGCATTGGGCCTGCATTGGCCACAAGCTTGACTATGCCAACCGGGCTTGGATTCAGCCGGGGCAGTGGTCTACGGTCGTTCAGCAGGAGTGCAACGAAGCGGCGCGGGAACTGTACAACTCCTGGGAGCCTGAGGTGGAGATCGATCAGGTTGAGGACGCCGAAATCGTCATTGCCGCTTACGGAATCTCGGCCCGAATTGCCAAATCCGTCGTGGATTTGCTGCGAAAAGAGGAGATTCGGGTGGGCCTGATTCGTCCCAAGACGGTGTATCCGTTCCCCTATGCGGCGTTTGATCAGATCAATTATGACAAATGCAAAGCGATTCTCGATGTAGAGATGTCCATTCCGGCACAGTTTGTGGAGGATGTGGCGGCTGCAGTCAAAGAACGCTGTCCGATTGAAACCTGCCTTTGCTCCGGCGGCAATATTATGAGCCGGGAAGCAGTGATTGCAGCCGTCAGAACAATCAACGAGAAATAGGAGGGCACGGAACATGGAAAAAGTTTACGCAAGAACAAAGACCATCCAGGACGACAAGGTGTCCGGCTTCTGTCCGGGATGTATGCACAGCACCGTGATCAAATTGATCGGCGAAGTATTAGAGGAGATGAATCTGGTAGAACAAGCGGCTTGTGTGCTGGGGATCGGCTGCTGCGGTCTGCATATGGATTACATCGCCTATGACAATATTACCGCGCCGCACGGACGCGCCTGCGCGGTGGCGACCGGTATGAAGCGCAGCAATCCGGATTCGCTGGTGTTTACATATCAGGGAGACGGCGATTTTGCCTCCATCGGCCTGGCAGAGTCCATTTCTGCCGCTAACCGAGGCGAAAATATCACGGTAATCTTTATCAATAACGGAATTTACGGCATGACCGGCGGCCAGATGGCGCCCACGACACTGATTGGAATGAAGGCTTCCACCGCGCCCAAGGGCCGGATTGCTGAAGAGCATGGCTATCCGATGCATATGTGCGAGATTCTAAACCAGCTGACGGCGCCCGTGTACTTGGAGCGTACCAGCTGCAACACGCCGCAGAATGTCATCAAAACGAAAAAAGCGATTCAAAAGGCATTCCAGAACCAGTTGGACGGCAAGGGTTTTTCGATGGTGGAAATCGTTACCAGCTGCCCGACCAATTGGGGCTTAGAGCCGTTGGATGCATTGACCTATATTGAAGAAAAAATGCTGCCGGAATTTCCGCTGGGCGTAATCCGGGACAGATAGGAGGAAGAAAGATGGAAACAAATTTGTGCGTAGCCGGCTTCGGCGGCCAGGGTGTTATGACTCTGGGAAAATTTTTGGCATCCGCAACCTGCGATTCGACTGACAAAAACGTGACCTTCTTTCCGTCCTATGGCGCGGAGCAGCGGGGCGGCACGGCCAACTGCTTTGTGGTGATCTCCGATGAGTTAATCGGCGCGCCTTTGGGCGACGTCATGGATGATTTGATCGTGATGAACGGCCCTTCGCTGCAGAAATTTCTCGGCACCTTAAAGCCGGGCGGCACGCTGTTTATCAACAGCTCGATTGTATCCGACCAGATCGAGCGGGACGATATCAAGGTGGTTCAGGCGCCTGTGACTGAGATGGCTCTGGAAATGGGCAATGCCAAGGTGCTGAATGTGATTATGCTGGGCGTGTATATTGGCTATACCGAGGTCGTGGCTCCGGAAGTGGTATGGGGAACGATCGAGCATAAGCTGGGTAAGAAGCCGAAGCTGCTGCCGCTGAATCGGCAGGCCTTTGAGAAGGGGCTGGAGATAGGCAGAGGTCAGAGAGAACAGCAGTAATCGTTCGGTAAAACGACTGTAAATTCAATCGTTACAATCATACAAAAAGGTGTAAAGCAGATGAAAAATTTCATGCTTTGCGCCTTTTTCTTTTACAAAGCTTTCTTTTTCCACTTCCATGTATAAAAATCCTCTTTTTACAAATCCTACCTTCAAACCAATTTTCAAATGTATCGTTTTACGCCCCAGAGTTTCAAACGCGGCCGTTTTTCAGGCGGCAGTGGGAGCTTATGAAGCGCGCATTTGAACCAGCGGGAGGCAAAAAGAATGGAAGAATTTTTTAACAAAACCAGAATCTACTTTGGCAGCGGTTCCCTGTCGCATCTTTTGGCGTACCAAAGCCAACGCTGCCTGGTGGTCGCAGATCCTTTTTTGGTGCAGTCCGGTCTGATTGGCCGGGTGACAGAGCAGCTGCAGGAATTTGAGATTTTTGACCAGGTTGTGCCGGACCCGCCGCTGGAATTAGTTGTGACAGGCATACAGGCGCTGCTCGCGTACCGGCCCCAGGTTATGATTGCCGTGGGCGGCGGATCGGCGATCGACGCGGCCAAGGCGATCCTGCAGTTTGGCAGGCAGACGCAGGAGCTCAAAGGACAATCGCTGACGTTTGCTGCCATTCCGACTACCAGCGGAACGGGATCTGAAGTTACCTCCTTTGCTGTGATTACCGACCCTAAGAAGGGCGTCAAATACCCGCTGGTGGATGCAGCCATGCGCCCGGATGTCGCGATTTTAGACCCGCAGCTGGTAACGAGCGTCCCGGCGGTCATTGCAGCAGATACGGGAATGGATGTGCTGACGCACGGCTTAGAAGCCTATGTCTCGACCAAAGCGACGCCCTTTACCGATGCATTGGCGCTGCAGGCGATTCGGGATGTATTTTTGTACCTGCCCTTGTCTGTGCAGGCCAAGGCTGAGCCGGCGCTTGACGACGCCAAAGCGCAGCCTCGTGCCCGGATGCATTATGCTTCCTGCATGGCCGGACTGGCGTTCGACGCGGCATCGCTGGGTCTGAATCATGCGATTGCGCACAACATCGGCGGAAAATTTCATGTGCCCCACGGACGGGCCAATGCCATATTGCTGCCGCATGTGGTTCGCTTCAATGCGGGGTTATCCGATTATGCGCAGAGGGAATTCTCCCCTGCGGCCCGAAAGTACGCGGAGCTTGCAGAGATGCTTGGCTTTGGCGGCGTGAGTGTGCGTACCTCGGTCCGAAATCTGCTGCGTCAGATTGACCGCTTGCAGCAGCAGATCCAAATGCCGCAGCGGTTTCGCGACTGCGGGATTGAGGAAACACAGTATCAGGCGGCGGCAGAAGCAGTGGCTACAGGGACGCTCTCGGACTCCTGTATTGCCACCAATCCACGGATCGCAGACCGACGGGCGGTTGCGGAGATTTTAAAGCAATCCTATTGAGAAACAGACGCGGTTGGCGGATAACGGATCTGCCAATTGCAGTGACGGAGGAAAACCATGCTGGAACATATCATAAATACAGGAGAAAAACAGCGGATCATCCAGGAATTTGTTCCCGGAAAGCAAATTACGCTGGCGCATGTCATTGCCGGCCCCAACCATGAGATCTATGTCAAATTGGGCTTAGAGCAGGATCAGGACGCAATCGGGATTCTGACGATTACGCCCAGCGAAGGGGCGATCATTGCGGCGGATCTTGCCTCGAAGGCTTCGGATATTACACTGGGATTTATCGACCGCTTCAGCGGCGCGCTGGTATTTACCGGCGATGTCAGCTCGGTGGAGGCTGCCGTGGGAGAAATTCTTTCTGCGATGGAGGAGCAGCTGGGCTTTGCGCGTGCGCCGATTACCAGGACGTAGCGTGCTGTCGGACGAGGCTTGGCGCCATGCCGTTGACCGGGATATGGGTACGGGGTGTGAAAAGGAGCAAATATGAAGAAGATTATATTTTTCGGACAGACCGGGTGCGGCAAAACGACGCTCTGTCAGAAGCTGAACCGGCAGGAAATCCGCTACAAAAAAACGCAGGCGGTGGAGCTGCTGGGAGAATCCATTGATACACCGGGAGAATATCTGGAAAATCGACGCTTTTACAGCGCGTTAATCATGAGTGCGGCGGACGCGAAGCTGATTGCCTTGGTGTCGGATCCGACGCGGGCATATCATCCCATTCC
>CAMULB010000241.1 GCA_947089585.1 uncultured Lachnospiraceae bacterium | reverse complement strand
CAGACACTCGTATCCAGCGTCAGGGCATTTTGAAACCGCGACGCAATCGCAGCCGCCACATCCTTGGCCTCCTTGGCACGGATTTTCAAGCTGGTGATGTCGATGTAATAATTGATGTGCGAATGACTGGTGGCAAAATGGCCGGGCGTGGCGTGAAGCGCTACCTGGCTGGAGCCCTTGGCATAAAATTTGGTCATACGATTTTCCATATACGTTCTCCTCTCCTCTGTGACCGGTACAAACTCCTCCGATCCTGGCTACTGCTTTCCGGTTGTACCGAAGCCGCCCCGGTTCTTGCCTTCTAAATGTGCAACCTGCTCAAACACCAGCTTCGGCTGGTTTTCCATAATGCGAAACTGACAGATGCGGTCATTTTTCGTCACTACGGTGTCTCTGGTGGCATAAACCGGCATATACCACATATCTTCATCGCCGCAATAGCTGCCGTCAATGACGCCGCAGCTGTTGACCTGCAGCAGGCCGTAATTCTTAAAGGTAGAGCTGCGGGGCACCACATGAGCCTCATATCCCGGCGGCAGTGCAATCGCAACGCCTAAGGGGATCAGCTTAAAATCCCCCTGACGCAGCGTCACCGTCTCCGCGGCCCGAAGATCAATCCAGTCGGACACCCCGTCGATGTAAGCAAGCTTCTCAATTTCTTCCGTAAAATATTTCACCTTGATGGTCTGCATATCCTCTCCTTACTCTGCACACTCACAGGCAATGCAGCTTTACGCGCCCCAACGCCTTGCTCTCTTTGACGTCGATCACCCGCTGATTGCTGCTCCCCCGCCAGTAAAGCTGCGGATCCTGTAATTCGGCCACAAATTCTCCGTCCACCAGCACGTCCACATAGTCCATAATCCTTAGATCACAGACTGTCTCCCACACAAAGCCGGTGTACATCCAGACATTTTTTTGGGGAAAACGGCCGCAGATCTCCTCCAGCAGAGCCAGTACGCCGCTGCGGTTGGCATAATACAGCGGATCACCGCCGCTTAGGGTGACGCCGGAGATATAATCCTTCGCAAGCTCGCCAAACAGCTCCTCCCTGGCCGTCGCATCAAAGGGCAGTCCGCCGTTGGCGTCCCAGGTCACAGGATTGTGGCAGTCCTTACAGCAATGAGAACAGCCGGACAGCCACAGAACCGTCCGCAGCCCGTCCCCGTTGAGCATATCGTCCTTTGTAATGTTGTGGTATCTCATGGGTTACATTGATTTCCTTTCCGCAATTTCCGCCATTTTCGCCTCGTTGAGCCGCGTATCGCCCTTGACCCTCGAATAGGACAGATACCCGTTCATCCGGTCGATCTTTGTCAGGTTGCGGCTGCCGCACTGCGGGCAGACATCCATCTCCAGCTCCTGATGGCCACAGTCATCACAATAGGCCAAGGACAGATTGACGCCCTCGTAAAAGCCCATCTCCATCGCCCGCCGCACGAGCGTCTTGACCGCCTCCTGGTTGTAGTTGATCGGATATTTGACATACTGAATCTTGCCGCCATTGCTGAGCTCCCAAAAGCGGTATTCCAGATCCTGCTTCTCAATCGGTGTAATATCCTCGGTTACATGGCAATGGAAACCGTTGCTGACGTATTCACGGTCGGATACATTCTCAATGATGCCGTACTTTTTGCGAAACTGCTTGACCTGCAGGCCGCAGAGATTCTCTGCCGGCGTGGCATAAATCGCATAGAGGTTGCCGTCCTCCTCCTTAAACTGATTGATTCTGGCATTGATATACTCCAATACCTCCAGGGCAAACGCCCCGTCCTCAACCAGCGATTTGCCGTTGTAGAGCTGCTGCAGCTCATTGAAGGCCGTAATGCCAAAGGAAGCGGTGGCCGTTTTCAGCAGCGGTTTGATCTTATCGTGAATGCCGAGATGGCCGCCGTAAAAACCGCCCTCACAATACGCCAGCGGATTGGTCGAAGCGCGCATCTCTCCCAGGTAAGCGTAGGTGCGGATGTGCAGCCGGCGGATCAGCTCCAGGTAATAATCCAGCACTTCATAAAAGTCACGGCTCTCCTGGCGGGATTTGGCAAGGATCATCGGCAGATGCAGGCTGACTACGCCGATATTGAATCTCCCGACAAAGACCGGACGGTCCGCGTCGTCGGCCGGATTCATGCCTCCCCGCTCGTACCAGGGGGAGAGAAAGGCCCGGCATCCCATCGGGCTGATGATCTCCCCATAGCGCTTGTACATGCTGGCGATATAGCCCTTCCCGGTCAGACTCAGCCAGTCGGGATACATCGTCTTTTGCGAGCATTCAATGCCGGCCTGAAATACGTCTTCCAGCTCTCCGCCCGGCCCGTGCAGCTTCTCGTCGTACAAAAAGACGATTTTTGGAAAAAGTACTGGCTTCTTGCACTCTTTCTTGCCCTGGCCGTTCTTGCGCACCTTGAGCATACTGATGGAGGCCATCTTGGCAAAGCGGCCGCGCCCGGTGCCGGCCGTCACCGTGATGAAGGGGTAATCGCCCCGGCTTGAGGCCACGGTGTTAAATTTGTATTCCCAGCCCTGGAAGCCCTGCTCAAATTCTGTCTTTACATCCTTTAAGGCTTCCTCCTTCGCCCGCTCCTCGCAAACGCCCATGTCCATGTATTTTTGGATGTATTTGCGATAGGATTTTTCTGCATAGGGCTCTAGGATCAAATCCACGCTTGGAACCGTAAATCCTCCGTACTGCTGGCTGGCAGCGCTTAGGACAATATCCCCGATCACGTCAAAGGCCACCTCTAACGTCTTCGGCTCATTGTACCACAGATTCCCCATTTCAAAGCCGCCCGTCAGCACCTCCTTGACATTGAACAGACAGCAATTCATCGTATCCCGGCGGGCCGACATATCGTGCACATAGATATAACCGTCGCGGCAGGCCTGAATCTCCTCCGTCGTCATAAAAAATTTCTGATACAGCTCCTTGTTGAGCTGGTTGAAAATCAGACTGCGCTTGGTGGAGACAAGCGCGCTGTCGGTATTGGAATTCTCCTTGTCGCCAATGTACATGATCGACTGGCTCTTCTTGTAGACCTCGTCCAGCATCTGCACAAAATCCTGCTTGTAGTTGCGGTAATCCCGGTAGCTTTTGGCTACAATCGGATTGACCTTCTCCAGCGCACCCTCTACAATGTTGTGCATCTGAGCAATCTGAACCTCCTTCAAGCCCATATCCGCCACTTTCTCTTCCACAAAGCGGCAAATAAAGTTCAGCTCCTCGTCGGTAAATTTGACCAGCGCCCGATAGGCGGACTTGTTCACGGCCACAACGACCTTCTGTACGTTAAAATCCTCCTTGGTGCCGTCCTTTTTAATTACTTTGACCATTAACGTTCGTTTCTCCTTCCCACAACAGTTCCTCATGCTCCGCCTTTTTATCTCTTAACATCAGCTCCTGCACGGCCTCCTCGACTGGCTTACCAGAAAACAGGACTTGATTCACCTGCTCAATGATCGGCATCGGCACCTGGTAGGCCGCGGCCAATCCTGCGGCTGCTTTGGCCGAATAGACGCCCTCCACCACCATCTTGACCTCGTCCATTGCCTCCTGCATCGTCTTCCCCTGTCCGATCAGCATCCCGGCTCTCCGGTTGCGGCTGTGAACGCTGGCGCAGGTCACAATCAAATCGCCGATTCCGGTTAAGCCGCTGATCGTCTCAAAACGGGCGCCCATCGCCAGGGCCAGACGGCCGATCTCCGTGATGCCGCGTGTAATCAGCGCCGCCTTGGTATTGTCGCCGTACCCTAAGCCATCCGCCATGCCGGCCGCTAAGGCGATGACATTTTTCAGGGAACCGCCCAGCTCAATGCCCAGCAGATCCGGACTGGTGTAGACGCGAAATACTTCATTCATAAACAGATTCTGAATATACTCTGCACATTCCCGCTTATGGGCGCCCGCCACGCAGGTCGTCGGCAGCCCCCGGCCTACCTCCTCGGCATGGCTGGGGCCGGAGAGCACGGCAACCTCCGCCTTGGGAATCTCCTCCTCGACGATCTCGGTCTGCGTCTTTAAGGTTCCCTCTTCAATGCCCTTGGCCACGGTGACAATCCGCTGACCACAAGCCACAAACGGCGCCATGCTGCGGGCGGTACTCCTGGTATAGACCGACGGCACAGCGAGCACCAGCAAATCCTTTTTTTGAACTGCTTCCTTCAAATCTGCAGTAAACTGAATCCGCTCTGAGAGCAGCACGCCGGGCAGCTTCGCCGTATGCTCCCGCTTTTGGGACAGCTGTGCAATCTCGTCCTCCAAAATCGACCACACCGTAACCGCATGCCCGTTGGTGTCCAGCACCTTTGCTAAGGCAATGCCCCAGCTTCCGGCGCCGAT
>CAMULB010000240.1 GCA_947089585.1 uncultured Lachnospiraceae bacterium | reverse complement strand
TGATCCCCATAAAAATCCGCAGGCGAAATTAATCAAAGTGGTGGAACAGCTGGATCCATCCATTTTAAGCATGGCCAAGGAGAGCACCGGCAGCGATGTGGGAACCGGCGGGATGGCGACCAAGCTGACGGCTGCGCGGATTGCGACTCTGTCGGGAGCGGATCTGATCATTGCCAATGCGGCCGATGTGGGAATTCTTCACCGGATTTTTGAGGGGCCCTTTGTCGGAACCACGTTTTTGGCCAATCGGAATGAGGATTTTTATATTGCAGATTATATTGAAGAGAGCATGGGATAGCAAAGGAGACCACAATGAATCAGGAAAAAATTGACCGCATCAATGCGCTGGCCCGCAAATCCAAGGCGGAGGGACTGACCGAGAAGGAGAAGCAGGAGCAGGCGCTGCTGCGTCAGGAATACATTGCCAATGTGCGAAGGAATCTTCGGGGACAGCTCAATCAGATTGACGTGATTAACCCCGACGGCAGCATTGAGAATTTGGGAGAAAAATATGGAAGGAAGGGCGCAAATTAGAAAGCGGTATCGACAGCTGAGGGATGCGCTGACGGCAGAGCAGGTGCAGGAATGGTCGCGCAGAATCAACGATCATCTGACGGATCATCTTTTGTTTCTGCAGGCCAAGACGGTACTGTTTTATTATCCCCTGGGCAACGAGGTCAATCTTCTGCCGGCGGCAGAGCAGGCGCTGCGGCTTGGGAAGCGGGTTGGATTTCCCAGGACGGAGAAGGAGATGATTCGTTTTTACCGCGTGCGCGATTTGCGTGAATTTGAGCCGGGGAGGTTCGGCGTGATGGAACCCGTTGGCAGGGAGCTCTTGCAGGAAGACGAGAGGCTGCTGCTGACGCCGGGCGTTGTATTTGACCGCCGCAGAAACCGGATGGGCTATGGAAAAGGATATTATGACCGCTACGTCGGCGGACAGCTGGGCGACGCTGGTAAGTGGACGACTGATCTCCGTAAGCGGCTGGGAGCGAAGCAGATCGGCGTTTGTTATGAGCTGCAGATTGCCCGAAGCGTGCCGGCGGAGAAATGGGATGCTCCGATGGATTACCTGTTGACGGAAAAGGGCATTTTTTGACGACTGTCCGGCTGCGGAAAGCGCAGTGTAAAACTTGTCAGAAAGAAGGAAAGCGAATGGTAAAAGAGGATTATATCATGCGTCTGATTCATGAGGCGGTGCGGACGCTGCTGAAGCTGCTGTTTGGGATTGAGGAGCAAAAGAAAGAGGAATTTGAATTTGCAGACGCAAAGATGGAGGAGCTGTACCGCAGGCTAAAGCAGATGGCCCACAAGGGACAGATAAACGAAGCGGAAAATCTGCTGTCCGAGGTGTTGGACAAGGAACAGAAGGAGGGCTTTGCGCTGGCGCTTTTCTTTTATGTGGAGCTCAATGACTTGGAGGAGGAAGCGTTGGAGCAGGCGGGATTTTCCAGAGAGGAGATTCAGGAGGGAATTCTTGCAGCGGCGCGTCTTTACGGATATGACGGGATGGTAAGTGCGCTGCTCTCGCAGTAGGAAGGAGCAATCAGGATGACATTAGAACAAATCGGAGCCCGTGCGAAGGAGGCAGAAGCAGTCCTTCGGATTCTGGATACCGAGAAAAAAAACCAGGTATTGCAAACCGCAGCAGATTTGCTGCAAGAAAAAAAACGGGATTTGATCTGCGCCAATCAAGAGGATTTAAAGACGGCCGAGAAAAATCAGATGCCGCAGGCGCTGGTGGATCGGCTGCTGCTGAACGAAGCGCGGATTGCGCAGATGGCGGAGGGGCTGCGCGAGGTTGCGGCGCTAGAGGATCCCATTGGAGAGGTGCTGTCGATGAAGCAGCGGCCAAACGGGCTTTTGATTGGACAAAAGCGGGTGCCTTTGGGCGTGGTGGGAATCATCTATGAGGCGCGGCCCAATGTGACGGCGGACGCTTTCGCGCTCTGTCATAAGACCGGCAATGCCGTGATTTTAAAGGGCGGCAGCGACGCCCTTCATTCCAACGCATCGATTGTCAAGCTTCTGCGGGAAGCATGCGCAGCATACGGCGTGCCCGAAGGGGCGATTCAGCTGATTGAGGATCCCAGCCGTGAGACGGCGCGGGCGTTTATGAAGCTGAATCAATACGTGGATGTGCTGATTCCCCGCGGCGGCGCCGGATTAATCCGCACGGTGGTCGAGCAGGCTACGGTTCCGGTGATTGAGACGGGCACTGGCAACTGTCATATTTATATAGATGAAACGGCTGACACAGAGATGGCGGCTGCGATTGTATTCAATGCCAAGACGCAGCGGGTCGGAGTCTGCAACGCCTGCGAATCGCTGGTGGTCCATGAAAAGGCGGCGGCGCGTGTTTTACCGGTGATTGCAGCCCGTCTGGCGGAGAAAAACGTCGAGGTGCGCGCCGATGAAAAAAGCCGTGCAATCTGCAGCAGCTTTCAAGCGGCCGAAGAGGCGGATTGGGGACGGGAGTATCTGGATTACATCATTTCCGTTAAGACGGTGTCTGGCCTGGATGAGGCCATTTGGCACATCAACCGCTATCATACGGGGCATTCCGAGGCCATTATCACCAACGATTATGCCAATGCACAGCGATTTTTGAATGAGATTGACGCGGCTGCGGTCTATGTCAATGCCTCTACCCGCTTTACCGACGGCTTTGTGTTCGGTTTTGGCGCGGAGATCGGCATCAGCACACAGAAACTGCATGCCAGAGGCCCGATGGGGCTGCAGGCTTTGACCAGCGCCAAGTATATCATTTACGGCAGCGGGCAGGTGCGGGAATCGTGATTTCGTCGCTGCAATTCCTATTTTGCAAAATTTATTTTGTAAAAAGTAGATAAAATAGTTGTAATAACCCGGAATTTTTAGTAAGATATATACATCACAAAAAAACTAGCATTGGAGGAATTCGTATGAACGTTTATACAACTGACAAAATCAGAAATGTAGTCCTGATGGGACACGGCGGCTGCGGAAAGACGACTCTGGTAGAGGCGATGGCGTATCTGTCCGGGATTACCACCAGAATGGGGAAGGTAACGGACGGCAATACGATCAGCGACTATGATAAAGAGGAGAACAAACGTCTTTTTTCGATCAATACCTCTGTTGTTCCGATTATTTGGGAGGATACAAAGATCAATATATTGGACACGCCGGGATATTTCGGATTTGTAGGCGAGGTGGAGGAGGCTGCCAGCGTAGCTGATGCGGCGATCATCGTTGTATCCGGTAAGTCCGGGATTGAGGTAGGAACCCAGAAAGCATGGGATCTCTGCGAGAAATACAAGCTTCCAAGAATGTTTTTTGTGACGGATATGGATGTAGACAATGCCAGCTACCGCCAGGTCATTGAAGATCTGCAGGAGATGTACGGAAAACGCATTGCGCCCTTCCATTTCCCCATCCGCGAAAACGAGAAGTTCGTAGGATACGTCAACGTTGTGGCGCAGACTGCCAACCGCTGGGATGATAAGGGACAGGTGAAGGAGATGGAGATGCCGGATTACTCCCAGGAATATCTGGAGAAGTACCGGGAGACGCTGATGGAATCGGTGGCTGAGACGAGCGAAGAATTTATGGATCGTTATTTCAGCGGCGATGAATTTTCCGAATTTGAGATCCGAAGCGCCCTGCGCACCAACGTGGTTGACGGCAGCATTGTACCGGCTTCCATGGGATCGAGCGTTCTCGTTCAGGGCGTCTATACTCTGCTGGACGATATTGTAAAGTATTTGCCCAGCCCGGAGAAGCGTCCCTGCAACGGCGTCAATCTGAAGACGAATGAAGTGTTTGAGGGCAATTATGATATTGCCAAGCCAAAGTCGGCTTATATTTTCAAGACCATTGTCGATCCCTTTATCGGAAAATATTCTTTGATCAAGGTCAATTCCGGTGTAATCAAGTCGGACGATGTGCTGCACAATCCAGAGAAGGATATGGACGAGAAGGTCGGTAAGACCTATGTCATCCGCGGCAACAAGACGATGGAGGTGCCTGAGCTTCACGCCGGTGATATCGGCGCGTTGGCCAAGCTGAACAAGGTCGGAACGAGAGATACGCTCTCCACCAAGGCAAATCCGATTGTTTACGGCAAGACTCAGATTTCGACTCCCTATACCTATATGCGCTATAAGGCCAAGAACAAGGGCGATGAGGATAAGATCTCCCAGGCGTTCCAGAAGCTGATGCAGGAGGATTTGACCTTGAAGGTGGTCAATGACAGCGCCAACAGCCAGACGCTGGTATACGGCATCGGAGATCAGCACATCGAGGTGGCAGTGAGCAAGCTTTTGGAGAAATACAAGGTAGCAGTAGAGTTAAGCAGACCCAAGGTGGCGTTCAAGGAGACGATCCGCAAGAAAGCGGACATT
>CAMULB010000239.1 GCA_947089585.1 uncultured Lachnospiraceae bacterium | reverse complement strand
ATCAAGAAGCCCGGCTATATCAACGAGATCAAGTCGATGATTTCCGAGCTGGTGCAGTATGGTATTACGCCGGGACAGCTCCTGGAGTTATCCGAGGATCCGGCGCTGCCCGGCCCCTTTCGCGCCCGTATGCACGACATTGAGGTGATGTATCGGGGCTTTCAGGATTATCTGCGCGGCACCTACATCACGGCGGAGGAGATTCTTACGGTGCTCTCGCAGCAGGCTGCCGCCTCCGCTTTGCTCAAAGACAGTGTGCTCGTGCTGGACGGCTTTACTGGTTTTACGCCGATTCAATACGAATTACTGCAGGAGCTGCTGCGCCATGTCAAGGATCTCTATGTGACGGTGACGCTGGACGGACGGGAGGATGCGTTTCGCTGCAGCGGCATGCAGGAGCTGTTTTATCTCAGTAAAAAAACCGTGGCTTCTCTGTCGGAAATTGCCCGCGCGCAGCGTGTGACAATCGCCGAGCCGGTGGTGCTGTTTCATGATCGTAAGACGCGGTTTGGACGCTCCGGGCAGCTTGAATGGCTGGAACAGAATCTGTTTCGCGATTCCCCCCGCACCTTGGTAAAACAGAACAACGATATTTTTCTTTACCGTCTGCCCAATCCCCGGCAGGAGCTGCTGTTTCTGGCGTCTGAGATTCGGAGGCTGGTGCGGGAGGAGGGCTGCCGTTATCGAGAGATTGCGGTGGTCTGCGGCGATGTGGAGAGCTATGGAAATTATGCGGCAGAGATTTTTCCACAGTATGAAATCCCCTATTTTATTGATAAAAAGAATCACATTTCGTTTCACCCGCTGACCGAGCTGATCAAAACGGCCTTAAAAGCGGTGGAGGCGGATTTTTCCTATGAGTCTGTGCTGGCCTATCTGCGCTGCGGCTTAAGCGGCATTGCGCGCGAAGAAGTCGATTTGGTGGAAAATTATCTGCTGGCCAACCGCATCCGAGGCTGGCGCCGCTGGAAAGAAAAGTGGGTGCGCTTGGCGGGGCTTTCCGAGGAAGAGCTGATGTGTGTCAATGAAGTGAGGGCGCGCGTTAAGGAGCAGTTTGCCGGGGTGCGAACGATCTGGCGGGAACAGAGGACGGTGCGGGAAAAGACGGTCGCGCTCTATCATTTTATCACTGCATTGCAGGTGCAGGAGGAGCTGGAACGCTGGCGCATACGGCTGGAGGAGGAGGGCAGGCTGGCGCTGGCCAGGGAATATGCTCAGATGTACCGCATTGTGATGGATTTGCTCGACAAGCTGGTGCAGCTGCTGGCCGAGGAGCAGATGGAATTGGCCGAGTACGAAAAGGTATTGGAAGCGGGCTTTCTCGCGTCTGCGGTCGGTGTGATTCCGCCGGGCTATGACCAGGTGCTGATCGGTGATATCGAGCGGACGCGCTTGGCGGACGTCAAGGTGCTTTTTTTAGTCGGAGCCAACGACGGACTGCTGCCGAAGACGGAACAGCAGGGCGGGCTGATCTCCCAGCGCGAGCGGGAATATTTTCAGCAGCGCAATCTGGAGCTTGCGCCGGGCGCAAGGGAAAAAGCCTTTATCCAGAAATTTTACCTCTATCTTAATCTGACCAAGCCGTCGCAAAAGCTCTATCTTACCTGGCATAAGATGAGCGGCGACGGCAAGGAAGCAAAAAGATCGTATCTGATTGCGCTGGTGCAGCATCTGTTTGAGGGCTTAAAACCCGTGCAGGTGGACGAGCCCGATGCTCTCGCGCTGCTGGCGACGAAAAAAAGCAGCCGCCGCGTATTGATCGAGGGTATGCGCAGTGCCAGGCAGGGGCAGGCCGCACCGGAATTTCTCGCCCTCCTGCACTGGGCTTGGAAGGACGAGACGGAGAAAAAAGAAGCGCTGCGCCTGCTTCAGGCATCGTTTTATACCTACGAGGCGCGCCTGATGGAGCCGGACGCGGCGCGGGAGCTGTACGGCAAGGTACTGCAAAACAGCGTCACCCGTCTGGAACGCTTTTCGGCTTGCGCGTTCGCCCATTTTCTCGCCTATGGTCTGGCTTTAAGGGAGCGGCAGCTGGGTGAATTTGCCCCGGTCGATATGGGCAGCTTGTTTCATGCGGCTTTGGAGCAGTATTCCTTGAAAATGGAAGCGAAGGGCTACCACTGGACTGATGTGCCGTCCGCGATGCAGGAGCAGCTGATGGAGGAAGCCGTCCGCGACGCGGTGGAGGAGAGCGGCTATCTGCTTGACCGGGAGGCCGGTGACGCTTACGTGGTGCAGCGTCTGCTGCGGATTTTGAAAAAGACGGTGCGCGTGATTGGCGAGCAGGTGGCCAAAAGCTCCTTTGCCCCCGAAGGCTACGAAGTGTCGTTTGCCTTTGCCGAGGAGCTTGAAGCCGTCAATTTTACACTGGGAAACGAGGAGCGGATGCGTTTAAACGGACGCATCGACCGGGTAGACACCAAAAAGACTGAGGATCAGATCTACGTCAAGGTGGTGGATTACAAATCCGGTGCGACGCAATTTTCCCTTGTGTCCTTGTACCACGGACTGCAGCTGCAGCTGGCGGTCTATCTCAACGCGGCGGTGGAGATTTTGAAGCAAAAATACCCCGACCAGGAGGTGCTTCCGGCCGGAATGTTCTATTATCACATCGACGATCCGGTGATAGAGACGCGCGAGCCCTTAAGCGAACAGGAGCTGGCGCAAAGAGTCTTTGAGCAGCTTAAGCTAAACGGCGTCGGCCTCAACCTGGGAGATGAGAGTGTGAGCAAAAAATCCCAGCCTGCCAGTGCCAACGAGCTGCAGCTTTTATCGGATTTCACGCGGACAAAAATCAAGCGCATCGGGCGGCGGATTTTTGACGGCGAGACGACGGTCAGCCCCTATCGGATGAAAAACGAAAGCGGCTGCGATTATTGTCCCTACCACGGCGTTTGCGGCTTCGACCTTAAGGTGCCGGGATTTGGCTATCGCAGGCTGACGGAGCCGAAGGAAAAAGAAGAGCTGCTGGCGCGGATGCAGGAGGAGATTGACGCGGAGATCGAGGCGGCGGTGCAAACGAGGGGTGAGCCTGGCAAGGGAGAAGAGCCAGCCCAGCGTGAAGAAGCGTCCGGCAAGGGAGAGGAGGCGGCGCATTGCGTATGAAATTTACAGACGAGCAGCAGCAGGTGATTGACAGCCGCGGGGAGAACCTGCTGGTGTCTGCGGCGGCCGGTTCGGGGAAAACGGCGGTTTTGGTGGAACGGATTATTCGCAAGGTGACGAGTCGCGAGCATCCGCTTGACATTGACCGTCTGTTGATTGTGACGTTCACCAATGCCGCAGCCGCCCAGATGCGGGAGCGGATTGCAGCGGCGATCGAACGGGAGCTTTTACAGGACTCGTCGAGCGTGCATTTAAAACGACAGCAGACGCTGATAAACAGCGCGAAAATTACGACGATTCACAGCTTTTGCCTGTTTGTAATCCGCAATTATTTTCACCGGATTGATCTGGAACCGGATTTTCGCATCGGTGAGGAGGGAGAGCTAAAGCTGCTGCGCCAGGATGTACTGCGCGCATTGCTGGAGGAAGCTTACCAAAAGGCGGAGCCGGAATTTTTGCAGCTCTTAGAGACGGTGGCGACCGGGAAAAGCGACGGGAAGCTGAAGGAAACGATCCTGCAGCTGTATGAATTTGCGATGAGCGACCCATGGCCGAAGCAGTGGCTCAGCGATTGTGTCCGTCCCTACGCCTGCTCTTTGCAGGAGTTTTGTCAACTGCCCGTATATCAGGCTTTTTTGTCGTATTTAAAAGCGGTGACAGGGCAATGGGAACGAATGGCTGCGCTCTGTGTGTCCATCAGCTGTGAGCCGGACGGCCCCAACTCATATGAGGAGCTTTTGCGCACGGAATGGGAGCAGATCAAGCGTTTGCAGACGGCGGACACCTATGAGCAGTACGACGCGGCGATTCGCGGCCTGACCTTCGGACGCCTGCCGGCGATTCGTAAATTTGCGGGAGACGCAGACAAGAAGCAGCAGGTGCAGGAGCTGCGCAAGGAGATCAAGGATACAAGAAAAAAGCTGATCGAGCAATTTTTCTTCCTTCCGCCGGAGGAAATGATTGCCGGTCTTGCCAAAAATCAGACGGTCATTGCGGCGCTGGTGCGGGTGACGCTGGATTTTGCCGAGGCGTTTGCCAGCAAAAAGAAGGAACGCAACATGCTGGATTTTCACGACCTGGAGCATCTGGCCTTGAAAATTCTCGTCGATGAAGAGACAAAGGAGCCGACCCAGGTAGCCGCGGAGCTGCGTGAGCAGTTTGCAGAGGTAATGATCGACGAATATCAGGACAGCAATTATGTCCAGGAGGCGATTCTAAAAGCGGTGGCTCGGCCGGATAACCGTTTTATGGTCGGCGATGTCAAGCAGAGCATCTATCGTTTCCGCATGGCCCGGCCGGAGCTTTT
>CAMULB010000238.1 GCA_947089585.1 uncultured Lachnospiraceae bacterium | reverse complement strand
GGGGCGCAGCGGGAGGAAGATTTCAATTGCAGCTTATAAGATTTCACAGAAGGTAGTGGGATTCAATTAAGGCACCGCAGACTGAACTGCAATCGACGAATGAAGCTCTGCGGTACGTAGAAGATATATCGTTGAATTTTATCGCTGCTTCCCCGCCGCCTTTCTGTGAGAACAGAGTGCGGCGGGGCATTTTTATTGGCTGCTCATCTCATCGAACAGCTTCGTCTTCATCTCAAAGAGACGATCCGACAAATCTACATAAATATGATGGGGATTGACAAAACGTTTTGTCTCGTTCCACAGGGTGTCTTTTTCCTGGTTGCAGTATGCGCGGATCTCCATCACGGAAGGACTCTGGTAGACGCAGCGTCCTTTTTCAAAAATCGGCACCAAAAGCTCGCGCATCGTGTAGCTGTTGCCGGGCAGGCGTGTTTTTTTCCAGGTTTCAACCGGGTCGAACAAGCGCAGCTCCTTAGAGGTGTCAAATGTCTCGCCCACCAGACAGATCAAATCGGCCTTGACCTTGCCGGAATCTTTTTCGTAAATGCGGTAGATGGTTTTGTTGCCGGGATTTGTCACCTTTTCCGTATTCTCAGACAGCTTGATTTTGGGAATAAATGCACCGTTTTGATCCTGGATTGCCGCCAGCTTGTAGACACCGCCGAAAGCCGGGCAGTCCTTGGAAGTGATCAGGTTGGTGCCAACGCCCCAGGAGGTGATGGTAGCGCCCTGAATCTTTAAGCTTTCGATCAAATATTCATCCAGATCGTTGGAGGCGGAAATGACAGCGTCGAAAAATCCGGCGTCGTCTAACATTTTCCGCACTTTTTTGGAGAGGTAGGCCAAGTCTCCGCTGTCCATGCGGACGCCGTAAAACGTAAGGGGGATTCCTTCCGCGCGCATTTCTTCAAAAACACGGATGGCGTTGGGGACGCCGGACTTGAGTGTGTCGTAGGTATCTACCAGCAGAATACAGGCGCTGGGATAGAGATCCGCATAAGCCCGGAATGCGGTATATTCGTCGGGGAAGGACATAATCCAGCTGTGGGCGTGGGTGCCCTTGACGGGAACGTCAAACATCTGGCCGGCCAGAACGTTGGAGGTGCCGACACAGCCGCCGATCACGGCCGCTCTGGCGCCGTAAGTACCGGAATCCGGCCCCTGTGCCCGTCGCAGACCAAATTCCATCACGCTGTCCCCTCTGGCTGCATAACAGACGCGGGCCGCCTTGGTGGCGATCAGGCTCTGGTGATTGATGATGTTCAAAATGGCAGTCTCGATCAGCTGCGCTTCCATAATCGGGGCAATGACCTTGATCAGCGGTTCGCGGGGGAAAATGACGGTTCCTTCCGGAATGGCATAGATATCGCCGGAAAAATGGAAGCTGCCCAGATATTGAAGAAAATCATCGTTAAAAATTCCGACAGATTTGAGATAGGCAATGTCGTCCGCGTCAAAATGCAGGTTTTTAATGTAGTCGATGACCTGTTCTAGGCCGGCGCAGACCGCATAGCCGCCGTCCGAAGGATTGGCGCGGTAAAAGGCGTCAAAAACAGCAACCTCATGGTTGTTGGTCTTAAAATAACCCTGCATCATAGTCAGTTCATAGAGGTCGGTCAGTAGTGTCAGATTCAGCGTACTCATAATTTGGTTTGCGGCGAAATGCGTCAGATGTTTGCGTGTGCACGATCAACGATTCTAAAAAAAATCGGCTTCAAACAGACCTCATCCGCCGGGGCGTTTGGCCCGCTCCTCTCGTGTTTTTCTCCTATTATACTCTTTTTTGAAGAAAGTGCAAAGGATATCTGATTATTTTGTGAATTCTTTATGGCAAGTCTTTTCATTTGCGGGGAAATATGGTATCTTTATATACTGTAAAAGCAGAGCGGGAGCGGTCAAGCGCGTTATGGGTGCAAAACTGGCGGCAAGCGATCTGCCAACAGAGTATAGAAAGGTAAAAAAGATATGAAAAAATGGACAGCAATGATCCTCGCCGGATTTTGTACGATGTCCCTGCTGACAGGGTGTGGAGACGGCAAGGAGGGGCAGAACGGAAAAGAGACAGACACGACACAAACGGATGCGGCGCAGGATTACAAGGCTCTGGACTATGTGACGCTGGGAGAATATATGGGGATGGAGCTTAGCGTGGAGAAAGCGGAAGTGACCGATGAAGATCTGCGACAGTATGTCGAGAGCACGGTAAAGATGTATCCGGCTTACGAGACTCTGGACCAGGACACGGTAAAAGAAGGTGATCTGGTTGATCTCAATTATGAAGGGCTGATGGACGGGGAAGCGTTTGACGGCGGAACAGCTGACAATTATGTGTTAGAGATCGGTTCTCATTCTTTTATTGAAGGGTTTGAGGATGGCCTGGTGGGGGCCAAGGTCGGAGAAGAGCGTTCGCTTGACCTGAAATTTCCTGACCCTTATCAGAACAATCCTGATTTTTCCGGAAAGCCGGTGGTGTTCCATGTCAAGATCAACCGCATTGTGCAGGAGAAGGAGATGAGCTACGACACGCTGAACGATGCGTATGTCGCAGAGCGGTTCGGGCAGGAAACCGTGGAAAAATTTTTGGACGATATGAGGAGCACGCTCAACAGCTCCAATGAATATTATGCGGAGGCCAATAAACGTTCCGCAGCCATTACGAAGCTGCAGGAGATTTGTAAGGTCAACGAGGTGCCGCAGGATTTGCTCAAGCAGCGGATGGAGGAATATAAGAAGCAGGCCGAGGAGAGCTACAAAGCCCAGGGAACAACGTTGGAAGCGGCCTTGAAGGAAAATAATACGACCGAAGAGGAGTTTGAAGAGCAGACTCAGGGGTATGTGCAGAGCAATTTGGAATTTGAACTGATTTTACAGGCGATTGCAGACAAAGAGAAGATTACGCTGGACGAGGAAGGCTATCAGGCCTATGTGCAGAGTATGATGGCCAATTATTCTATTGAGTCGGAGGAAGAGCTTTATCAACAGTATGACGAGGCTTATGTGCGTCAGACCTATGTGGGAAATAAGGTGCTTGACCTGATCCTGGAAAACGCGAAGATTACCTACACGGCGCCGATACCGGACAGCGTGGGGACGGACGGCGACGCGAAGGAAAAAGGAGACGAACAACCCGCAGATCAAGAGGCGGATGGGGAAGAATAAAGGAGTTTGAAAAGGAGATTGTAAAAATGGAACTGATGCATTTAAAAGAACTGTTTCGTAACCGGGAGAAATATCTCAATCAGACCGTGGAGGTCTGCGGCTGGGTTCGCAGCGTCCGCAATTCCA
Organism: uncultured Lachnospiraceae bacterium; assembly: GCA_947089585.1. Classification (GTDB taxonomy): domain Bacteria; phylum Bacillota; class Clostridia; order Lachnospirales; family Lachnospiraceae; genus 14-2. Next base: position 1,148 of record CAMULB010000238.1, on the reverse strand, counting down.
AGAATTTTGGCTTTATCGTCATCAATGACGGAACGTTTTTTGAGCCGCTGCAGGTGGTCTATGGGGAAGCGCTAAGCAATTTTGGCGTGGTATCCAAACTCAATGTCGGCGCGGCGATTCTCGTCAAGGGGACGCTGGTGCCGACGCCTGAGGCCAAGCAGCCGTTTGAGGTACAGGCGCAGGAGATCACGATTGAGGGCGCCTCGACCTCGGATTATCCGCTGCAGAAGAAACGCCACACGTTTGAATATCTGCGCACGATTTCGCACCTGCGGCCGCGAACCAACACCTTTCAGGCGGTCTTTCGTGTGCGCTCGCTGATTGCCTATGCGATTCATAGGTTTTTCCAAGAACGCGGTTTTGACTATGTGCATACACCGTTGATTACCGGCAGCGACTGTGAGGGTGCGGGCGAGATGTTCCAGGTGACGACGATGGATTTGGGGGAGATCCCGAAGACGCCGGACGGAGAGATTGATTTCAAAAAGGACTTTTTTGGCAAGCCGACCAATCTGACAGTCAGCGGGCAGCTGAACGGCGAGACCTATGCGATGGCGTTTCGCAATATTTACACCTTTGGCCCCACGTTTCGGGCGGAAAATTCCAATACCACCCGTCATGCAGCGGAATTCTGGATGATCGAGCCGGAGATTGCGTTTGCCGATCTGGAGGATAATATGATGCTGGCGGAGCAGATGCTGAAATATATCATCGGGTTTGTGCTGGAGCAGGCGCCAGAGGAGATGAACTTTTTTAACAGCTTTGTCGACAAGGGACTGCTGGAGCGTCTGAATCATGTGATGCATTCGGATTTTGCTCATGTGACCTACACCGAAGCCATTGAGATTCTGAAAGAGGTCAACGACCGCTTTGAGTACAAGGTTTCCTGGGGCGTGGATTTACAGACCGAGCATGAGCGCTATTTAACCGAAGAGGTATTTCAGCGCCCGGTGTTTGTTACGGATTATCCGAAGGAAATCAAGGCGTTCTATATGAAGATGAACGAGGACAATCAGACTGTTGCCGCGATGGATTGTCTGGTTCCGGGAATCGGCGAGATCATCGGCGGCAGTCAGAGAGAGGATGATTATGAGAAGTTATGCGCCCGGATTGAAGAGATGGGGTTAAAGAAAGAGGATTATGAGTTT
>CAMULB010000237.1 GCA_947089585.1 uncultured Lachnospiraceae bacterium | reverse complement strand
GTCCCAGCTTATTGTGGTCGCGCTTCTTGATCTCTTCCAGGTGTTCCAGATAGGCCGCAAGCTCTTCCTTCTTGGCAAACGCCGTGCCGTAAATCCGCTGCAGCTGCGCCTTATTAGAATCGCCGCGCCAGTAGGCCATGGAAGAGGAAATCAGCTTATAAGCCTTAATGCTCTTTGTGCTCATCAAATGCGGCCCGGCGCACAGATCCACAAATTCTCCCTGGCGGTAAAAAGAAATCTCCGCATCCTGGGGCAAATCTGTGATCAGCTCCACCTTATAGGGCTCCTGCTTCTCCTCCATCAATTGAATCGCTTCCGCTCTCGGCAAGGTGAAGCGCTCCAGTCTCGCCCCCTCCTTGATCACCTTTTTCATCTCTTGTTCGATCGCATCGAGATCTTCTCTTGAAAAAGGCTCGGTCTCAAAATCATAATAAAAGCCGGTGTCAATCGAGGGGCCGATCGCCAGCTTCGCCTGCGGGCGCAGACGCTTGACCGCTTCCGCCAGCACATGAGACGTCGTATGGCGCAGCGCAGCCAGGCCCTTTTCATCATTGGCCGTAAGGATATTTAAATCGCAGTCCGCATCCAGCACCGTGCGCAAATCTCGGACCGCTCCGTCCACCTCGCCGGCCGTGGCCGCCCTTGCCAGTCCCTCACTGATCTCCTTAGCGACCTCGTAGATGGATCTTTCCCCCTCAAATTCTTTGACGGAACCGTCTTTCAATGTAATCTTCATCTTTCTTCTCTCCTTCTATCCTTCTATCCTTTCCATTCCTGCTAAATTCAAGTATATCATGTCCCAACACTTTTTCAAGCCCGGCTTTCGCACAATAAAAATCCAAAAAGAGGGAGGCCTTAAGCAATCTCGTTGACACACCAGCATCACCTTCTTAAAGCGTTCCCTCTTTTTGGATGCTGCAAAAGCATCCGCCTACGCATTTCTCCCGCAGCACTTTTTATACTTCTTCCCGCTCCCGCAGGGACATGGATCGTTGGGGTAAACCTTTGCTTCCTTCACAATCGTACCGGACTTCTTCTGCTCCAGATATAATTGCCTGCGCTTGTCCTCGTCAAAAATCTTCTCCCATTGAGGAAGCTCATAGAGCCAGTCCGCCTTGGCGTCCACCATATTCTGATACAGCTTCTCCTTGTCAAAGGCAAGGCTGACATGGGTATCCTCCTCCATCTCCTCAATCGGATTGGGCTCAATCAAGCTCTCGTTGATCCCGTCCAGAAATCCGGTCATCGCCATAATATTGAGTTCATACTTCTCCGCCAGCTCCTTGACCGTCCCTTCCACGACCTCATCGGGATTCTCCAAAAGCTGCTCATAGACCTCTTTCTCCATGCGGAAATACCGCTGCCAGAACTTCTGCAGCTCCCCTTTATCTGTCTTGTCATTATATGCAATGCCGCGCCATTCTTCTAATAATGCCATCTCTGATCCCATCCTTTATTTTACTTTCGTCTTCTTATGAGCGTGTGCCAACCTCACCGCAGCTTATGCTACGCTCCAAAGTGCTTCACCAGTATAACCCATTCGGACGGTTTTTTCAACAAAAATCAAGAAAAAATCACATTTCAAAAAATTTTACAATCCCGGCCGCAATGCTTTTTGCGATTTTCTCCTGGTACGCCGCATCCAGCAGCAATTCCCGTTCTCTCGCAGAGGTGATGAAGCCCGTCTCCACCAGACAGGCCGGCACCGTCGTATTGTCCAGCACATACAAATCGCTCTCAGTCTCCATGCCCCGATCTCTGGCCCCCGTGCTTTCAATCAGGTTGTCCCAGATTGCCTGTGTCAAATCCACGCTCCTCGCATTCTTAAAGCGGCTGCAGTAGATCTGCATGCCGTCCGTCTCCGTATCATTCTCCAGCGCGTTCTGATGAATGCTGACAAACGCATCGGCCTGACTGTCCTCAACCATCTGCACCCGCTCCTTTAATACCACGCGGTCGTCTCCCGACCGGGTCATAATCACGCGATATCCCTTGTCCGTTAAAATCTGCTCCAGCTTCCTTGCGATGGCGAGATTGATATCCTTCTCGTAAATATCGCCCCAAAGCGTTCCCGGATCCTTCCCGCCGTGGCCCGCATCCACCACGATACAGGGAATCGCCTGCTGCTCCTTTTGGGGCTTGCCACTGCCTGCTGAAACATGCATCACCCTCATTCCGCCGCCGATTGTCTGCTGTGACGCATAGACCGGATTTGGTACCTCTCCCGATGTATGCATTCCATTCAAAATCCCCCGAACCGCCAGCACGGTCACTCCGACACAAAAAGCCACACAGGCACACCGTATCAGAATCTGTCTCTTTCTCCGCTGTCTGCGCTGTTCGCGCCACTGCTGCCGTGCCATTTGCAGCTTTGCCATTTGTTTTGCATCTTCTGTCTCATATTCCCAAAAATTCCGTTCTGTTCTATGCAAAAAAACACCTCCATGTCCTGATACCACAAGCTTAACAAAAAGGTGTTTTTGAGTATTCGAGAAAATATCTGAAAAATGTAAAAATTCGTTGAAGAAACTACTTTTTTGCAGAAAACCGTCCGGCGGCCTTGGATCCGCTCAAAGCTGCTCCACCAGACGGCGCAATCCGGCCGCATCCGTCACCAGATAGCCCCGATCCGTTCTTGCAAGAATCCCCTGATCCATCAGGCCGCGCAGCACCCGATGAAGATGACGGTAGCTGATGCCCATCAGCTCGGACACCTCCCGCAGATTCTCATGAAAATAAAACGGCTCCTCCTGCTCCTTGCCCCGGCTCGCCAATTTCGACCAGATATACCCGGCCACATTCCTCTGTGAAGAATTGAGCACATTCATCGGCTGTGCGCTTCCCAGCTGCCGAAACCGCCGCTGAAGACTGCGGATATAAAAACGAAGAAATTTGACGTCACGCATCAGCAATTCCCGGATCGGCGTCACATAAAGCGCAATCCCCACAATCTCGGTCAGGGTCTCTGTATAGTAGTAATTGTTGTCGTCGAGCTCCTCCTCCGCCAAAATGCTCTCGCCAAACAACCCCATTTTATCATGATAATGCAGTAAAAGCTGCCGCCCGTTGCTCATGGTGGCATACACCTTAACCCGCCCGGACAGAAGAATATAAATCTCCTGTCGTTCCTCGGCCTGTCCAAATACCTGCTCCCGCTTCCCTGCCCGAAAGACCCGCAGCTGGCGTCTGTAATCCTCTAAAAAAGAAAAGCATTCTTCCAGATGATATTTCTTCACCAGCTCCTCGACCGCCTTCGGATCAAATGTATAATTCACTCTGCCCTCATCCTCTCTGTCCGCATACTTCCCGAAAAATATCCCCTGCTGCTGCCTGCCGCCATGGATCAAATCGACGGGATCCCTGCAATCAATGACAGGATATCATGTTTTGGGAGAAATGACAAGAAAACAGCATCACACGTTTCAAAACCACGTCGACGCTGCATGGCGCGCTCTTCCTTGACTTCTGTTTTTACCTGGATTATAATTGAACGAAAAGAATGTATGCACGGCGCGCGTACATCAGATCCGAAAGGAGGCTTCTTATGGCTGCCGGTCGCAAAAATGAAATTTTAAACAGCCCTGGCGAAAGCAAGCAGCAACAGGCATATCAGCAGATTAAACAGGACATTTTAAACAACACCTACCCGCAGGGCACCGTCTTAGCGGAGCGAAAGCTGTGTGAAATCTACCAGGTCAGCCGCTCTCCGATCCGCAATGCCATCCAGCAGCTGACCTACGAGGGGCTGCTGACCATCATTCCCGGAAAAGGCGCCACAGTTGCCGGCTTTTCGATTGAAGATATTTTGGAAGTATACGATCTGCTGGAGGTACTGCAGCTCTATGCCCTGCGTTCCTTAGCCTCCCAGATTGACGCATATTTTCTCGGTTTCTTAAAGACCTCTCTCGATCGTATGCAGCAAGCGATTGACAAGGACGATCCTGCTACCGCAGACAAATGGGATCTGCAATTCCACCGCTTTTTGATTACTTCCTCCTCCAACAAGCGCCTGTCCTCGCTCTACGAACAGCTGGAAGTACAAAATATGCGTTTTTTGGCCACCGCCTCGGACGACAAGGCGCGGGCCATACGCTCCTATCAGGAGCATCTGGCCATTTATCAGCGGCTGCAGGAGCACGACCTTTCCGGCGCACAGCAGATGCTGCAAAAGCATTATCAGCAGATCCGGCAATATTATGTAGATAAGCTGATCAACCGGATTCAGCTGTAAAACGACCCTGTATGTTTTTTGTGTTCTGGTCCATACTATCCATGAGGTGATGAACATGGCATCCTATATTGCCCCTGGAATTGAGGACAAATTTGAAACCCTGTCCGTTGATTTAAAAAATACCATTCTGGAACGCAACGTACAAATTCGCACAATGCAGGATCTGATCAATGTTCTGGAAGCAATTGTTGCCGAAGGGGAATAAGGCGGACGCAGCCG
>CAMULB010000236.1 GCA_947089585.1 uncultured Lachnospiraceae bacterium | reverse complement strand
TCTATTTCCACACAATGCGAGAGCACCTCCATCCGCTCCTTTTGCGGCAGAGATCCAAGCAAAATCTCACCGATCTCATCCATCACTTTTCCCATCACCGACTGAATGGCCTCCCGTGTAATCTGCTTTCTGATCTGTGGATAATCCGCAAGCGCCAGCAGCCAGGAATCTACCACTTCTGCCGAGGAGTCCCACAGCGTCCCATCCAAATCAAACAAAATTCCTTTTTTCATCGCTCCTCCTTTTGCCAATACAGAGTGAAAAAGGACCTGCTCCTTCCCGCCAAAACTGCCTCACCCCTCATAGAAGGCATCTTTTGGCGTTTCAAACAGCCCCGCAGCGGGTTCTGTTTTTTGAAAAAGCATGTCCTTAATTCAAACGGATGATTCGGCTGCCTGATCTCATTTCACAAGCCAAACAGCGATTCATCCAATATGTTATTTTATACTCCTCTTTTGGGGAAATCACTTCCCACGGCGGCAGATGAAGCCTGTCCGTTTGCCAACGCGCGGCTTATACAGCCATCTCCTTCAGATCGTCGGCAATGATCAGCTTCGCTTCCGTTGCTTCCTGAATCTGCTCAACCGTAAATTCAGGGTTATACTCTTTCAAAACAAGTCCTTCGTCCGTTACATCCATCACGCCCATCTCAGTGACAATCATGTTGACCTGTCCCTTGGCGGTCAGCGGCAGCGTGCACTCCTTTAAGATCTTATGCTTGCCTTTGTTGGTGTGCTCCATGGCCACGATCACCTTCCGTGCGCCTACGACCAAATCCATCGCTCCGCCCATGCCCGGAACCATCTTTCCAGGAATGATCCAGTTTGCGATGTTGCCTTTCTCATCCACCTGCAGAGAACCTAAAACGGTTGCATCTACATGGCCTCCCCGGATGATGGCAAATGAATCCGCACTGCTGAAAAATGCCCCGGTCGCCTCAATCCCTGCAGGCGCTCCACCCGCGTTGACAATGAAGGGCGCATCCTCTTCTGAATCTGCTATCGCTTTCAGTCCCAAAAAACCGTTCTCGGACTGCAACGTAATGGAAACAGAAGGATCCAAATAGGAAGGCACCAACGTCGGAAGTCCGATTCCAAGATTTACCACGTCGCCGTCCTTTAATTCCTTTGCTACACGAGCTGCAATAAAAGCTTTCTTATCTTCCATTAGTTCGTACCTCCTTCCAAAATGTAATCCACAAAGACGCCCGGTGTCTCTACATAATCCGGCCCGATTGCCCCGGCTTCCACATGCTGATCTGCTTCAACGATTACAACGTCTGCCGCTGTAGCCATCATGGGGTTGAAATTCCTCGTAGAGCCTTTGTAGCGGATATTTCCTGCCGCGTCCACCTGGTATGCCTTGATCAGAGCGACGTCTGCCTTCAAAGGCTTCTCCAGCAAATACTCCACGCCGTCTACTTCCACAACGGACTTGCCGTCAGCTACGGTCGTACCGATTCCGGTGGGTGTCAGAAATCCGCCCAGGCCGGCGCCGCCGCAGCGAACCTGCTCTGCTAATGTTCCTTGAGGGGTCAGAACCAGATCCAGCTCACCAGCGCTGTACTGTGCACCGCAGGTCTTATTCAGCCCTACATGACTTGCAATCAGCTTCTTCACCTGATGGGTATCCAACAACTTTCCGGTTCCTTTTCCTGCAAATCCTGCGTCATTGCAGATCACCGTCAAATCCTTTGCGCCGCTCTCTACGATCGCGTCCACCAGGCGTTCCGCTGTTCCGTTTGTCATGAAGCCGCCGATCATAATTGTCATACCGTCATGAAACAGCCCGACCGCTTCCTTCTGGGTAATTTGTTTTACCTTTCCCATGAGAAAAACTCCTTTCATCTCTGCACTTTTTATTTATAGCAAAAACCGTGCCAAAAAGCCAAACCCGCTATTTTCCAGCAAGTTTCCCCTTTTTCCTGCAAAAGAAGCAGATTTTTTGTCCGCTTTTCAGACATCTTCTCCTATGCATGTCCGCTTTTCAGACGCGTTTTTTCTATCCCTCCACAAATCTATCGTTCTGTCGTTTGGCTGTCCTCTCTTTTTATTTGAAAGAACGCCGCTTACTTTGCATGATCCATGCCTTTACGCTTCCAAATCGTCTCATTCTACGATTCAGGAGATTTCATAGGTCTCCATCTTTTTGTAAAGCAGGGAACGATGGATGCCAAGCAGCTCAGCCGCTTCCTTCCGATTCCCGCCGCATTCCGCCAACGCCTGACAGATCATGCGCTGCTCTAAACGGGCAATTTCCTGCTTGTAATAGCTTTCGCCGCACTCCTTAAAGGGAACCGACGCCTCAAAACGCAAAGCCGAATCCGACTTTCGCAGTGCGTCCGGTAAATGCTGCGGCAGAATCGTTTCCCCACCGCTTAAGATCAGCGCCCGTTCGAGCACGTTGCGCAGCTCCCGTACATTTCCCGGCCAATCGTGTGTCCGCAAAACGGACATTGTCTCCTCTGCCATCACCGGACACTGCCATTTATATTTCTTACAGTGCATCCCCAAAAGCGCCTGGCACAGGCAGGCTAAATCTTCCTTCCGCTCCCGCAGCGGCGGAATCTTAACGGTCACTACATTGAGACGGTAGTATAAATCCTTGCGGAATGTTCCTTCCTCCATCGCCTGCTCCAGGTTGTCGTTGGTGGCCGCAATCACCCGCGCGTCAAACGAAGTCTTCTTCGTGCTGCCCACGCGTTCTAGCTCCCTGGATTCCAGCACCCGCAGAAGCTTGACCTGCATATCCATCGGCATCGTTCCGATCTCATCGAGAAAAATCGTCCCGTTTCCGGCCAGCTCAAATTTCCCCATCTTCCCGTCCTTTTTGGCCCCCGTAAACGCGCCCGGCGCATAGCCGAACAGCTCGGATTCCAGCAGATCCTTGGGAATGGAGGCGCAATTCAGGCTGACGAACGGCTCGTGAGACGCCATGCTCTCGTTATGTATGGCCTGGGCGAACATCTCCTTGCCGGTTCCGCTCTCGCCCAGCAGCAATATACTGGCCTCCGTGCGGGCCACCACCCGGCACAGCTCCTTAAGCTCCTCCATGCGGGCGCTTTCCGTATATATATCATCAAAGGAATAACGGGCCGAATACATACTGGCCAGCTCGGAACGGTAATCCCGGTAACGATTCTCCGTCTTTTCCAGCCGTGCCCACAAATCCTTCAGCTCCTTGACATCCTTAAACACAATCGTACCCGCTGCGCCGATGCTCTCGCCCTGGCAAAAAATCGGGATGCGGTTGGCAATGACATGGCTGCCGTGAATCTCCTGCAGCTGAAACAGCTCTTTTTTTCCGGTCTTTACCACGATGTGCAGCCGGGTATTTTCAAGCACCTCAGTCACAGGCCGGCCTAAAACCTCTTCCTCACGGATGTTGAACAATTTCTCATAGTTCCACTTCACCACCCGCCCCTCTGAATCGACCACACACATGCCGTACTGCTCCGTATCGAGAATATCCTGCAAAATATCCACGCTCTCCACCAGCTTCTCCAGCTGCTTTTTCGCTTTCTGCGGCTGTCTTTGCACTTCCTGTGGCCGCCTTTTCACTTTCTGCGGCTGCTCTTGCCCTTGTACCTCCTGCGGACGCTTTTGTACTTCCTGTGGACGCTCCTGCGAACACTTTTGTACCGCCTGTGGACGCTCCTGCGGACGCTTTTGTACCTTCTGCTCTGTCTGCACGGTTCGCTTCAATTTATACTCCCGCCTCTTCCTTCTGCATCCCGCACACCTCCAGGGACAGCTCCTCAAGCTGTTTTTCATCTACCATTCCCGGCGCCTCGGTCAGCAGGCAGGACGCATCCTTGGCTTTGGGAAATGCGATAAATTCGCGGATCGAATCGGCTTTCGTCATCAGCATCACCATCCGGTCAAGGCCATAGGCCAGCCCTGCGTGCGGCGGCACCCCATAACGGAATGCATCGAGCAAAAAGCCAAACTGCGCATAGGCGCTTTCCTTGCTAAAACCAAGCACCTTCAGCATCTTCTCCTGAATCTCATTCTGATGAATTCTAACGGAACCGCCGCCCAACTCTGTTCCATTTAATACGATATCATAGGTCACGGAGCGCACCGACGCGGGATCTGTGTCGATCTTGTCCCAATCCTCCTCCATCGGCATCGTAAACGGATGATGCTCCGCCGTAAAGCGGCCTTCTTCCTCAGACCAGGACAAGAGCGGGAATTCCGTCACCCAGACGAAATCATAGCGCTCCTTGTCGATCAGCTCAAGCTCCTTCGCCAGCAGCAAACGCAGGTTGCCCAGCACATCCCAAACCACTGCATTCTGATCCGCCGCAAACAGCAACAGATCACCTGGTTCGGCCTCCATCGCTTTGGTCAGCGCCTCAAGCTCCTCCTCGGTCATAAATTTTGCAAAGGAGGACTTGTAGCTGCCGTCTGCACCGACGCAGAGATAAGCCAGGCCCTTAGCCTTAAATCCCTTGGCAAATTCCACCAGCTTGTCGATTCGCTTGCGCGGCATCGCCCCCTGCCCCTTGACATTGATGCCCCGCACCGAACCGCCGGCTGCAAGCGCCGAGGTAAAAACGCCGAACCCGCATTGCTCCACCGTCTTCGAGACATCCTTAAGCTCCATGCCAAAGCGCGTAT
>CAMULB010000235.1 GCA_947089585.1 uncultured Lachnospiraceae bacterium | reverse complement strand
CGAGAGCACACGGTTCATACCCGTGGTGTCGGGGGTTCAAATCCCTCTTCCGCTACGAGTAATCCTGAGACATTTGAGAAGAGAATGTTTCAGGATTTTTTTATTGCCAAATCTTGCGGTTTGTGCGGGAGCATGGTATGATAAAAAAAGATGGGAATGGGGAAGTCTAAGCCGGCTGCACAATCTTGCAGGAGGAATTATGATTGAATTAAAGGGAAAATATAACGAGGCAAGGATTTTTACGGACGTTGTAGACGAAGCATCTATTTCACAGGTGCTTCTTTTGTTGAATCAGGAGTTTGCAGCAGGCAGTCGGATTCGTCTGATGCCGGATATTCACGCAGGGGCTGGCTGTACGATCGGAACAACGATGACGATTCAGGATGCAATTGTTCCCAACCTGGTGGGTGTGGATATTGGCTGCGGCATGGAGACGATTCGGATTAAGGAGAAGCATCTGGAGCTGCAGAAGCTGGATAAGCTGATCTATGAAAGGATTCCGTCCGGATTCCAGGTGCGGGAGAAGACGCACCGCTTTTTTGATGAAATCAATCTGGAGGAATTGCACTGTTATCATCGGATTGGAATGAAAAGAGTCGAGAAAAGCTTAGGGACACTGGGCGGCGGCAATCATTTTATTGAGGCGAATCAGGATGAAGAGGGTAATCTCTATCTGGTGGTGCATTCAGGCAGCCGTCATTTAGGGCTGGAGGTGGCGGAGTATTACCAGCAAGAGGGCTACAAGGTTCTGAACGGGTCCTCCCAAAAGGATGTGGAGGAGCTGATTGCGGATTTGAAGGCTCAGGGCAGGGAGCGTGAGATCCAAAAGAGCATTGCCGCGCTGAAAAACACCAAACGGACGAATATTCCCAGACAGCTAGCATATGTCTCAGGAACGCTTTTTGCGGAATATATCCACGACATGAAGATTGTCCAGAATTATGCGATGCTGAACCGCAAGGCGATGGTGGATGAGCTGGTCAAGGGAATGAAGCTGCATGTCATGGAACAGTTTTCCACGGTTCACAATTACATTGATACTGAGGCGATGATTTTGCGAAAGGGTGCGGTCTCTGCCCGAAAAGGGGAGCGGCTGCTGATCCCCATCAATATGCGTGACGGCTCCTTGATCTGCACGGGAAAGGGAAACGAGGACTGGAACCAGTCGGCGCCCCATGGAGCCGGACGGCTGATGAGCCGCTCGGCGGCGCGGGAATCCTTTACCGTATCCGAATTCAAAAAGCAGATGGAGGGAATCTATACTACATCGGTGAACCGCAATACGCTCGATGAATGTCCGATGGCCTATAAAGGGATGGAAGACATCGTCGGAAACATCGGGGATACCGTGCAGATTGATCGGGTCATTCGACCGATATATAATTTCAAGGCCGGAGAGGAATCGCACGCTGCTTCTTGATATAACTGCCCTCGAAGGATGGGGCGTCAGACGGCAGAGGGATGGCTGACATGCGCTAAAATTCCTTTTGCAGGGCCTTGAGCAGCGCGATATGATAAGTCTCGTCCTCGATGATTCTGGCCAGAACGGCGTTGACGCACTCGTCCTCGATCATGCTGATGTGCAGCTGGTATTGGGCGATCGCATTTTTTTCCGCCTCGATTTCATCGGCCAGCATTTTGCGGGGGCAGTCGGTAAGCGTGAGATAATTGGGCGTCCACATCCGCCGTTCGCCGTTTTTGAGCTTCGCCACATAATCTATGCTTCCGCCCAGCAGTACGATCAGTTCGCCTAAGGTCTGCAGATGCATCATCTCTGCCATTGCGATGCCGAGAAGCGTTCTGGCAACGGAGCAGTGGTGTAAGGAAAGCCGATTTTCGTTGTTGATGTACTGTGTGATGGCAGACAGCTCCGAGACAAAGCCGCAGTAGTCTACACTGAGCAGGTTGGCGTAAGCCAGATTTTTTTCCTTGACCGCAACGGGCGGGTTGGGCAGGTCGGCCACAAACGGTCTTAGGCCGGCAAAGCTGCAGGAATTGATGTGAGTCGATGTTTTCTCTTCCATTGGGAAAGACACTCCATAAAGTTGTTTCTATAATATATTGCAAAATAAAAATCCTGTGCATGATTTTTCCGGTGTGAAGCATGCGGATTAAAAAAAGAATCGAACATCTGCGGCGGCAGATCATCACAAGAGGAGGACAAGATGAAGAACAAAAGAAAAAAACTGGGCAGAAAAAGACAGCAGCAGAAGCGTCTGGTGAAGATTGTTGCATCTTTGATCGCTCTGGCCTGTGTCATGGTCGTGGCAGGCGTGATTTTTTTGTTGAGAAGCAATACCGGAGAAAAAAAGGAGCGCCATGTGGCGGAGCAGCTGCTGACCACCTACATGACGCATCTGAAAAATCACGAATACGACCGGATGTATCAGATGATCGAGGTGATCGGCAACAGTCCGAAGAAGGATACGTTTGTCTCCCGCAACGCGCGCATTTACGAAGGAATCGAGATGGAGAAGCTATCGGTCACAGACCTGCAGGCTCAGGAGGAGGCCGACGGTGTGGTCAGCGTGCGCTACCATATGAGCTTCGACACGTTGGCGGGGGAGATTTCGTTCGACAACAAAGCGTATTTTATTCAAAATGGAGAAGAATTTTTACTGCGCTGGGAGGATGGGTTGATTTTTCCGGGGCTTGAAGCTTCCGATAAGGTGCGGATCACAACCTCGGACGCCAAACGCGGACAGATTCTCGACCGCAGCGGAAAGGTGCTGGCGGGCGAGGGGGTGGCCTCGATGGTGGGCGTCGTGCCGGGAAAGCTGCAGGATTCGGCTTTGGCAGTCTCCCAGCTGTCCGCGCTGCTGCAGATGGATGAAAACGCAATTGCAGGAAGGATATCGGCCGAGTGGGTGCGGGAGGATTCCTTTGTTCCGATCAAAACGATTCCCAAGATCAAAGAGATTGATCTTTTGACGGATACGCCCGACGAAGCGGTGCGCGCGGAGAAGGAGCGTCAGAACCAGCTTTTGCAGATTCCGGGCGTAAAAATTTCCGATACAGAGGTGCGGGAATATCCGCTGGCGGAGGCGGCCGCTCATTTGATCGGCTATGTACAGAAGGTGACGGCCGAGGATCTGGAGGAGCATGAGGGCGAAGGATACGATGCCAATGATATGATCGGCAGAAGCGGCCTGGAAAGCCTGTTTGAGAAGCGTTTGCGCGGCAGGGACGGATGTGAGATTTTTATTTGCGATAAAAACGGAGAGACAAAGCAGACACTGGCGCAGCGGGCCAAGATGGACGGGGAGGACATTACCCTGACGATTGATTCCGATTTGCAGACGCTTTTGTACCAGCAGTTTTTGGAGGATAAAAGCTGCTCGGTGGCCATGAATCCGGCCAGCGGAGAAGTACTGGCGCTGGTCAGCACGCCGTCCTTTAATGACAACGATTTTATTTTTGGCTTGACGGACGAAGCGTGGACGTCGCTGAACGAGGATGAGCGAAAGCCGATGTACAACCGGTTTCGGCAGACCTTCTGTCCCGGTTCTTCGCTGAAGCCTTTGATTGGTGCGATTGGATTGTCCAGCGGGGCGATTGAAGCGGAGACGGACTATGGAGCTGAGGGCGTGAGCTGGCAGCAGGACGAGTCGTGGGGCAATTACTTTGTCACTACGCTGCATGAGGCCGCACCGGCGACGCTTGACAATGCGATGCTCTATTCGGATAATATTTATTTTGCCAAGGCGGCGCTGCGGATTGGGGAGGAGCCGCTGGCGGAGGCGCTTAAGAGCCTGGGATTTGCAGAAAAGCTTCCGTTTGCGATTTCCGTGAGAGAATCACAGTATTCCAACACAGAGAAGATCGAGACGGAGGTACAGCTGGCGGACAGCGGCTACGGGCAGGGGCAGATTCTGATCAATCCCATCCATCTGGCCTGTCTGTACACGGCTTTTTACAATGGCGGCAACGTGGTGTCGCCTTGTCTGACAGCGGGAGAAAAAAAGGGTGAGATTTGGCTCAATCAGGCGTTTTCACAGGAGGTATCGACGACGATTCTGGAGAGCCTGAAACAGGTGGTCGCAGATCCGAATGGAACCGGTCACGGAATTTTCCGCGAGGATCTGGCTTTGGCTGGAAAGACCGGCACGGCGGAAATCAAATCGTCCAAGGAGGATGAACAGGGGACGGAGCTGGGGTGGTTTTCGGTGTTTACGGCCGATGTTGGAATTCAGAATCCGTTTTTGATTGTGACGATGGTGGAGGATGTAAAGGACCGGGGCGGCAGCGCTTACGTGGTAAACGGTGTGCGCACGGTTTTGGAGCAGTATCTGGTGCAGTAGGAAAAGGGCAAACGTCTGAAGCAGGATTGGATGCAGCAGGAGAAGGGCAAACGTCTGAAGCAGGATTGAATGCAGCAGGAATAAGGCATATGCAGCAGAAAAGGACAGATCGCAGGCGATTCAAGGCAGGTGCAGAACTGCTCTGTGCGGCGTGATTTTTGAATGAGCAACGCGGGCAAAAAAAATAAAAAAAATTTTCAAAAAGGTATTGACATATTTCGCAAAACCATTTATAATCATTTTTGTTGTAAGTCATGAGTGACTTGCAGAACACATGCAGGAATGGCGGAATTGGCAGACGCGCACGGTTCAGGTCCGTGTGGTAGCA
>CAMULB010000234.1 GCA_947089585.1 uncultured Lachnospiraceae bacterium | reverse complement strand
TCGGGCGCTGACCTTTTTGGTTATCAGCTGTCCCTGTGCGCTGGTTATCAGCATTCCCTTGAGCTTTTTTGCCGGAATTGGCGGTGCGAGCAAAGAAGGTATTTTGATTAAGGGCTCCAATTATCTGGAAACGCTGTCAAAGACAAGGATCGTAGTCTTTGACAAGACTGGCACGCTGACGCAGGGGGTATTTGAAGTAAACGGCGTTCACCACAATCCGCGTCCGCAGGAAGAGCTTTTGATGTACGCTGCGCTGGCGGAGGCTTCTTCTTCGCATCCGATCAGCAAGAGCCTAAAGCGGGCTTACGGCAAGGAATTGGAGCTGCGCCGTGTAAGCGAGGTGGAGGAGCTCGGCGGTCAGGGTCTTACGGCGAAGGTGGACGGCCATACGGTTGCCGTGGGGAATGATAAGCTGATGAAACGGCTGGGGATTGCCTATGCAGACTGTCACTCGGTGGGAACAATTGTCCATGTGGCGATTGACGATGCTTATGCCGGGCATATCGTGATTTCTGATTTGGAGAAAGAAAATTCGGCTCAGGCGATTGCGGCATTGAAGCGGGCCGGGGTGGAGCGGACGGTCATGCTGACCGGAGACAGCCGGCGCGTGGCTGAAGAGGTGGCGCATCGGCTTAAGGTAGACGAGGTGCATGCAGAGCTTTTGCCGGGCGATAAGGTGGATGAGGTGGAGAAGCTGCTGGCAGGAAAAGCGCAGGGAGCGAAGCTGGCCTTTGTCGGAGACGGCATCAACGATGCGCCGGTTCTGTCGCGGGCTGATATCGGGATTGCGATGGGGGCGATGGGCTCGGATGCGGCGATTGAAGCGGCCGATGTGGTTCTGATGGACGACGATCCGATGAAAATTGCCAAAGGGATTCAGATTTCACGCAAATGCATTGCCATTGTGTATGAGAATATCGTACTGGCACTGGCGGTGAAGCTTGTCTGTCTCGGATTGGGTGCCGTCGGGGCTGCGAATATGTGGTTTGCTATTTTTGCCGATGTGGGCATTATGGTTATCGCCGTACTCAATGCGATTCGGGCGCTGCGTGTACATCATTTGTAAAAACCGAAATAGGATAGACGATGGGGCTGCCGCATTAAGAAATACAATTACAAGATATGGTATGATTTTTATTTGTATTGTATCTTGTATGTTTATTTCTTAATGCGACAGCCCCATCCCTTTGGTGCCTGCTTTTTCTGCGGGTGCGCAGAAAATATGCACACCCGCAAAGTGATTGCGAATTAGCAGCAGAAGCCACCGCCGCCATGACCGCTGCCGTTGCCGCAGCAGCACAGAAGCAGAAGGATGATCCAGATGCTGTCACATCCGCATCCACCGTTGTTGCCGCCGAAGAAACCGCTGTTGCCGTTGCCGCAGCAGCACAGCAGGAGAATAATCCAGATCCAGGAACCGCATCCTCCGTTGTTGCTCTCACATCCACATCCACAGTTTGTTGCAGCTAAATCACTCATGTTAAATCCTCCAAAATTTTGTTTACAGTTTACTATATGTGGGGGGCTTGTAACAGGTGCTCTTTTTTTGAAAAAAAATTTTGATTATTTTGACAAAGAGTGCTATTATATGGTGGGACATATTTTGCAATTGCCCTTTCACTTGAGAATCAAAGGAGTGTTGCCCATGAATGAGGTTATAACGAAGCTGTACGAGATGGAAGAGACGGCCGGCCGGATTTTAGCGGATGCACAGCGGTATAAGGAGCGCTTAAAGGATCAGAAGGAGTTGGAGTGGCAGGCGATGGAGAAGGAGCTTCGGCGCAATCTGGAGATGTATTTGGCGGATGAGGAGAAGCGCTACCAAAAGGAAGCGAAAGAGGAGATCCGACAGATCGAAGAGAAGCATACGAGACAGATGCAGGAGCTGGACGATGCGCTTTACGGTCATTTGGAGGAGCTGGCGGATGAGATTTTTCAGAGAATCACAGAGGGATAAGCGATGAGGTTGATGCGTTACAGCGGATTGATTACCAAGACCCGCGCCATGAGCGGCAAGCTGTTGGAGCACTCTCAGTATCGGGAACTGACGGAGCTGGCAACGGTCAGTGAAGCGGTCGGATACCTGAAAGGGACAGCCGGCTATCAGGAGATTTACCGGGAGCATGAGGGGGTCTGGCATAGAGGACAGGTGGAAGCGGTAATTCGCAATTCTCTCTATCGGGATATTGACAAATTATATCGTGTTTCCAACAAGGAACAGCGGCTGGCCTTTGCATACATTTTTTTCCGCTATGAAGCGGATTTGCTGAAAAAGCAGGTCAAGCATCTGTTTCGGGGGCAGATGCAGGAGCTTGAAAAATATTCCGACGCATTTTTCAGCAAGCATACCAGTTTTCCCCTGGAATCCGTGCTGAAGGCACAATCGCTGCAGGAATTGCTGCTGTGCCTTACGGGAAGCGGCTATGAGCCGCTATTTGCAAAGCTGCATCACAGCGGGACGGCACAGTATGTGGATTATGCCATGGGACTGGATTTGTTCTATTACGATACGGTCTTTCGTTCCATCCGGGCGATGAAGAGCTCCGTGATGAAATCGGTGCTGCAGGAGATCTACGGGACGAGAATTGACTGGCTCAATATTATGTGGATTTACCGCTGGAAGCGGTATTACGATCAGACGCCGGAGGAGATTCTTGCGAAGCTGATTCCACACCATGGCCGGCTTCGCCCCCAGGAGCTTCAGGAAATGGCGCGGGCGGCGGACTTAGCTGAGCAGAACCGGATTCTTGCCGGCACGGTCTATTTTCGGGGCAAGGATGCGTATGTGCAGATGGAGGACGAGATTTCCTATCGCAATGTCATTGAACAGATGTACCACCATGTAAGCCGGAAATATCCGGTATCCATGGCTCCGGTTCTGCGCTATATTCATGAGAAGGAGCTGGAGATCGGAAGGCTGACGACCATCATTGAGGGAATTCGTTATCAGGTCGCGCCGAAGGATATCAAGGACTTTATTCTGATCACCGTGTAAACTGTTTTGATCGGGAATTGGAGGAGCATAAGTGGTTGAGAAGATGAAATTACTGCATATTACCGGGCCGAAATACGACATTGACCGGGTGATGAAGCAGTATCTGGGAAAATATGAGATACATTTTGAGAATGCCATGTCAAGTCTTGGCTCGATCAATAATGTGCGCCCGTTTCTGGAGACGAACGTCTATCGCGATGTTTATCAGAACGGAAAAGAGCTGCTGCAGTATTTGGATCGGGTTGCGGGAGAGCCTTTGGACGCATTTTCCCCCAAGGAGGCACAGGAACTGATTCAGGAGGCG
This sequence comes from uncultured Lachnospiraceae bacterium, assembly GCA_947089585.1. GTDB lineage: Bacteria > Bacillota > Clostridia > Lachnospirales > Lachnospiraceae > 14-2. The sequence goes on along the minus strand of CAMULB010000234.1, from coordinate 1,333 downwards.
TATGAGCATACCAGCAAGATTCAGAGTCAGCAGCGGGAGCTTATCAAGCGTAATCAGGAATTGAAGGATTTTATGGCAGAGCTGTCCAGCTTCCGCAGTCTTGACTTTGAATTTAAGAAGCTGTTGGATTTTCATTTTATCAGGTTCCGCCTGGGGCGGATTCCGCTCGATTATTATCATAAGCTGGAGCGGTATTTGGCGGAGATGCCGCACACGCTGTTTTATGAGTGTGACAACGATGAAGAATATGTATGGGGCGTCTATTTTGTGCCCTATACGCATGTGGTCGAGGTGGATGCGATGTATCTGTCGTTCCATTTTGAACAGCTCTATATGCCGGATTCCTTTGAGGGAACGCCGGAGGAGGCGTATCGGGCGGCTGAGCAGGAGCTTGCGGACAACGAGGCCAAGAGCCGGGAGCTCTCAGAGCAGATGCACGATCTGTTGGTTGAGAATCGGCGGGAGCTGCTTGGCGCGTATCAGTCGCTGGAAGACTACTGTAACAATTTTGAAATCCGCAAATTGGCGGCTTGTACGCGGCCGGCCAACAAGGGAGAATATTATATTCTTTACGGCTGGATGGCAGAGCCGGATGCCGCCGCGCTGCAGCGGGAGCTAAAAGACGATCCAGATGTGCACTGTATGGAGGAGACAATGGATGTAAAGGAGGCCACGCATCCGCCCACCAGGCTGAAAAATCCGGGAATTTTGAAGCCCTTTGAGATGTTCGTGGAGATGTACGGGCTTCCGGCCTACAACGAGATGGATCCTACGCTGTTTGTGGCCTTGACGTATTCATTGATGTTTGGCTTGATGTTCGGCGATGTGGGGCAGGGCCTGTTTTTGGCAGTCGGCGGCTTTGCCTTATATCACTTTAAGAAGATGCGTCTGGCGGGCATTCTCACGCTGGCCGGGATTTGCTCCGTCGTTTTCGGCTTTCTGTACGGAAGCCTGTTCGGATTTGAAGAGATTCTTCCGGCCCTCTGGCGCAGGCCGATGGACAATATCATGGAGACCTTGTATATGGCAATCGGCTTTGGCGGTGCTTTGATCCTGTTTGCCATGGTGCTGAACATCATAAACGCTGTAAGGGCCAAGGAATACGGGCGGCTGATTTTTGATCCCAGCGGCCTGGCCGGGCTCGTCTGCTATGGCTTTGCGGCGCTGTGCGTTGTGTTGTTTGCCACGGGGAATCACATGCCGGCAATTGCTTTGATGCTGCTGCTGTTCGGCCTTCCCTTAGCGGCGATTCTGTTTAAGGAGCCGTTGACCCATCTGATTGAGCGCCGCGGACATGTGCTGCCTGAGGGGAGCAAGATCATGTTTTTGGTCG
>CAMULB010000233.1 GCA_947089585.1 uncultured Lachnospiraceae bacterium | reverse complement strand
CCGCTACGGTAATGAAATATTTGATCTGCTGAAAGGTCATCGTCTCTGCTCCTTTGAGAAAAAAGATTCGTTTGCAGTAATTATTTAAGCAAATAAAACCTGAAACCGTTCCTTTTTACAATATAACTATAATGTCATTATATCATTACCAAAAGGTATATGTACATAAAAATATTGCATAAAACATCTGATTTTTTCTTTAAAATTCAATTGAAATTTGTGCATTATGATGATATTCTAAAGGTATCTATCATAGGTTGAAGAAATAGAGGAGGACGAAACAGATGAAAGTAATGGGTATTGTTGCCGGCAGACATAACGGCAACAGCGAGATCATGGTCAAGGAAGCATTACTGGCATGTCAGGAAGCAGGAGCAGAATGTACATTGATTAATTTATTCGATTACAATATTCTGCCTTGTACCGGATGCGAAGGCTGTACGATGAACATGGGCGAAGTAGCTCAGGGCAAGGGCGAATACCGAGGCTGCGTACTTAAGGAAAAGGACGACGTAGATAAGCTGATTACAGCTATGCAGCAGCAGGACGGCGTAATCATCGGCTGCCCCACCTACGATTTAATGCCCAGCTCGGTATACACCAGATTCGCACAGCGCTTTTTGGCTTACGAGCAGGCATTTTTGTTAAAAATCGGCGCGTTAAAGGAAGACAAACATTGTGTGGCTGGTCTGATTGCAGTGGGCGGCTCCTGTCATGACTGGCAGGGACTGACACTGGAGACTATGGCTGCTTCCATGTTTACACAATCAATCCAAGTTGTAGATCAGTATATGACCACACGGGTTGGACGTCCCGGCAATGTATTATTGAGAGAAGATCACCTCAAGCGGGCACATCAGATGGGTGAGAATATCATCAAGGCCATTCAGACTCCGGTCGGCGAACGTGAATGGCTGGGCGATCCCGATCTTGGTTTATGCCCCAACTGCCATGGCGGCTTGATCTTCAAGGGAGACGTCCATTGGGACGGCATTCAATTCCCCTTTGAATGTGCCGTTTGCGGCGCCGGCGGCGATCTGGTTAAGGATGAAAACGGCAAAGTCAAATTTGTGCTGGCAGAGAACGGCTTATGCCGCGATCGCAATGTGGACAAATGCCGCGATCTGCATCTGGATGAGATCATCGAAACACGAATTCATTTCTTCCAAAACATAGATCAGGTAAAGGAGAAATCCGGCAAATACCGCGATTTGAAGTTCCCGGCTGTATAAGATCAAATGCTGCTGCTCACACCATGAAATCTTTTTGTGTGAACAGCAGCATTTTTATTGCGGTTCACAGCAACAGACGCCCGATTCTTCAAACAACAACGCATTGTTCTATCCTACCAGCGCGTGCGCCATTTGCTGTGCTTTCCTTCTTTGATTACTTTGTATTTTCTTCTCTCTTTTCTCTTCGACCGGATGCGATGACGGATGATATAAAAATGATGGAACAAATAAACAACCAGAATTCCGACCAGGATCACGCCCACAATCGCAGCCGCTGCGAGCAGCACTTGTTTTGGATTGATCTGCATCTTCTTGGATTCTTTTTTCGTCTCCTCAACCCTTTGCTTCTCGGCCCCATCGTCCAAATCGAGACTGTGGAATTCGTAGGGCTCCACATTAGCATTGGTAGCCGCGATACTGGCTCTGCCAACCACACGCCCACCATAGGTGTATTGCAGAGCAACGATTCCCTCGTCATTCTTTTGCTCTATAATTTCATATTCTGCATTTTCAAATGGTACCGTTTTCGGAAGTACAATTTGGCTCTCCCGGTCGAGATCGACAAAGCTTTGCGCCGAAGAAAAAATCTCCGGATTAGCAGAACCGGCTATTTTATATTGTGATTCATGCTCTGATATATTCCACATGGTAAAATTATCAAAGCAATAATCCAGCAAAAGTCGTGTATCCAGATAATCCACATTGCTGTTTTCCTTCATGACCACACAGATCAGCGTCATTCCTTCGCGCTCGGCAAACGTCACCAGCGTTCTTCTGGCCAAATCCGTATAACCGGTCTTGCCGCCAATACAGTCGTCATACAGATATGCCGTATCGCCCTGATAATTTGTCAGCATCTTGTGATGATTGACCAGCGGTGTCTCTTCATTCGGATGCTTGTTGGTAACGGGAATCGTATAACGCTTTGTGCCCGTAATTGCACGAAAGGTATCATTTTTCATCGCGGCCTGTGAGATCAGCGCCATATCATAGGCGCTGGTATAATGCTCCTCTTCCGTCAGACCATGGGGATTATTGAAGTGCGTATTCTGACATCCCAGTTTCTGCGCCTTATCATTCATCATGGCAATAAAGTTCTCAAAGCCCTTTCCGGCATGCTCCGCAACCGCATAGGCGCACTCATTGGCCGAGCCCAACATCACTGCATAGAGACATTGCTCCATGGTCATGACTTCCCCCACATCGCGCGAAATATGGGTACTTTCCCGATCAATGTTATGCACGGACTCATAAGAAAAAGTAACCTCTTCGTCAAGACTGCAATTCTCAACAGCCAAAAGTGTGGTCATAATCTTGGTAATACTTGCCGGATAAAGCTCTTCATGGGGATTCTTTTCATATAAAATTGTTCCCGTAGAAGCTTCCATCACAACAGCTGATTCAGCCTGCACCTCCGGTCCGTTGGGCCAATAGGCTTGAGCATTGGCAGGGATCGAACTCAATGGGAACAGACATATGATACCTGCCAAGATTCCACTCAATCGCTTTTGTTTTCTCATAGCTTTCTCCTTTGTCCTATTCTCATTTTCTTAACGATTTTATTATAAAATATTTTCATTCAAATGGCAACTTTTACATTTGTATAACAGCTTTTTTACTTTTTTATTACTGTAAAAAATATTTTTTGAAAAGAATCTGCCCCTTTTCTTTTGCCCGGCCTTATAGTAAAATAAAACAGCAATCCGATTCGGACAATCTATAGGAGGAAAATCATTCATGAGATTGAGAAATATTCCCGGCTCACGGGAGGCCATCGTCCAAAACCAATGGTGCATCCAGAACCCGGAGGAACAGAAAGGCCGCTGGCAGCAGCTCTTTGAGAATCAGCATCCCATCCACATGGAAATTGGCATGGGAAAAGGACAATTTTTGTTGACATTAGCCGAACAGAATCCGAACCTAAATTACATCGGCATTGAAAAATATTCCAGCGTCCTGCTGCGCGGACTGCAGAAGATGGAAGAACAACCCTTGCAAAATCTGCGATTCATCCGCATGGAAGCAGAAGATCTCACCAATTGCTTTGCAAAAGATGAAATTTCCCGCATTTATTTGAATTTTTCTGATCCCTGGCCCAAAGACCGCCACGCCAAACGGCGGCTGACATCCAAAGAATTCCTTTCCCGCTATGATCAGGTTCTAAAACCCGAAGGTCAAGTGGAGTTCAAAACGGATAATCAACCGCTGTTCGACTTTTCCTTAGAGCAGATCGAACTGGCGTGTTGGACGCTGACTGCCTGCACAAGGGATCTGCACCATGATACTTCGATGAATGCAGGAAATATTATGACAGAATATGAACAACGTTTTTCTGCAATGGGCAATCCCATTTTCAAGCTGATTGCAAAACGCTTTACGCCTTAAATTCAAACAAGGATTGTTCTACGGGGCTGCCGGGCTGACAGATAATAAAATTCTCTTCCCAATTGCCAGTCAGAAGCTGCTTTATGATGTTGGTAGAGCCCGGCGCCGTCTGTGGCGTCAGTTCCAGAAGCGCTCCGGCCTTTTTCGCATACTCCATGACCGGAGCCAAATCATAGCTTTTGGTATCAATCACCGAGAGCGTATCATAATGCTCATACATCATCTCCATAATCTCCTGGGCCATCTCTTCCCCATAGTTCTCCACATTCTGCTCGTACTGCGCCAAAATAGCCTGGGAATCCTGTATCCAGCCTCTCGTCATATAAATCGATCCTGTCTTGGCAAGACCGCGGCTTACACGCTTCCCGCTGCACAAAAGCATATTGATACAGTCATCGAATTTCGGCATTACCAGCGTCGCCTTTTCGCTCACAATGCCATCGGTGCCATTGCCGCAGAGGCCAAAGGTCAGCAAGATCTGGTCACAATCCTGATGCTCCTCAATCAATTTTTGAAGCTCTTCCTTCAAACGCTCAGGCGTATTGTGAAACCCGCGTTCCACCCAAACAACGGGAATCTGACAATCAATCTCCCGATAAACCTGATGAATCTCATCCTCCAGCATAGAACATGCAATTAAAATCTGTTTCATCTGCTGCATTCCTCCCCTTTTTTCTGTATTGAACCACATCTGCAACAAGCGCCTCACGCGGTGTGAATTTTTTCCTTATTTTATCATAAAATGGGTTATTTTTAAATATAATATCCAAAGACTTTCTGTAAAGGAGCACTGTATGGCCAGAAAGAAAAAGAATATAAAACAAAAAATAGCGGAATTTACTTATAACAAACCGTCAATGGATCAGCGTGTCCTGACGATGAAGAAGCATTTCGGGGAGATCTCTTCGATATTGAATGATAAAAAGGATAAAAAGAAGTAGTGTTTGAAGAAGATTCTTTGTTTTTTGTTATAGTGCGCAAAGGCTATGCCAACGATTGTGATGCCTGACGTTTGTTGAAACAAAAAGAACCGTAACAGAGTTTATATCTTGCTACAGCCCTTTTTTAATGCGCCTTCAGGGGCTCGAACCCTGGACACCCTGATTAAGAGTCAGGTGCTCTACCAACTG
>CAMULB010000232.1 GCA_947089585.1 uncultured Lachnospiraceae bacterium | reverse complement strand
CTGCTCCATGATAATAACAGAACCGGAGGGAGCATAAAAAAGCTCAACGATTACAGGCAATACCTGTGAAACTCCAATTCCAACATCTGGAATATCGACCCAATTCTTTGAGCCTTTTGTTCTCACCTTCACGTCATAATCCTGGCGTCTGGCAGAAATTTTTTCAATTTTAAAATCCTCAATCAAAGACATTTTCTGCAGCATTTCAGCAATAATCGCCTGAAATGGTTTTCTTGGGCTGCGATACTTTAAATTAATCATACGATTCTCATCTTCAGCAGCCAGGATAGCCTGTACCGCATCCTGACCAAGATATCCAACGCTGTCCGGAATGCTCCCATTCCAATTATACAGCCTTTTCGCCTGTCTTCTAAGCGGGCCTAAATAATAAATTCCCGAAAACATTTTTTCATGATAAAGATTAATATTCTGCAGAAAATTTGCATTTTGGTAATAAGCGACTGCTTCATCTGGAAAACCATAAAACCGTACCGGTGAAGTGATATCCCACACTCTGCCTCTTGAGCGTACAAAATCATAATTGTCATAGGTCAGCTCATAACTCTTTTTTACATTCCCCAATGCCTCTTTTTTCTTAAGACCAATCTCAATCTTTTCTTTCCCAACCGTATCAAACACATAATTGAAAGATATCACCTCTAATGCCTGGCTTTTTTCATCTGCTATTTTTACTTTTCCCTCAAAATTGATGTGCTTGGAGGCAAAACGTTTGTCATGCAATACATCTTCCAGTCGAATTTCTTTTTCCAAAGTCCAATCATAAGAAAATATAATCGCTTGATTCCAATCCTGATCAAAAATCATATCCGACGGCAGCCCCAAATCTACAGCCGTGTCCTCATTCCCCGTAAAAAAAACTGCTTTTCGATCCGAGGATTCCACACTTTGTTTCAGCATCATCAAGAACTGGCCAATACTTGATTTTCCAGAGCTATTTTCACCAAAAAAGACGGTCAAAGGAGACATGTGAATCACTCCTGTATCTTTCCAGCCCTTAAAATTCTGAATGCGTAAGTTTTTGATCATAATTTTCCACTTCCTTTGAAACATCTATATTGCCCACTTTGATAGAAATTATAACCGATCCAGCGAAAAAATACAATCAAAAGCGTAATCAAAAAAACAACCCGGCAACCGCTGCAGCAATCTTTCATCCAAAGCCGCAGCTGATCGCCAAATTGTTCCCCATTTGAGAGCCGCTCTGATTACGGCAGCCATTTCTTACTCAAAATCTACTGATTTCATAGTCCGCGCAGACTCTCTCGCCGCATCCATCAGCTTCAATACACGCTTTACCTCTGGAATCTTGACCAGGAATTCTTCTTCTCCATGGTAAGCTTTGACGTAATTCTCAAAGTAATTGCGGTGCTCGGTATGTACTTCGGGCAATGGCTCGGTGACAATCCGTCCTGCGGGAGGCGGACCGAAGGAGCGGGTCGGGCCTGCCGCAGTCATCGTGCGGGAGCCGCCGACATTGGTCAGAAGCTGAGTCGTGCGCGCAATGCTGCCCTTTGGGTCAAAGCCGTCGAGATACGCAGAGCCCTTGTTGCCGCCCAAAAACCAATGACGCTCAAACCATTTGTCCGTATTGTCGCGCAGGAAATAGGTTCCAAGCTCGATCTCGGCGGTAATCCCACTCTCAAAGCGAAGCAGGATCTTGAAATAGTCGTCTACCTGCTCGTTGATCACGTTGCGCACATCGGCAAATACGGTCTTAACCTTGCCGGGAATCATAAACAGCATCTGGTCAATCAGATGCACGCCCCAGTCGTAGAGCATGCCGCCGCCCTGTTCGGGATAGATGTGCCAGTCGTGCATATTGCCGTTGAAGCCGTAAAGGCCGCTCTGTACAGTGTACACATCGCCCAGCGTACCCGCGTCAAACACTGCCTTGGCGGTACGAAAATCCGGGTCAAACCGGCGCTGCTGATGAACGGTAAATTTGACCCCATGCTCGGCCACAACCCGCTCCATCTCTTCCAGATCTTCAATCGAAAGCGCCAGCGGCTTCTCGCAGATGATATCCTTCTTGGCCTCAGCCGCCAGCTTCACCAGCTGTAAGTGCTGGTTATTATTGGCCACAATCAGCACAACGTCCACCTCTGAATCAGCAACCAGCTCCTTGGCCCCGGCGTAATGCTTGACATCGGCCGGCGCATCCGCCAGCTGTTCCGGATCAATATCGCAGACAGCCGTCACCTTGATTCCGTCAAAATCCGACAGCATCGTCATATGCTCATGGCCCATAAAGCCATATCCGATGATACCAATTTTAATCATGTTTCTTCCTGCCTTTCTTGCCCCTCTTGTAACGGGAACTGTTTTTATTTTACAAATTTTTTCGCCGATTTGTCAAGTTTTTTCAATCGCCTAGCTGAAATAGACCAGCTCCTCCTGGGGCTTCTCGGCCGGCCGGATCTCTTCTGCGTACAGCACCGGGCCCTTGCCCTTGTATTCCAACGCAAATTCAACCTTAACCTTCGCCGTGATGGTAATCCAGGATTTATGGGGAATCTGCGCGGCCTGTTCGCTCTTGCATTTGAAGCCGATAAAGGTGATATCATCTGCGCAGCACGTCATAGCAAACCGCCCCGGAATCATTACGCCCTTTTTCAGCTTGTTCTCTGGCCGGTAGACGAGCGCGAGAAAGCGAACTTTTTTCCCCTCATATTTCTTCGGATCATCCATCGCGTCGAGATACCAGATACCATAGTCCATATCGGTAATCTCAATCACATCCGCATTGAGGTCAAAGGGAAGCTCCTCCCTGTCGTTTTCGTCAATCGTGCCGTCCGCCCGCTCGTAGACAATCTGCGCTTTGCGATTTTTCGCTTTCACAGTGCGGCGAAATTTGCCCTTGGGCGTATCATCGTCACAGCGATTGAAGATCACCGCATCCGCCAGAAACAGCTGCTCCATCATCATCGTGCGCATATTGGCCAGGTAGACCTCAAAGGTTGAGGCGTCCACCGTAGCCAAAGACTGAACCAGAACCCAGTCTTTCGGCATCGGCGTATCAAGAAAACGCGCCATCTCCCAGGTACCGTTATATTCTACAAAAACCTGATCGGGACGATACAGCTCCTGCAGCTTCTGCAAATTTTCCTGGGAAAAGTCCGCCTCCTGTTCCAGCATCACCAGCGTGACATTCGCCGCCTTCAGCGCCCCTTCCTCGTATTCCTCGTCGCCGTCCTCGCAGGCGATCAATAAAGTACGCGCCCCCTCGCCAAAATCATTTTCCAGCAGGGTCTGGCGAATGAGGCTGGTCTTGCCGCTGTCCATAAATCCGGTAAATAAATATACAGGTACTTCCATCCTTTTCCTCCCTAAGCGATGTCAAACAGATCGGCCAGCGCATCTTCCCTCAAATTCGTTCCGATCACACAGAGCCGGCCGGTATAATCCGCTTCTCCGGTTCGCAGCTCATATTCTCCGTCCACCAGATCAAAATAAATCCAGCTGCCGTCCTCCGTGGGCACCATCCCCTTGGCTCTTAAGATCCCGCCGTACTCCTCGGTCTCGCAGAACACCTTCATTGCGTGTTCAATCACCTCCGCGGTGAATTTATGCGGCGTCTCCACACCCCAGCTGGTAAAAATCTCATCGGCATGGTGGTGGTGATGACCATGCGCATGATCGTGTTCATGATCGTGACACCCGCAGGTGCAATCCGGGCCATGGTCGTGACTGTGCGCATGGTCATGGTGATGCGCATGATCGTGCGCGTGGTCATGCTCATGCCCATGACTGTGCTCATAGTCGTGCGCGTGTTCATGACTATGCTCATGGTGATGCTCATGCTCATGACTGTACTCATGGTCGTGCGCGTGGTCATGACTGTGCTCATGACTATGCTCGTGGTGATGCTCATGGTCGTGCGCGTGATCATGGTCGTGATGGTCATGGTCATGACAGCCGCAGCTACAATCCTCGCCATGCGCGTGACCGTGCTCATGTGTATGATCGTGCTCGTGACACCCGCAGGTACAGTCGGCTCCATGCGCATGCTCCTGGTGGTGTTTTCGCTGCGCTTCCATCAGCTCCTCCTCCAACGACTTCTGCTGCTCCATCAGCCGGTAGATCTGCTTTCCGTCCAGCTCGTCCCAGGGCGTCGTTAAGATTGCCGCCTTGTCATTCTTCGCCCGAATGGCTTTTACCACCTCCTCCAGCTGCTCGGCCGCAACCTTCTGCGTCCGGCTTAAGACAAGGATCGAGGCATACGCGATCTGATTATTGAAAAACTCGCCAAAGGCCCGCATTTGCTTCATCGCCTTGACCGTATTGACAACCGTGATCAAGCCGCTCAATTTTACTTCCTGCTCCGCCTCCACATCCTGCACGGATTTCATCACATCCGACAGCTTGCCTACGCCTGAAGGCTCGATCAAAATCCGGTCGGGCGAGAATTTCTGCAGCACCTCCCGCAGATTGCGGCCAAAATCTCCAACCAGCGAGCAGCAGATACAGCCGGAATTCATCTCGGTGATCTCAATGCCGGAGTCCTTGAGAAATCCGCCGTCAATGCCGACCTCTCCGAACTCATTTTCAATGAGGACGATTTTCTCTCCCTGAAATACATCCGCTAACAGCTTTTTGATGAATGTGGTTTTTCCAGCTCCCAAAAATCCTGAAATAATATCAATCTTCGTCATGCTTTTGTTCTGCCTCCTTCTTTTCACAAACATGCCCTTTATTGACCAAAAATACCGGCCGGTAAGAAAGCTTGGCCTTTCTT
>CAMULB010000231.1 GCA_947089585.1 uncultured Lachnospiraceae bacterium | reverse complement strand
TTGACATCTTCTTTGCCGGATCCTGTAAGCTCATGATCTTAGCGCCCACTTTGCCAATATAAGCTTCTGGAATGGTAAATACATCCCCATAGATGCCGTTAAAGCGCTGTGCAATATCCCTGGTAATCTCCAGATGCTGCATCTGATCCACGCCGACCGGCACCACATCTGCCTGATAGAGCAAAATATCCGCCGCCATCAGCACCGGATAAGTAAACAGCCCCGCATTGATGTTATCGGCATGCTTAGAAGCCTTATCCTTAAATTGCGTCATCCGGTTCAGCTCACCCATATAAGTAAAGCAATTTAAAATCCAAGCCAGCTCGGCATGGCCGGAGACATGCGACTGGTAATAGATACAATTCTTCTTCGGGTCAAGCCCGGCTGCAAGATAGAGCGTCAAAAGACTTCTGGCCCGCTTGCGCAGCTCAGCCGGGTCCTGGCGCACCGTAATCGAATGCAAATCTACCACACTATAGAAACATTCATATTCTTCACTCAACGCCACCCAGTTTTTGAGCGCACCCAGATAATTCCCCAAGGTCAATGTACCGGTTGCCTGCATCCCGCTGAACAGCACCTTTTTCCCGTCAATCATAATTGTCTTCCTTTCATTTTTCTTCTATAATTCTGAACCTTTATGCTAAATATCCTTTTTTGAAGCATCCCCGCCCCAATCCATTCGCTAATACGAAAAATCCTTTTTCAAAACAGTATGCCGTATATAGTCATACGCTTTCCTCTCGCCCTGTTCTTTGACCATCCAGAGCAGCTCCTCTAAGAGCCTTTGCGTATCGGGATGAATCAGATAGTGGTCCTTGCTCTTCGCATAATATTCCCAAGCTGCCGCGTCTGTGTATTTCTCCTTCTGATAATTCTTCGAGGCGCTCACACGATCGATCAGCATCTCCACCACATAACGCTTGGGCATCTTCATACCGACCAGCCCCTTCTCCTTGTCCGGGCCATAATCCGTCCAATATTCCAGATGATGCTTATTGCATCCCTTGTGATGCAGCCAGGCCAGCGAGTAGCCATAGGCCCGCCGCTCCCCGTTGTGCGGACTTTCCGTCCCCTGATAATATCTGCAGCCCAGAGAAAATTCTGTATAACCATATTTGGACAAATCATGCAACAGCCCCTGTCGGTATAATCCCACCGCAAAGCAGCCCCTCATGACCAAAAGCTTATGATTTGTAATCGTACAAAAATGTCTCCAAATCTTCATAACTTACCTCGGAACCGTACACAGCAGATAGAGTACCAGCAAATGTGCCGGATAAAAGACATAAAACAAATATTTCAGCCCGCCGGGCCCTTTTTTTCCATTATAGCACAAAATCGGAACGAGGGCAAAAACTGCATAATTCTCAAGACCGCCAAATCCAACCGTAATCTCCATAATCAAAGCCGCGGCCTTGATCACAACCTGTTCTCGAAAAAGATAAAACACCAGAATCATGATCACACCGCCGCCGCCATAGTCGGTCTGCAAAAACTCCGCACCCAGCACCAGAAGCAGCGCCGCTCCCCAGGCCAACGTGCGATTTTTCAGCCGCTGAAAAAGAATCACCGCCAAAAGTCCGAATGCAAGCGTAAAAAAGACATTCTGTGACGTGACATCCACCAGCCGGCCCCGCAGGGCCAGATCAAAGGGAACCTCGGAAATCACGGCAAAGACAAGCAGGCGTCCCAGATATTTCTTCCAATTTGAAGTATGAACCGCTCCCTCAACCAGCAAAAAACAGTAGATTGGAAAAGCCAGCCGCCCGATAATCCGCAGCTCCAGCAGCTGCGGAACCAGCACGGCCCCGACATGATCAATCAGCATTGTTACCATGGCAATCCATTTGAGCGTAAATCCGTTCAAGCCCCAGCTCCGCTGCGGCAATTGCCCCCTATTCGTCACCCTACACATCCTCCAATCCTGCTTTGCTCCCGCTCCTTTGCACGCTCTGCTCCTCGCATCTTCCCACCAGCATGCAGACCGTCTGCTTTTGGATGCGGAAGGTCAGAGCGCCGGTCTGCGTCTGCCGCTCCTCAAAGCTCCGTTCCTCCCCGGTGTTTAAAATACAGCACCAACGATATTTCTTAGGCAGTGACGGCAGCGCCAGATGCTGATCCAACGCCGAAAAATTATAGCCAATGTAAATGAATTCATCTCTTGCGCGACGTACTGGTTCTTTCTCCGATTCCTTTTTTAAATCTTCTTTTAATACATCTCCCTGTTCCGCTCTTCGCTCTTTTTCACCCGGATCCGCATATCGGCAGCAATACATCATGCCAATGCTGTGATCTCCTCCGCCGGCTCCCATACGCCAGCCATTGTCCCCATGGTAAGACAAATCCGGGTAGCCATAGCCTTTATAATCACACAGCTCCATCGGATTGGGACTGCGCAGCGCCGGATACTCCTTGCGAAGCCGGGCCAATTGTTTCAAAAAACAATGAATGTCCCGGCTTCGCTTATCGCGTTCCCAGCTCTTCCAGCCCACAGCGTTGTCCTGACAGTAGGCATTATTATTGCCATTCTGACTGTTGCCGCACTCATCCCCCATCCAGATCAAGGGTACGCCCTGGGAGAACATCACCGTGCAAAGCGCATTCTTAATCTGCTTTTCCCGCAGCCGATTGACATACTTGCGGCGGCTCGTTCCCTCCTCGCCGCAATTACTGCTGAAATTCCAGGCAATGCCGTCGCGGTTCTCCTCACCGTTGGCCTGATTCTTTTTCTCTGTATAAGTGAAGGAATCCATCAGGGTAAACCCGTTGTTGTTGGCCACATAATTGACATAGCCCTGCCCGCGCTGCTGCCTGCGCATCTGATCGGCAAATTCGCCCGGACTTCCTCCCTGGTGATTCATCAGCTTACGCGCCGCATACAAAAAGGCATCGTTATAAGTAAACAAATCCATCTCATGATTCTCCCAGAGACAAAGCTCCTGGGGGAACCACTCAAAGAACAGCTTGCGCCCGCTTAAATAGCTGTCCTTGGCAATCAAGTGCGCCAGATCGGCCCCACAGATTACATGAAATCCATCCACATGATATTCCAATGCCCAATAACGTAAGATTTCTATAATAAAATGAGGATTTAATTTGTCATCAAAGTAAAATTCCAAAATACACTCCATATTTCTCCGATGGAGCTTCTTTACAAGCTGCTTGAATGCGTCCGGCGTCTTGTCCGCGCCCAGATACGCAGACTTAACCGCAAAATAATTGCCGGTCGTATAGCCCCAATAGTTAATTTTATCCGGTGAAAAGACCTCCTTCTGATACGGATCTTTGGCGAAAACCTCTTCAAATTCATACACCGGCATCAGCTCTACCGTAGTAATTCCCATCTCCTTTAAATACTGCAGCTTATGCACGATCCCCTGGAAGGTTCCCTGCTCATTGGAAGGGATCTTCTGCAGCATGGAAAAACCGCGGACATGGAGCTTATACATCATCATCTCCTGCTTTGGAATCATCGGCAGCCGATCCTGCCCCCAAGAGAAATCATCCTTATAAAATCCACATTTAATTTCTTCTTCTTTTCTCTCCAAGTCAGCCCATGTTTCTCTTCCGACAATATATTTCGCATAAGGGTCCAGCACCCTTCTACCTCCGATTTCAAAGCAATAATCATACTCTTTCCAGGGCAGATCCTTTAACCCGACCGAATAGATCGACCTCTGGTTCAGATCTCCCTCCATGGGAATCCGTTCGGCCCGTCCCCCCTTCTTTGGATACAGCACCAGATTACACGCTTCCTGTCTCCGATTTTCCACCGTACAAGTGGTCAATTTCCCCTTAATTTCCGCACCCTTGGCATGATAATTGCCTTTACATATTTCGTATCTCATTGCAGGCCTCCTTCTTCAGCAAATTTCATCCTATATGACAGTATAGCACAAAAAAAAGCACGGAACAACTTGTATCCTACTCATAATTTCATTTTTCTTGACTTTTCTGTCAGAAATTTTTATACTGTTGGTAAGGAACAACAGAAAATATAATCCTATACGAGGTGATCACATGAGCAAAGAGAAAATCAACCCTTTGTACTTACCAAACGAGGAAGAAGACGATGACATCCGCGTTACACTGACCATGGATGACGGTTCTGATGTGGAATGCGAGATTCTGACCATTTTTGATGTGGGAGATCAGGATTACATTGCGCTCCTGCCCTTAGACGATCAGGACGAGCCCAACGAAGACGGAGAGGTCTTCATCTACCGCTATTTTGAAGGCCCCAAGGGCGAGCCTTCTCTGGAAAATATTGAGGATGATGAAGAATACGAGGCCGTTGCCGACCGCTTCGACGAGCTTTTGGATGACGCGGAATTTGAAGAAATGGATTGATTGGGACACCTTGTATCACAGCTCGTCCCCATTTTTCATAAGACGATGCTCGTTGTCAAAACTGCTCTCACGCTAACCGAGCACGTCATCCGATCAGCAGAACTGGCACAGACACCGGGTCTCAGGAATTAAAGTGCAGCCGGCCGGGTGTCTGTTTTCGTTCTGCACAATCAATAACCAAATTCCCGTCTGCCGTTCTTTGACTGTATTCCCTGGCTTACACCGATTTCAAAGAAACGTAACAGCGGCTATTCTTTTGGATCCTTTTCAGCAATTTCCTTCAGGAATCTCGACGGTTCCATCTCACGCCCGCGCACTTTTCTGGAATAATACAAGTGAAGGTGCTCTTTTGCCCGCGTCATGCCGACATAAAACATGCGCCGTTCCTCTTCCTGCTCGGCCAAAAGTACGGCTTTTTTGTAAGGCAT
>CAMULB010000230.1 GCA_947089585.1 uncultured Lachnospiraceae bacterium | reverse complement strand
AATCTTGCAGCAGGAGCTGATTCGCGCCGGCGTGCTCGCAGCCGACTATGACTTTGAAGCCCATAAAAAGCTGGTG
This sequence comes from uncultured Lachnospiraceae bacterium, assembly GCA_947089585.1. GTDB lineage: Bacteria > Bacillota > Clostridia > Lachnospirales > Lachnospiraceae > 14-2. The sequence goes on along the minus strand of CAMULB010000230.1, from coordinate 4,739 downwards.
GCCATGCAGCCGGGAGATGTCGCAGTAACGTATGCCGATACGGCTGCTTTGGAACGGGACTTCGGCTTCAAACCCAATACCAGCTTAAGAGACGGGCTGCGAAGATTTGCCGAATGGTATCGGGAATTTTATATGTAAAGCTTTTTCGCTGCAGATCCTGCGCTTACTCCATCGGAGCCAGCCGGTTCATCTGCAGCTTTTTTTGCTGCATCGTCGGATGCACGTAGACGGAAAGCGTGGTTGTGATGCTGGTGTGGCCAAGAATCTCCGCCAATGTCTTGGTATCAAAGCCAATCTCCACACAACGCGTGGCGAAGGTATGGCGCAGCGCGTGAAAGGTATGGCCGTCAAGGCAGTGCCGCTCCAGATACTTCTGATAACGGATATAGTACTGATGCGGCTCGGTATACCGGGTATTTCCGGTCAGCAGATAACAGTCCGAATTTTTCTCCCGTTTTTTCAGGTACTCAGCAAGAAAGGCCGGCAGCGGAATCAGACGCACCGAGGTTTCGGTCTTTGGCTCGCTGATAATCACCTTTGTCTTGGCCTCAACCAGGGGGTTTAGGTCCGCAATCCGTTCTACCGTGCGGCGGATGCTGACCGTGGCATTAATTAAATCAATATCCCCCCAGCGCAAACCGCAGAGCTCCCCGATCCGAATTCCGGTGAAAAGGGAAAAAAGAATTCCGAGGCTTGTAGTATCCTCGGAATTCAATAGCAGCTTCTCCAGCTTTATTCGGTTATCATCCGTCAAAATCTTTACCGGCTTCGGCACCTTTTGCGGATAACGCATCGTACTTGCATTGGGGCATGGGTACTCGTTTTCCCTGCCAAATTTGAAAATGGATTTAAGCACACATAAAATATCCGAAACTGTTTTCGGCGCCAGCGGTTTGTGATCCACGCCGCCCTCTTCCAGCAGTTTTTCCGTCAGGCTGTTTAAGTAGCGCTGGTCGATCTTACAAAGCATTTGCTCTTCCAGAAGAGGAAATAAATATTTTGTTACGATGCGGTAATAGCGGGTATAAGTGGACTCCTTAACGCTGATTTTGATATCTGCCAGCCACGCATTCGCCAGCATACCGAAGGTTGCAATCTGTTTGGCCGCGGGAATTTTAATGTTTTCCGGCATTTTCTGTTCTGCCATTTTCTTGGCCTTTGCCTCCGCGTAGGTGGCACCGTATACATAGCGATATTTTGCTTTTCCGTTTTCGTAGTGGTGGATGTATCTGGCCTCCCAGCGGCCATCCTTCCTTTTAAAAATGTTTTCTCCTTTTCTGGGCATGTTTTTTTCCTCCTTTGTACGTTTCTTTCTGACTGTACCTTTTGACAATGCATGAAAGTGATATAAGTATAATGGCCGATGCGATTGCTTGTAAATATTTTCCGGGAAATTCGCAGCGCAGGGAACAATCCTGGCAGTAGTTTCTTCGTCTCAGCCGTTTGTATCTTGTTTGATTCTCATTTTCCTTTTATCCCACCATTCCGCCCACCATTCCTGATGCCACGCACAGCACCAGCGTCGTGACAAAGCGGCTCATTTCCAGATCCAGCCCTTTGTGAAATACAATCGAACCGATGGTCAGCACAAGAAAATAACAGGCTCCCATCACCATCCCCCAGAAAAATTTGCGGCTCTTCATTCGTTTGCCGGCCATCAGCCCGCCCAGAAAGCCCGACGCCACATAAATGACCACAATGCCGACGGATACGGCCCCCTCGCTCAGCTGAAGCTTTGACAGCAGCAGCGTCAGCAATAACAGCAGTGCGCCGGTGACAAGGTACATAAACAGCAGAATCTTTAAAAAGGGCAGCACCATCTTATAATTTTTCCCCATCTTATCCATCCCTTTTCCTCCTTTCCGTCTTGATCCTGTCCTTCTTTCACTATATGAAACCACTGTACAATTTATGCTATTTCTAAAATTTTTCTTAAATTCTTGCAATTTATGCCATTTTACAGTATATTGATAGATAGTATCCCTGTACGGATTTGTGTGCATGAACGACCGCCTGACCGACGATGGCACAGGCTTTCGCACACAATTTCGTACCATACAGACTGTATTACGGTGCCCATAGGAAAGGAGAGAATTATACTTGGACCCAAGTGACGTCACGCAGATTATTATTTTATTGATCCTGGTATGCCTGTCGGGATTTTTTTCCTCGGCAGAGACAGCCTTAACCACCTGCAATCGGATTAAGATGCGAACCTTAGCAGAGAACGGCAATGCAAGGGCCAAGCGCGTGCTGAGAATCACGGACGATTCCGGCAAGATGCTCAGCGCCATTTTAGTAGGCAACAACATTGTGAATCTTTCTGCTTCTTCCATTTCCACCTCCCTTGCCATTCGTTTGTTCGGCAATGCCGCGGTCGGAATCGCTACTGGAATTATCACCTTGCTGATTTTGATTTTCGGCGAGATTTCGCCCAAGACGCTGGCCACGCTCCACGCAGACAGCATTGCGTTGGCTTACAGCGGGATCATCAGTTTTTTGATGAAGATTTTGACACCGGTCATTTATCTGGTCAACAAGCTGGCGATGGGATTTTTGTTCCTCCTGCGCGTAGACCCGACCAAGGGACAGAACAGCATGACCGAGGATGAGCTGCGCACGATTGTCGATGTCAGCCATGAGGAAGGCGTGATCGAGACGGAAGAGCGCGAGATGATCAACAATGTGTTTGATTTCGGCGACGCCCAGGCGAAGGCTGTGATGGTGCCCCGCATTGATATGACGTTTGCAGACATTAATAATACCTACGAGGAGCTTTTGGATATTTTCCGCGAAGACCACTTTACCAGGCTTCCGGTCTATGAAGGCTCGACCGACAACGTGATCGGTATTATTAATATGAAGGATCTGCTGCTCTGTGAGGATCGGGAGCATTTTTCCGTGCGGGATATTCTGCGTAAGCCTTACTATACTTATGAGCATAAGAATACGGCAGAGCTTTTAATCGAGATGCGGCAGTCCTCGATCAACATTGCGATCGTCCTCGACGAATACGGAGCCACGGCGGGATTGATTACGCTGGAGGATCTGCTGGAGGAAATCGTCGGCGAGATCCGCGACGAATACGACGACGACGAGGAAGACCCCATTCAGAAAATCAACGACTATGAATATATGGTGCAGGGTTCTATGAATCTGGAGGATTTGAGCGAAGCGCTCGACCTCGATCTGACCTCGGAAGATTATGATTCCATCGGAGGGTATGTCATCGGGATTCTCGATCACCTTCCCAGCGTCGGGGAATGCATCACAACACCGGACGATGTATACCTGCGGGTGGAGGATATGGAGAAGAACCGAATTCATAAGATTTTTATGCGCATCCCGGAGCGAAAGGATGCCGACGAAGAGGAATAATTGATCCACATTCATTTGACATAAAAACACTCCTTATTGGTAAGAATTAAGATGTGAAGCTTCTTACCAATAAGGAGTTATTTTTGACTGCGTATTTTTACTTACCGGTGCTATTACGTTCTAATCGTTGCTCTTCCATGATCGTGTGATGCCTTTTGCTCTGCTAATCCCATAAATCCAGCCGTTTCGGTCTCTGCACCTCGCACTGCTTTTCTCACCTGAGCCCCCATCATCTGATCCCCCTGCGCTCCAACACCGTGAATACCCATTTTTCAAATCCTCCTTTGCTCCGGCCGCTCCTCTGTCATTTGGCTGCATTTTACCATCCAATCCAAACTACCCTTTCAAAACATGATACTTCCTCCTGGTCATAATTTCTATTTGAAAGAAAAAATATCCCTCAATTTTCGGAACAAAGGGATCATAATGCTCCCCGTCCTCAAAGAAAAACGGCGATTGGAACGTGTTATTTCCAAAGCGCCGTAATCCCTTTATTTCACACCGTGGTCTTCGATTGGGCCTAAGTCCCCGTCGGCTTTCCTTGTGCCAGTCTTCACTTCACGCTGCACGTCACGAATTCTTATACCTGTATGTCATCCTAAAGAATTGAACATCATCATATTGCTTAGAATTCCTTTATTTTTAAAGGTTTTATGAAAGTGAATGATGGCTTTTCGTTAATCTGCTGATTTTTCCAAAAAAGTATTTTGTAGAACTTTTGTAGAATTTTTGTGGAACATGAGCGCACCATCTGTATTGTAAGATTTTTAGAATATGGTATAATTCAAGTAAACAAAGAAGTTGTTATAGAAGATACAAAAATACAATGGCATCCGGGTTTTGTCGCTGCCATGAACCTGGAGTTCAAAGACAATCTCAACGACCTCACATTCGAGAAGGAATATAACCTCAACACCAAACCGCTGGAAGCCGATTTACTGATCATCAAAAAAAATCCTGCCACCTGCTCCATCAACTTCTGGTTGCAGATCTGCACCGCGCCGTCCCGCCGCTCTTTATTCCCCAGCTTATCCAACTCCTGATAATCCACGCGTTTTTCCTCCTGTTCCTTCCATTCCGCCCGGAACCCTCTCACAACAGACCATTGGAAAAGGCTCCGAGCGTAGATTCATGTTCCCTTACCTGTGCTATACCTTATTTTCGGCCGCGCTTATATCTGCTGCACTAACTCCTTCTACATCAGTAATACATTTTAAGCCGCTTCCGATGACTTTGTCTTTGCCAGCGCTTTCATTACTTTTGCATAAAGCTCCGTCCCCAGTTTCTGCTGATCCGCATCCCTGTGAATAATTGCCCCATGGATGCCCGGATATGTCTTCGCCGCGTTTTCCAGTGTCCGC
>CAMULB010000229.1 GCA_947089585.1 uncultured Lachnospiraceae bacterium | reverse complement strand
CCGGCAACGGAAAGTGCAATTTTACCAATCGAGTGCAGGGCATGGAACAGTACAGAGGCCAGGACCCTGCCTTTGTCTTGCCCGCCCTTCGTCTGTTTGGATTCGAGCAGACGCTTGCATTTTTCCGGGAGCTGGGGATTTTTGCCGTGGAAAAAAGAGGCGGCTATTTCTATCCGGCCAGCGGTCAGGCCGTCAGTGTGCGGCAGGCGCTGTTATGGGAGTTGAAGCGTCTTGGTGTGGACTGCTTCTATGGCGTCGGAATCCGCACCATTCAAAAGCAAAACCGGTGGTTTGCGTTTGATACGAAGCAAGGTCCCTTTCGGAGCCGTTGCTGTATTATTGCGACCGGCGGAAAAGCCGCCAAAAAGACAGGAAGCGACGGCAGCGGCATTCCGTACCTGACCGCATTTGGACATCGAATGGTCGATCTGGTGCCGGCGCTTGTTCCATTGCAGGGAAAACAGTCGTTTTTAAAGGAGCTTGCAGGCGTTCGTGCAGATGCGGTCTTGTCGTTATTTGCGGACGGCCAGATGCTCTTTGCAGACCGCGGAGAGGTACAGATGACCGAAGCGTGTGTGTCGGGCATTCCGGCCTTTCAGGTCAGCCGCTATGTGTCGTATGCTTTAAAAGCGCAAAAATCGGTCTGGGTAACGCTTGATTTTGCGCCCGATTTAAGCCGTGATGCGCTGAAGGAGTATTTTCAGATGCAGAGATCGCGGTTCGCGGATTGCCCGCTGCCGGCAGCCTGGGGCGGTCTTTTGAATCAAAAGCTGATTCCGGTGCTGCTAAAGCTTGCAGGTCTGAATGAAGCGCTGTCGCTTAAGCAAGTCGGGATGCGGGACTGCGAGCGTCTGATTGCGCAGATCAAAGGGCTTCGCGTGGATCTGACCGGCACAAAATCATTTGATTATGCGCAGGTTTCGGCCGGCGGTGTAGATACCCGTGAGGTCGATCCGCAGACGATGGAATCCCGCCTGGTTTCGGGGCTGTATCTGGCCGGCGAAGTGCTCGATATCGACGGCATGTGCGGCGGCTACAACCTGCAATGGGCCTGGTCGAGCGGCTGGGTGGCCGGATTCCAAAGCGGAAGCGCAAAGGGAAAACGCTGATTCGGTTATGGAAGAAGCCGGTGGATGCTGTCCCGATGGCATGAGAGAGGAAGAAAAACGCTGACTCGGTTACGACAGAAGCCGTTGGCCGCTGTGCCAACGGCGTGAGAGAGGAAGAAAAGTGATGATTCGGTTACAGCAGTTGAAGATGCCGATTACGCATACAGAAGAACAATTGCGGCAGAAGGTGGCAAGCTGTTTAAAAATTCCGGCGGATCAGATCGTGCAGATGGAACGGATTCGCCGTTCGGTTGACGCGCGCAAAAAATCGGCGGTATGTTATGTCTATACACTGGACGTCACCGTTACGAAAACGGCGCGGATTCCGAAGAAGGTTTACAGTAATAATGTTATGTTTATTTCTAAAACAGAATACCGTCTTCCGGAACACAGAGGAGCACAGGCAAGACCGCGGCCGGTGATCGTTGGCTGCGGGCCGGCGGGATTATTCTGCGCTTATGCGCTGTCCTTGGCCGGATGCCGGCCGGTTGTGGTCGAACGGGGCAAAACGGTGCAGGAACGCAGGCAGGATGTGGAACGCTTCTGGCGCGACGGTGTGCTCAATCCGCAGTCCAATGTCCAGTTCGGCGAAGGCGGAGCCGGAACCTTTTCCGACGGCAAGCTCAACACCTTGATCAAAGACGAAAAAGGCCGGGGGCGGATGGTGCTAAAGACCTTCGTCTCGTTCGGCGCGCCGGAGCAGATTCTGTATGACGCCAAACCGCACATTGGCACCGATCTGCTGCTGGTGATCGTGGAACGCATGCGAAAGGCGATCGAACAGGCCGGGGGAAGCTTTCTCTTTGAGACGTGTCTGAGCGGATTCTGCTGGGAAAAGGATCGTCTGGCCGGCGTTCTCTTAAGGAAGGGAGAAAAGCAGCAGCAGCTTGAGACGGACACGGCGGTACTGGCGATCGGCCACAGCGCGCGGGATACCTTTGCGCTGCTCAAGGAGCAGGGCTTTCAGATGGAAGCGAAATCCTTTGCCGTCGGCCTGCGGGTCGAGCATCCGCAGCAGATGATAGACGACAGACAATACGGCGACGCAGCCAAGGTACTTGGGGCCGCGCCCTATAAGCTATCGCAGCAGACGAAAAGCGGCCGGGGCGTTTATACGTTCTGTATGTGTCCGGGCGGCTATGTCGTCAACGCGTCCTCGGAGCCGAGAATGCTGGCCGTCAACGGCATGAGTATGAGCCAGCGGGACGGAGCGAACGCCAACAGCGCCGTCATTGTCACCGTGACGCAAGAGGACTTCGGTCAGAGCGAAGATCCCTCATGCGGCGTCCGCTTTCAGCAGCAAGGGGATCCCTTGTGCGGCGTCCGCTTTCAGCAGCAAGAGGATCCCTTATGCGGCGTTCGCTTTCAGCAGCAATTAGAGCAAAAAGCCTTTGCGCTGGGCGGAGGAAGGATTCCGCAGCAGCTGTTTGGCGATTTTGCCCGGCAAAAGGAGAGCAGCGGCTATGGCAGCTTTGCAAGCGCAGCCAAGGGCGCGACCGCATTTGCGCCACTACACACGCTGTTTGCGCCAGCACTGACGCAGGCTTTTCTGGAGGGGATGGAGGGCTTTGAACGGCGGATTCCCGGCTTTGCCCGCGCAGATTGTATCTTGTCCGGCGTTGAAAGCCGCACCTCCTCGCCGGTGCGCATAGTGCGCAATGACGCGTATTTGAGCAATAAAAACGGCGTCTACCCCTGCGGCGAGGGGGCCGGATACGCCGGCGGGATTATGTCCGCCGCCATCGACGGACTGAAGGTGGCGGAAGCGATTCTGGCAAACAGCTGACCGTGTAAGGAACGCGTCACCGCAGATTTTACAAAGGAAGGAAGAACAACGTGGCAGAATTTACACCCATGATGCAGCAATATTTAGAAACCAAGAAGGAATACCCGGACTGTATTCTTTTTTATCGGCTCGGCGATTTCTACGAGATGTTTTTTGAGGATGCCCTGACGGCTTCTAAGGAGCTGGAAATTACCCTGACCGGGAAGAATTGTGGACAGGAGGAGCGCGCCCCGATGTGCGGCGTCCCCTTTCACGCGCTGGAGGGGTATCTGAATAAGCTGGTAAAAAAAGGCTATAAAGTGGCGATTTGCGAGCAGATGGAAGACCCCAAGGCGTCCCGCGGGCTGGTCAAGCGGGAGGTCGTGCGGATTGTCACGCCGGGCACCAATCTCGATGCGCAGGCGTTGGACGAGACGCGGAACAATTACATCATGTGCATTGATCTGGAGGATTCCTACGGCGTTTCGGTGGCGGACGTCACGACCGGGGATTATTATGTGACCAAGTTAGACGAAGAACGCAAGCTGTTGGATGAAATTGCCCGTTTTTCCCCCTCGGAGATTATCTGCAACGAAGCGTTTGTTCTAAGCGGCGTGGATTTGACCGACCTCAAGGAACGGCTGGGCATTGCGATTTATCCGCTGGAGGCCTGGTATTTCAGCGATGAGACGGCCGTGCGCATTTTACTGGAGCATTTTCATCTGTCCGCCGTAAGCGGACTGGGGCTTGAGGAGCACGACAGTACGACGGCCGCGGCCGGCGCATTACTCAAATACCTCTATGAGACGCAAAAGACCTCCCTGAGCCATATGTCCCATTTGAAACGGTATTACACGGGAAAATATATGATACTCGACAGTTCCACGCGGCGCAATCTGGAGCTGGTGGAAACCTTGCGCGAGAAGCAAAAGCGCGGTTCCCTGCTCTGGGTGCTGGACAAGACAAAAACAGCGATGGGCGCGCGGATGCTGCGGAATTTTGTCGAACAGCCGTTGATTGAGAAGGAGGAGATCGAACAGCGTCTCACCGCGATTGAGGAGCTCAACGGTCAGCCGATCAACCGGGAGGAGCTGCGGGAATATCTGAATCCGATTTACGATCTGGAGCGGCTGATGAGCCGTATTACGTATCAGACAGCCAACCCCAGAGATTTGACCGCGTTTAAAAGCTCTCTTGCAATGCTGCCGCACATCCGGCAGTTGCTGGGTGAATTTCATTGTGAAGCGCTGTCTCAAATCCGTGAGCAGATCGACCCTCTGGAGGATCTGTTCCATTTGATCGACACGGCGATTATGGAGGAGCCGCCGATTTCGATTCGCGACGGCAACATGCTCAAGGAAGGCTTTCATCCAGAGGTGGACAAGCTGCGTCAGGCCAAGACCGAGGGCAAAACCTGGCTGATGGAGCTAGAGGCCAAGGAGCGGGAAAAGACCGGCATCAAAAATCTGCGCATCAAATATAACAAGGTATTCGGCTATTATCTCGAAGTCACCAATTCGTTTAAGAGCATGGTGCCGGATTATTTTACCAGAAAACAGACGCTGGCCAATGCAGAGCGCTACATTACGCCGGAATTGAAGGAGCTGGAGGACATCATCCTTGGAGCCGAGGATCGGCTGGTGGCGCTGGAATACGAGCTTTACCGCCAGGTGCGGGAAAAAATCGCCGCCGAGGTGCTGCGCATCCAGCAGACCGCCAAGGCCGTCGCCCGCGTGGATGTATTCGCCTCTCTGGCTGCGGTGGCGGAGCGCAACCGGTTTTGCCGTCCCAAAATCAACGAAAAAGGAATCATTGACATCAAGGGCGGACGCCATCCGGTCGTAGAGCAGATGATCGACCACGATCTGTTCATTGACAACGATACATATCTGGACAACGACAAAAAGCGGATTTCCATTATCACCGGCCCCAATATGGCGGGAAAATCCACCTACATGCGCCAGACCGCTTTGATTGTGCTGCTGGCCCAGATCGGAAGCTTTGTGCCGGCTG
>CAMULB010000228.1 GCA_947089585.1 uncultured Lachnospiraceae bacterium | reverse complement strand
GGTAATCGGCGTATAGCCAAATCCACCGTTTTCTGCCAGTGGAAGCACCTGAGCGCCAAAAATCTGTCCAGCGCCCAGGATCTCACGTACAATTCCGATGCAGGTCAGTCCCACAGTAAAGCCCAGTCCCATGCCGATTCCGTCAAAAATTGAGGGCAAAACCGAATTCTTAGAAGCATAGCTCTCGGCTCTTCCCAGAATGATACAGTTTACCACGATCAGGGGAATATAAATACCAAGAGAATCGTAGAGGGTGGGAATAAAGCCCTGTACCAAAAACTGTACAATCGTTACGAAGGACGCCACGACTACAATAAAGGCCGGCACACGCACCTTATCGGGAATCACATTCCGCAAAACCGAAATCAGCATGTTCGACATAATGAGCACGACCGTCGTGGAAAGTCCCATTCCCAGTCCATTCATAGCCGATGTGGTAACAGCCAGCGTCGGGCACATACCCAGCATCAGGATGAACGTCGGGTTCTCCTTGATGATACCATTGTAAATCCGTTCCGTACATTTATTCATTTGCGCTGCCTCCTTCTGAAATCGTTCCAAAGTAAGCAAGTGCCGCATTTACGCCGTTTGTCACCGCGCGGGAGGTAATCGTTGCACCGCTGATCGCTTCAATCTGATTGTCGCCCGAAGCAGAACCCTTTACTACCTCATAAGCTGTTGCATTCTTGCCTGCAAACTGAGAATAAAATTTCTCTTCCTTGGCTTTCATACCAAGTCCCGCTGTCTCACTGATGGAGGTAATGGAATAGCCGTTGAGTGTTCCGTCTGCCATAACGCCGACAGAAAAGGCAATGTCCCCGCCATACCCTGCATGAGAGGTCACGGTGATCACATACCCAAGCGCATTGCCGGAGGCGTCCTTAGCCACAACAACGCCATTGATCGTGTTCTCCGTATAGCCGCTCTGTACAACAGCCTCGGCAGCTGCGGCTTCATCGAAGCCTTCATAATCTTCAAACGTCTCAGCGGACTCAAATACCGTCTGATACGCTTTCTGCTGTGTATTATACTTCGCCTGTGCGATTGGCTCCTTGGTGATCTCATAGACCAGCCCTAAGAGACAACCGGAGACCAGTGTAATGACCGTGATAATAATTGCATCTTTTATAATCTTGTTCATTATCTCTCGCCTCCTTTTCCGAAGGGCTTGGGAACCGTTACCCGCTCAATCAACGGCACCAGCAGGTTGCTGAAAATAATCGCATAGGAAACGCCCTCGGCGCTGGCTCCGAAAATACGGAAAATTCCGGTGAGAATGCCCAGTACAATTCCAAACACAATCTTGCCCAGAGGCGTAATCGGCGATGTCACATAATCGGTCGCCATGAAAAACGCACCCAGCATCAAACCGCCGCCGCACAAATGCGCAACGACATAATTCCAGTCAAATCCATGTCCGCCAAACAGGAGAACAAAAACAGCAAAGGTAACGATATAAGCAGCCGGAATCTTCAGATCAATCACACCCATAAGGATGAGGAAAATCGCTCCAATTAGCACCGCAATCACGCTGGTCTCACCGATCGTTCCCGGAATCCGTCCGATCAGCATATCCATCGTGTTCACGCTCTCGCCGGCCTTTAAAGCTGCCAGCGGCGTCGCACTGCTGACGGCGTCTAATCCCTGGCTGATATAATAGCGGCTGTTGGCAAAGCTGGTCATGGGGCCGGTAAAGGAAATCAGAAGAAAGCACCTTCCGCCTAACGCCGGGTTCATGAAGTTCTGTCCCAATCCGCCAAATAAACATTTTACAATGATAATCGCAAAAGCGCCGCCGACAATCGCCATCCACCAGGGAAGGGTAGGCGGCAGGTTCAGAGCCAGAAGCAATCCTGTCACCACCGCGCTCAAGTCCTTGATCGTCTCCTTGCGCTTGGTAATCTTATTGAACGCCCACTCTGAAGCGACGCAGCTTAAAATCGTAATTACTATCAACAGCAACGCATGAAATCCAAAGTTATAAATCCCGAACAGGCTGGCTGGCAGCAATGCAATGATCACATACAGCATAATCCTGTCGGTGGTATCCTTGGATCTTACATGTGGTGAGGACGAAACATTATACATATCGCTCACTTTAAATCCACCTCTTTCTTATCGTATGATTATTTTTTCCGTTTATTGGCAAGAACCGTCTTCTTCATGGCCTTGATGGCATGTGCCAGATGACGCTTCGCCGGACAGATAAAGCTGCAGCTTCCGCATTCAATGCACTCTAGGCCATTCCATTTTTCAAACAGGTCTTCCTGTTGGTTCTCTGAATAATCTGCCAATCTGGAAGGAACGATTCTGGATGGACAGACCTCCACACACCGCGCACAGTTGATACAGGGGCCGGGCTCGTATTTTGCCACCTCATCCTCCGTCAGACACAACAACGCTGAAGTGGTCTTCGTGGTAGGCACATTCAAACCGAACATGGCAAAGCCCATCATCGGGCCTCCGGAAATAATCTTCTTCGGCTGTCCGTTGAAGCCGCCGGCCATTTCTACCAGCTCGGAAAAATCCGTTCCGATGCAGACCGAGAAGTTGGCCGGATCCTTTACCGCCTGACCGGTGATCGTCACAATGCGGTGCATCAGCGGCTGGCCAAATTTTACAGCATTGTAAATCGCAACCAATGTATCAACGTTGTCTACAATACAGCCTGCATCCGCCGGCAGCATTGAGGCGTTGATCGCCCGTTTGCTGATGGCATAGATCAGCTGACGCTCCGACCCCTGAGGATACTTGGTCTTTAAGGGGCAAACCTCAATCCGAGGCTCATCCTTGACCATCTCGGTCAGCTTGCTGATGCAGTCCGGCTTATTGTCCTCAATGCCAAGATATGCTTTGGCATGATCGAACAGCTGAAGTACCACCTTAAGACCGCCAATTAATTTCTCCGGCTCTTCTAACATCCTGCGGTAATCCGAGGTCAAATACGGCTCACACTCGGCGCAGTTGGCAATTATGTACTCAATCTTCTCCGGCTCCTTGGGAGACAGCTTTACATGGGTTGGGAATCCCGCTCCACCCATACCTACAATACCTGCCTCCTTAATCTTACCGATGATCTCTTCCTTCGACAAAGCCGAAATATCCTTTGTCTCTTCAAATTCTACCGAACGAAACGCGCCGTCATTGGCAATGACGATGGAATTGACCATGTCCCCCACAACCACCCGGCGCGGCTCAATCGCCTTCACCTTACCGGATGCGCTGGCATAGATCGGCGCCGAGACAAATCCCCCTGCCTCCGCGATCTTCTGCCCCTTCAAAACCTCATCTCCCACGGCCACAATCGGCGTTGCCGGGGCGCCGATATGCTGCGACAGGGGATAAACCAGATCGCCCTTAGGTAAGACTTCGCGTATCGGCTTATCCTTCGATAACTCCTTCCCGTCGTAGGGATGGATTCCACCTTTAAAAGTACCTAAACCCATTTTGTTGTCCCTCTTTCTCTTAATTTGTAATTGATTCAATTACACGATGTATCTCGGCTGCCGCAGTCCGTCAGCCTGCGATACGGTCTCTTTTCTATTATACTGATTCCGGGTGGAAAAATCAACTGCAAGAGGAGATTTCCGTGTACCTTTTTGGGTACGAAAAGGGGGGAGGAGGGGGGGACGCCAGAGCGGAGGCGATCCTCCTTCCAGACCCCGCTCTCGCTTCGTGAAGGACGCAGCGGTACTAAGCTCATGCGGCGCACAGCTTGCATTCGCTAAGTGCCGGCGCCCTTCAAGGGGTCTTACAGGAGGATCGCCTCCGCTCTGGCTGTGCTCTGCCGTACCTTTTCGTAAGGATGTGTTGCGCAAGGTGAGCTGGAGGAGCGATACAGAATAAGAGGTGGCAATGGATCATCGGCTTAGAGGGTTAGCTGCCGGCCGGCGGACAGGTAGTGCAGGCGGTCTTGCATTTTTGCTTTCAGGTAGCGATAGGGCTCGATTCCGGTGCAGTGGCAGGTATAGTATTGAACGGGGGAAACCAAAAGCGCCTTTGCTACATGATCGAGGATTGGATTTCCTTTTGGGGGAACCGGCTGATCCATGAAATGAAAGCCGCCGATCAGGATATCCGGGTGCAGCCAGTGGACGATGTTGAGGACTCCTTTGTGGGAACAGCCGCTGAGGACGATTGTTCTGCCTGCTTCCTGGATGAGGAGGTATTGCTCGTGTGAAAAACAATCCGGGACGAATGCACCGTTTGCTTCTTCGGTTAAGCCGGCACTGTCTAAGGGGAACTGAGGCGCTTTCCCGTTGCAGGTACACAGGGTTAAGGTGTCGTTCAGGTGAAGTAGGTCGTCGGTTGGAATCAGCCTGGGGCTTGACTTTAAGGCCTGGTTGAGGCCGATGTATTTTCTGGTGCCGTGGTAATAGGAGCCGAAGGCCGATCTGGAAATATAAATGGGGGCATGGTCATTGCATTCCAAAAAACGGCGGATGCCGCCGCCGTGATCATAGTGGCCGTGGGATAAAACGGCAAGATCAACCGCACTTAAATCAATGCCCAGCTGGGCGGCGTTATCGGCAAACCTGCCGCTTTGGCCCAGATCGAACAGGATTTTATGATCGCTGGTTTCAAGGTAAAGGCTTAAGCCATGCTCAGCGAAAAAATGAGGCTCGGATGCGGTATTTTCCATTAGGACAGTCAGCTTCACGCTTCCACCTCCATCTCTTTTGCAGCGTCTGTCGCGGGTGTTGGGAAAATTTTTGCTTCTCTTGAAGAACCTTCATCGGATGCGGAGAGCTTCCTGGCCTCTTTGGAAGAATCTTCAACAGGTGCGGAAAGGTTCCTGACCTCTTTGGAAGAACCTTCAACAGGTGCGGAAAGGTTCCTGACCTCTTTGGAGGTATTTACTGTCGTAGAAAATGAGATCTCTGTTACATTATCCTCCAGCAGGTAGCACATTTCTTCA
>CAMULB010000227.1 GCA_947089585.1 uncultured Lachnospiraceae bacterium | reverse complement strand
ATATGGCGGCCGGGATGGCGACGGGAAAGGCATGGTTTAAGGTGCCCTCCGCGATCAAATTCAACATCATCGGCAAGATGGCAAAATACGTCAGCGGCAAGGATGTGATTTTACATATCATTGGCAAAATCGGCGTTGACGGCGCGCTCTATAAGTCAATGGAATTTACCGGCGAGGGAATTGCGAGCCTCTCTATGGATGATCGCTTTACGATTGCCAATATGGCGATTGAGGCCGGCGGCAAGAACGGAATCTTCCCGGTGGATGCGCTGGCAAGGGAATATATGAAGGAGCACTCCACGCGGGAATATAAGGTCTATGAGGCCGACGCGGATGCGGAATACGACGAGGAGTATACGATTGATTTGAGTACCTTAAAGCCGACCGTCGCATTCCCGCATCTGCCTGAGAACACAAAGACCATCGACGAGGTGGGGGACATTGCCATTGATCAGGTGGTGATCGGTTCCTGCACCAACGGCCGCCTGGCGGATCTTGCCGCGGCAGATGAGATTCTAAAAGGACATAAGATCGCAAAGGGCGTGCGCTGCATCATCATTCCGGCAACTCAGAGCATTTATCTCAAGGCGATGGAATTGGGCTACATCAAAGACTTTATCGAAGCCGGCGCCATTGTCAGCACGCCGACCTGCGGGCCGTGCCTCGGCGGGTATATGGGAATTTTGGCAGAAGGGGAGCGGTGTGTTTCCACCACCAATCGAAACTTTGTCGGCAGAATGGGGCATGTCAATTCGGAAATCTATCTTGCCAGCCCGGCTGTTGCCGCAGCGAGCGCATTGACCGGAAAGCTGTCCGGCCCCAATCAGTAAGGAGGAGCTAAGATGAAAGCATGTGGACGTGTATTTAAATTTGGTGATAATGTCGATACGGATGTAATCATCCCGGCCCGGTATTTGAATTCTTCCGATCCAAAGGAGCTAGCGGAGCATTGTATGGAGGACATTGACCAGGAATTCATTCACAAGGTGAAGCAGGGGGATTTGATTGTCGCAGACAAGAACTTCGGCTGCGGTTCCTCCAGAGAGCATGCGCCGATTGCCATTAAGGCGGCTGGTGTCAGCTGTGTGATCGCCGAGACCTTCGCGCGGATTTTTTACCGCAACGCGATCAATATCGGACTGCCAATCATTGAATGTCCCAAGGCAGCCAAAAGCATCGCCGACGGAGATCAGATCGAGGTTGACTTTGACAGCGGCGTCATTACCAATCAGACGAAAAATGAGACCTATCAGGGACAGGCATTCCCGGAATTTATGCAGAACATCATTGCAGCAGAGGGCCTGATCAACTATATCAATCAGAAATAGGTAGACGGCGCGCGCGGAATTAAGGCACACACAAGAATCGGGCTCATTCCGGGCGCGCCCTGTGCTTGAAATAGGCTAACAGCTTGGGCGAAACAGGCAGCTCTGTATAGAGCTGTGCATATTCTTGGGCGGAGAGCTCGGCGATATAATTGGTGGTATAGTTTTTTGCAATACCAAAGCTTCTGGCTAAATCCACCGCTTTGTTGTAGGCCACAGCGGCCTGCTCTAAGGTGGGATAGGTGCCGACGACATGTGTGCCGATGATATGAAGCTGTACCTTATAGCAAAGACGGTTTTTGCTGTGGATTTGTTTGACGCCGTAATATGGATTGATCACCTCTAGGTTGGAATAGCGGAAATCCGAGCTGTCGCCGTTGACAAAACGGTAATCCGTTCCGGCTACGGCATGATTGCGGATGCCATAACGGGAGAGAATATTGACCTGCATGCCGTAATCGCTGACAAAAAGATGACCGCCCCGGCGCATAATTTTGTGACTGGAATAATAAAACAGATCGTCGGCGTCGAATTTTAATTCCTCGTGGGGCGCGAGATAGTAGAGAAAGTAGGTCTGCTTCAAGTAAATCGGATTTTTGAAATAAATGTGGTTGTCGCGAAAATTCAGCAACGCCACTTTTTTTTCAAATAAAAGCGGGCCCGGCGCATGGTCTAAGCTGGCGAGGGAGATCGTTTTCTCAAGGAGCAGCGCGGCGGCCTGACAGTAGGCTTTGTGGGCTGCGGCTTCATCTTCATAGCTGCCGAGGCTGATGTGCTTGTTTTGAAATGTAATGCTGGACCGATAATACGGGGCGCCGTTTTTTTTGTGGGCAAGGTAAACTCCTGGCAGCATGAAAGACCTCCCAAGTGATGCAGCATGGTCGCTTGTTGTCATCTGAAATCGCGCCGCTATGCGCGCTGGATTGGTTATGTATCGTTAGTATAGCATATTTGCCAGAGGAGGGACAGCCTTTTTTAACGTCTGAGGCGGTCTGACAAAGGAATGAATAGTGCGTGGAAAAGTCCCTGTGGCGAGCAGACAAAGGAATTGACAGTGTGGGGAAAAGTCCCTGTGGCGAGCAGACAAAGGAATTGACAGTGAGAAGAAAAGCTTCTATAATAAGGAAATGCCCGCGGCGCCTGTCTTTGGTGATACGTGTGCTGCAGGATCAGACAGACTAAAAGAAAAGGGTGGAACGAAGGATGGATTTATATTATACAAGTACGAGAGACCGCAGAGAGCATGTGACCGCTTCTGCGGCAATTTTGCAGGGCCTGTCAAAGGATGGCGGCTTGTTCGTGCCGGAATCAATTCCCCGGCTGACATTGCCGATCGAAGCGTGGACGAAGCTGTCCTATCAGGAGCTGTCCTATGAAGTGATGAAGTTATTTTTGACGGATTTTACGGAGGATGAACTGAAAACGTGCATTGCGCGCGCATACGACGACAAATTCGATACGGCCGAGATTGCGCCGCTGAAAAAAGCCGGCGGTGTGTCTTATCTGGAGCTGTTTCACGGAGCGACGATTGCCTTTAAGGATATGGCGCTGTCCATTCTGCCGCATCTTATGATCTGCGCTGCCAAAAAGAACCGGGTGGAGCGTGAGATTGTCATTCTCACGGCGACCTCAGGTGACACCGGAAAAGCGGCGCTGGCAGGCTTTGCCGACGTGACGGGAACCAGGATCATCGTCTTTTATCCCAAGGACGGCGTGAGCCCGATTCAGAAACAGCAGATGGTCACCCAGCGAGGCGCAAATACGCTGGTGGTCGGCATTGAAGGAAATTTTGACCAGGCGCAGACCGGCGTCAAGCAGATGTTTGCAGACAATTCTCTGGCTGAAGCAATGGCAGCGAACGGCTTTCAATTTTCTTCCGCCAATTCGATCAACATTGGGCGTTTGGTGCCGCAGGTGGTTTATTATGTATACGCCTATGCCGGCATGGTCAAGGCGAATGAAATCAAGGCCGGGGAGCCGCTGCATGTAGTTGTGCCCACCGGGAATTTCGGCAACATCCTTGCTGCCAGCTATGCGAAGCAGATGGGCGTTCCGATTGGAAAGCTGATCTGTGCGTCAAATGAAAACAAGGTGTTGTTTGATTTCTTTCGCACCGGTACTTACGACCGCAACCGGGCGTTTATTTTGACCTCATCTCCCTCAATGGATATTTTAATTTCCAGCAACCTGGAACGGCTGATTTATCAGCTTGCAGGCCAGGATGCCGCTGCCAATCGCCGCCTGATGGAGGAGCTGAACGCTTGCGGCAGCTATCAAATCAGCGATGCGATGCGGGAGGGGCTTCGTGATTTTTATGGCAATTATGCCAGCGAAGCGGAGACTGCGGCCACGATTCGCCGCGTGTACGAGATGGACGGATATGTGATTGATCCGCATACGGCCGTGGCCGCCTGCGTCTATGAGAAATACAAAAAGGAAAGCAGGGATGATACCAAGACGGTGATCGCTTCTACCGCAAGTCCCTACAAATTCACCAGAAGCGTGATGACTGCAATTGACGGTCACTCTGATGTGATGTCGGATTTTGCCCTGGTGGACGAGCTGGCAAAGCGGTCGCAGACAAACGTGCCGAAAGCAATTGAAGAGATCCGTGAGGCCGAGGTGCTGCATCATCAGGTGTGTGCAGCCTCTGATATGAAAAAGACCGTCGAGGCATTTTTGGGGATCGCATGAAGATTACATTACTCACAGTAGGAAAGATCAAGGAGAAGTTTTATCGCCAGGCAATCGAGGAGTTTCAAAAAAGGCTGAAGCGTTACTGCAAACTGGAGCTGATCGAGGCAGCGGACGAGAAGACGCCGGATTGCCCCAGTGCGCGCCAGTTAGAGCAGATCCTGCAAAAAGAGGGGGAGCGTCTGAACAAATACATCCGGGCGCAGGATTATGTTGTTGCGCTGGTCATAGAAGGGCAGCAGCTGGATTCGCAGCAGCTGTCAGAAAAAATCCAAACGCTCGGATTGAATGGAACAAGCAGCATCACATTTGTGATCGGCGGTTCGCTGGGACTTTCAAACGAGCTGAAAAAACGGGCGGATTACTGTTTGAGCTTTTCAAAAATGACCTTCCCGCATCAGCTGATGCGGGTAATTCTGCTGGAACAAATTTACCGCAGTTTTCGGATTGCAGAAGGAGCGCCGTATCATAAGTGAGGGCGAAGTTTTGAGGAAGGCCAGAAGGTGCAGGAAAGCTAAGGGTTCGGCGGGAAATAGAGGGTTGGCAAAAGCTGTTTTCTGAAAAAACGCGTGACGGAACTTTGTTTGCTTTCTGTGAAGATTATTCTGGCATGGATTATGAAGAGCTGCCTGGAAGAATACCGTGACTGTGAAGTGGAAGAGATTGCGGAAAAATATATAGAAGGTACACCGCAGGTGGGCGAAGTGGCAGTTGCCCCGGATGAATCCAACTGCGTTTCTATAGATACAGGGAATTGGAAATGAAGATTCTTCTCTGACGGAGGGGACAGTTACCTATGATATCCGCTTTCTTGCAACAGCTCCTGTATCCGGGGAATTGATTCGCTTAATTATCAATCTGGAAGCCCAGAATGATTTTTATCCGGGTTATCCATTGATAAAAAGGGGAATCTATTACTGCAGCC
>CAMULB010000226.1 GCA_947089585.1 uncultured Lachnospiraceae bacterium | reverse complement strand
TTGACGGCGCAGTGGTTTCCCCAGCTGGATTGGCGGTATCGCCGTCTGCAATGCGGAAAGGAGGAGGCGCTGATCTATCAGGTGATGGAGCAGGGGACGCAGCGTCTGATGGAGCTGGGCGAGGTGCGCTGCACCAAACGTTTTTTGCAGCACCACGTCGTGCGGCCGGTTCAGGTGTCGGTGGGCGTGTCC
Source organism: uncultured Lachnospiraceae bacterium (assembly GCA_947089585.1). GTDB lineage: Bacteria > Bacillota > Clostridia > Lachnospirales > Lachnospiraceae > 14-2. The sequence continues at coordinate 4,841 of CAMULB010000226.1, read as the reverse complement.
GTCTCCTCCGGCTTGCTGGAATTGGAGCTTACCACCGAGGGCTGTTCCGGCCAGGAGCTGTTGGAGATTCTCGCCAGCTACCGGGAGAAGAAAAAATATTATCGCATGAAGGACGGTGCGTTTGTCAGCCTGGAGGATCCTTCACTGGAGATGCTCTCGGAGCTGGCGGAGGCCGCGCATTTAAAGCCCAAGGAGCTGATTGCGGGGAAAATGCATTTGCCGATGTACCGCACGCTGTATCTGGATAAGATGCTGGAGGAGAATGAAAGCGTCTACAGCAGCAGGGACAGCCATTTTCGCGAGGTAGTCAAGGGCTTTAAGACGGTCAAAGACGCCGATTTTGAAGAGCCGAAGAGTCTTGCCAGGATTATGCGCGGATATCAGAAAAACGGTTACAAATGGCTGCGTACCTTAGAGCAGTGGCAGTTTGGCGGGATTCTGGCAGATGATATGGGCTTGGGCAAGACGCTGCAGGCGATTGCAGTGCTGCTTTCAGCCAAGGAGGAGGGAACGAAGGGAACCTCCCTGGTGGTGGCGCCGGCTTCGCTCGTCTACAACTGGGGCGAGGAATTTGCCCGTTTTGCGCCAAAGCTGTCGACGGTATTGATTGTCGGCACGCAGGAGGAACGAAGAGAGAAAATTGAAGCTTACCGCGAGGCGGATGTACTGGTGACGTCCTATGATCTGCTCAAGCGGGACATTGCTTTTTATGAGGGCAAGGAATTTCACTATGAGATCATCGACGAGGGGCAGTATATCAAGAACCACATGACGGCGGCGGCTAAGGCGGTGAAGGTGATCAAGAGCCAGGTTCGCTACGCGCTGACCGGTACGCCGATTGAGAACCGGCTGAGCGAATTGTGGAGTATTTTTGATTATCTGATGCCGGGATTTTTGTATGGCTACGATGTATTTAAGCGCGAGCTGGAGACGCCGATTGTAAAGAATGAGGATCAAGCGGCGATGAAACGACTGCAGAAGATGACGGCGCCGTTTATTCTCCGCCGGCGCAAGGAGGAGGTGCTGCGCGATCTTCCAGAGAAGCTGGAGGAGTGCCGTTACGTGCGCTTTGAAGGAACACAGCAGAAGCTGTACGACGGACAGGTGCTGCGTATGCGCGAGCAGATTGCCGCGCAGGACGACGAGCAGTTTAACAAAAATAAAATGTTGATTTTGGCCGAGCTGACCAGACTTCGACAGATTTGCTGCGATCCGGCGCTTTGTTTTGAGGATTATCAAGGAGAAGCCGCCAAGCGGGAGGCTTGTCTCGATCTGGTACAAAGCGCAATCGACGGCGGCCATCGGATGCTGCTGTTTTCCCAGTTTACTTCGATGCTGGAGCTTCTGCAGAAAAGCCTGGATCAGCTTGGCATTTCCTATTATGTGATTACCGGCAGCACGACGAAGGAGAGACGCCTGCAGCTAGTCAAACAGTTCAATGAGGGGAACGTGCCGGTGTTTTTAATCTCACTCAAGGCCGGGGGCGTGGGTTTAAATCTCACTGGAGCGGATATGGTGATTCATTACGATCCCTGGTGGAATCTGGCGGTGCAGAATCAGGCCACCGACCGGGTGCACCGCATTGGACAGACCAAGAAAGTAACCGTCTATAAGCTGATTGCCAAAAATACGATCGAAGAAAAAATCCAAAAGCTGCAGGATAAGAAAAAAGATCTCGCCGACCAGATTATCGGCGGACAGACCGGGCAGCTGGGCAGCCTGAACAAGGAAGAGATCCTTCGGCTGCTGGAGGTATCGTAGGAGAATTCCCAGGCTGAAAGCGTTTCATCCAGACAAACATGGGAATTGGAAAAAGACCGGAGGAATTGCGGATTATGAGGAAGAGACAAACACGGGCGGCGGCCGTTGGCCTGTTGATCGTAGCCTTGCAGCTGTTTGGCGGCTGCGGGATGCGCACAGCGGAGGCGTTGGAAAACGAGCTGGCTTACCGCAAGCTGGGAATGCAGAAGCTGGCGGAGGGCTCCTATGAAGAAGCGGTGCAGATGTTCCAAAACGGTCTCGATCAGTCGATGGCCGTGGTGGAAGAACTGGAAATTGATCTGTGCTATTACAAGGCGGTAAGTCAGTATCAGGCCAATGACGCAGAAGGGGCGCTTCAGACCTGCGGGGCGTTGATTGACTATGATCAGAAAAATCACAATGCCTACTATCTGCGGGGGACGATTTATCTCGCCCAGGGCAGGATGAAGGAGGCGGAGGAGGATTATCAGCAGGCGCTCCGGCTTGAGCCGCAAAACGGCAAATTATACAATGCAATCGGGGAGAATTTGCAGAAGGCCGGCGAAGAGGCGGCGGCCGGGATCATTTTGAATGACGCGCTGGATGTGAAAGGAACCGATGCGAAGGATTATCGGGAAAAGGGCTACAGCTGTTATTTGCTGGGTCAGTATGACAGCGCGAGGACGTATCTGGACAAAGCGATCAATATGGAGGATAAAGAAGCCATTCGCTATCTGGCGATGCTGTTGGAGGCGCAGGGAGAGACAGAGCAGGCCGACCGTCTGTACGAAACTTACGGCGGCAAGGAGCGCAGCAGTCCCAAGTCGGTCAATGCCCTGGGCGTTGCCAAGCTGAAAGAAGGAGACTACCAGGAGGCGCTGACTTATTTTCAGCAGGCTTTAGAGCAGGAGCCGGGGGAGGATCAACAAGAGCTGCGCAAAAATGAGATCGTGGCTCTGGAGCATTTGCTGCAGTTTGACCAGGCAAAGGAAAAAATGGCGTCTTACGTCAAGGATTACCCAGAGGACGAAGCGGCGGCACGGGAATATGAATTTTTGCAGAGCAGATAAACGGCAGCTGTTTTGACGGGTTCGCCGGTTCGAACGATTACGAGAAATGACAGTTTGCGGCGTGTTTGTTCAAACATGCCCAGGAAAGGAGAAACCATGTGCACAACAAAGGAGTGGAAGGAGCGCTTGAGCAGCGGACAGCTGGATCAGCGTCTGTTGGAGATTTATGTAGATCCAGGCCTGGTTACAGCGCAGAGGGCACGTTACGAAAAGGCAATTGAGGCATTTGTAGGGCTATTTGGAGACGGGGAGGCACAGCTTTACAGTGCGCCGGGACGAAGCGAGGTGGGCGGCAACCACACGGATCACCAGCAGGGCGAGGTGCTGGCGGCGGCTGTGAATCTGGATGCGGTTGCCGTGGCGCGCAAGCGGGACGATCACAAGGTGCGTCTGCTCTCAGAAGGATATCCGATGCTGACCGTGGATTTGTCCGATCTCACGGCGCGGGATCAGGAACAGGGAACCTCGATTGGACTGATTCGCGGTATGGCCTGCGGTGTTCAGAAAAGAGGCTGTCAAATCGGCGGCTTTGAAGCCTATGTCACCAGTCAGGTTCTGGGAGGAGCGGGCTTATCCTCGTCCGCGGCCTTTGAAGTGCTGATCGGCACCATTTTTTCCGGTCTCTATAATGAAAACGCGATTGGCGCGGTGGAGATTGCAAAGGATGCGCAGATGGCGGAAAATGTCTATTTCGGCAAGCCCTGCGGCCTGATGGATCAGATGGCGTGCTCGGTGGGCGGATTGATTCACATTGATTTTGCCGATCCGGCCAATCCTTTGGTGGAGCAGGTGAATGTTGATTTTTCCTCTTACGGTCACAGCCTGTGTATCACGGATACCAAAGGCTCTCATGCAGATTTGACCGATGAATACGCCGCTGTGCCGGCGGAGATGAAACAGGTAGCCGCGTATTTTGAAAAGGAAGTGCTGCGTCAGGTGAGTGAGGAAGCGTTCTTTCGCGAACTGCCGCAATTGCGCAAACGCTTCGGCGATCGTCCGGCTTTGCGCAGTATGCATTTTTTTGCCGAAAACGCGCGTGTGCAGGGGCAGGTAAAGGCTCTGCGGGAAGGGCAGTTTGATCAATTTTTGCGCCTGGTGCAGGAATCCGGCGCGTCCTCGTTTCAGTTCCTGCAAAATGTGTATGCCAATAAGGATGTGCAGAATCAGGCCGTGTCGGTTGGTCTTGCCGTCAGCAGCCGCATTCTGCCGGGACACGGGGTCTGCCGCGTACATGGCGGCGGTTTTGCAGGGACGATTCAGGCGTTTGTGGCCAATGATTTTGTTGAAACGTATCGCAAAGCATTGGATCATACTTTTGGAGAGGGGTCTTGTCATGTGCTGAAGGTGCGGCCGTTCGGCGGCATTGAGGTATAAGGCAGAGCGTATGGGAACGCGTGCAGGTATCACATTCGTGCGTTTGGGAGAACGCATGCTTGGGCAAAGCATCATTTGCCAGGGACGTGTTTTGGTGGCAAAAGCGGCACAGAACGGAAAGGAGACGGAAGATGGTCTACGAAGCGATTAAAAAACTGGTTTGTTACGGAATGACACATGGACTGCTTGAGGAAGAGGACCGGATTTATACGACCAATGCCCTGTTGGAGACGCTGGGACTGGAGGAGTATGAGGAGCCAGAGGCAGAGTATGGGCCGGAAGACCTGGAGCTGGAACAGATTTTGCAGGAGCTTTTGGATTACGCCTATGCACACGGCGTTCTGACGGAAAACGGCGTGGTATACCGTGATTTGTTTGATACGAAGCTGATGGCCAAGCTGCTGCCAAGACCGGGCGAGGTCATTCGCCGTTTTTGGTCGCTCTATGAGAAATCCCCCAGGGAGGCGACGGAATTTTATTACAAATTCAGCCAAGACAGCGATTACATCCGCCGTTATCGCATCAAGAAGGATCAGAAGTGGACGACCGAGACGGAATACGGGACGCTGGATATTACCATCAATCTCTCCAAGCCGGAGAAAGATCCCAAGGCGATTGCCGCAGCCCGGCAGGCGAAGCCGAGCGGCTATCCCAAAT
>CAMULB010000225.1 GCA_947089585.1 uncultured Lachnospiraceae bacterium | reverse complement strand
AGCTCAAGTGCCATTTGCCGTCCACCACCTCAAACAGCGGCCAATAGCAGGTCTCTACTGCTGATTTGCAGACATCCACCAGATCCGGTGCGTCATAGCGCCAGCCTCTGGGGCAGGGCGCCAGAATGTTCAAAAACGCAGCGCCCTTTGTATAGATCGCTTTCTCTGCCTTGGTGTATAGATCCTTCATATTGCCGATGAAGGTTGTCTGGCCCACATAAGGAATGTTGTGCGCCGCCATAATCGCAGCCAAATCTTTTCTTGACTGTGTTTTGCCCATCGACTGACTTCCGACCGGCGACGTCGTCGTATCGGCAAAGGTCGGGGTTGCCGAAGAGCGCTGAATGCCCGTATTCATATACGCGCCGTTGTCGTAGCAGACATAGACCATATCATGCCCACGCTCCATCGCGCCGGACAACGACTGAAAACCGATATCGTAAGTTCCGCCGTCTCCGCCAAAGGTGATAAATTTGTATTCACCCGCTACCTTACCCTTTTTCTTGAGAATGTTATATGCCGTCTCGGCGCCGGACAATGTCGCGCCTGCATTTTCAAACGCCGTATGAATGTAGCTGTCCGTATAAGCGGTATAAGGATAAGTAAAAGAAGATACCTCCAGGCAGCCGGTGGCATTACCGATCACAGCATGATCTCCGGGGTGCAGCGCTTTGAGTACGTTGCGCACTGCGATGGTTCCGCCGCATCCCGCACAAAGGCGATGCCCCGGCGTCAAACGCTCCTCACGCCCCTGTATTTCTTTAAAATCAAATGTGGTTTCGCTCATGTTCATCTCTCCCGTAATCCCAAATAGGGGTATTGGGCAAAGGTCTTGCCTTCCTCTGCCATCTCTCTTAGATCCGCATATACCTGTTCGATATCCTCTACCCGCACATCTCGTCCAGACAGTCCATAGACAATGTTGACCGTCTTTGCATCCAGACCGGCCCGGTACATGGCGGCCGTCAGCTCAGCGCCCAGCGGCCCGCCCTGAGCGCTGTAGCTCTCGCAGCGATCCATAATCGCAATCGCTTTAACCTTACGCAAAGCCTCCGCCAGCTCTTCACCGGGGAAGGGACGGAATACGCGCACCTTGATCAGGCCGACCTTCATGCCGCCTGCTCTTAAACGGTCGATCGCATCCTTCGCCGTCCCGCAGACCGAGCCAATCGCTACGATTGCGTACAAGGCATCCTCCATCTGATATTCCTCAAACAGGCCATAGGAACGCCCGGAAATGGCTTCAAATTCCTTCGCCACCTGGAGAATGGCGTCTTTTGCGCGGATCATCGCCTCTGCCTGCGCCTTTTTTGCCTCCATGCAGTAATTGGACACGGCGTAGGGGCCTACCGCCATCGGCTCCTGATCCTTTAACATATAATGCTCCGGCTCGTATTCGCCGACGAATTGTTTGACCGGCTCATCCTCCAAAAGGCTGATGTTCTCCACCGCATGACTGGTGATAAAGCCGTCCTGGCAGATCATCACCGGCAGATGCACGCTCTCATGCTCCGCGATGCGAAATGCCTGCAGCATGTTGTCATATGCCTCCTGGTTGTTCTCGCCGTAAATCTGAATCCATCCGGAATCTCTGGCTCCCATGCTGTCGGAATGCTCGGCATTGATATTCAAAGGCCCGGTCAATCCGCGGTTCACGACCGCCATGACAATCGGCAGACGGCTGGAAGCAGCGACATATACTACCTCCCACATAAATGCAAGTCCGGCCGAGGAAGTCGCGGTCAGCGTCCTCGCACCCGCCGCGCTGGCGCCAATCGCCGCGCTCATCGAGCTGTGCTCGCTCTCAACCGGAATAAATTCTGTATCCACTTCCCCGTTGGCCACCATATTGGACACATACTGAGGAATCTCCGTAGAGGGAGTAATCGGAAATGCCGGCATTACGTCCGGGTTAATCTGGCGAATGGCATAGGCCGTCGCCTCATTTCCTGACATTCTGGTTCGGATCGCCATTTATTTTCCCTCCTTCATCGTAATTGCGCCGAAGGGACATGCTTTCACACAAATGCCGCATCCCTTGCAGTGGAACAGGTCAAAGTCCTCTCTCTTGCCGTCCTTCACCGGAATCGAGCTGTCCGGGCAGTAGGGAACGCACAAAAGACATTGTTTGCATTTTTCCAGATCCAGCACCGGCGTCTGTGTCCGCCATTCACCTGTCTCGAACTGACGCGCCGTCGCAGGCTCGTAGATCTTAAGTCCCTCGGTCAAATCCTGCCAGCTGGTCGTTTCGTTGATTTCTGATGCCTGATAAGCCATTTACTGCACCTCCGTCAGAGCCTGTTTGAGGGCAGCCATATTTCCAGCCAGCACCTCAGGCTTTTTTTCAAATTTGTGAGCCAGAGAAGCCTCCATCTCTTTTAAGAACGTCTCCTCCTCCATCACCTTAGAGATCTTCACCATTGCCGCCAGCATAGGCGTATTGGGAAAATAATTTCCCATCGTCTCCATACATACCTTGCGGGCATTGAGCACATAGACCTTGCCGCTGTAGCCCTTGAGCAGAGGCAGAATCTCCTCCTTCGGCTTCTCGGTATTAATCAAAATTCCGCCCTCAGGCTTTAAGCCCTTGGTCACATCCACGCTGTGCAGCAGCGTGTCGTCTACCACCGCCACATAATCCGGCTCGTAGATGTTGGAATGCACCCGGATCTCGTTATCGCTGATGCGGTCATAAGCCGTAATCGGCGCCCCCATCCGTTCCGGGCCGTACTCCGGAAAGCCCTGTACATGCTTCCCCGTGTTGAATGCTACATCCGCCAGCAGCAGTGCCGCCGTCTTCGCTCCCTGGCCGCCTCTGCCGTGCCAGCGTATCTCTGTAAGCGCTGCCAAAATCATCTCCTCCTTTTTTGTCCTCTGGATTGTTCCATTGCGGACAGATTTAATGACAGTATACGACAGGAACCGATAAAAGTAAACATTATTTTTGCAAGAAAAACAGGAAGAAAAATTTTTCTTCAAAAAAGAGCGCAAATACTGAAAATCATAAATTATTTCTGTTGTTTTTGCAAAAAAAGAGCCGCTGTATCCACAATTGGTATACAGCAGCTCTCACGGCAAGTCCCTTCAGACAACAGCTCAAGCGCTTCTTTATCTGGACGGCAGCATCCGATTGATTCTTCCGGCAAATTCCCCGAAGTTCTGGGTCTGCAGAATGACGCGGCCCGGCCCGGTCAGCTTGGTGAGGAACAATCCCTCTCCGCCGAAAAAGATATTTTTAATGCCCTTCACGGTCTCAATCTCGTATTTGACGGTTTTCTCAAACGCAACGACATTACCGGTATCTACCTTGAGTACCTCCCCCGGCGCCAAGGTCTTTTCCACCTTATCGCCGTCGATCTCCAGAAACGCCATTCCCTGTCCAGACAAATCCTGCAGAATAAAGCCTTCCCCGCCGAACATACCTGCGGAAAACTTCTTGGTAAAGGTCACGGAAAGATTGACTGTCTCCTGCGCACAGAGAAACGCACCCTTTTGACAAATCAGCCCGCCGCGGCTCATATCCACCGGCAGTACCACGCCGGCCACCGTAGACGCAAAGGCAATCATCGCTCCCGGCCGCGTTGCACGATAGGTCGCCATAAACAAGGACTCCCCGGAAAACATTCTGCCTATGCTCTTTCCCAGGCCGCCCCGCATATTGGAATTCATCTCAACTCCCTCACTCATCCAGGCCATCCCGCCGGACTGTGTATACATGGATTCTCCCGCCTGGTCAAAAATAACCTCTACTGCCGGCATCGTATCGCCGATGATCGCGTATCTCATAACTGTTTCCTCCTTTAAATTCCTGGAGTCTTCCGCTCAAACGAATAAAACTCCCTTTTTCTATCGCAAGGGTATCCCCCTGTTCACACGATTTTGTGCGGCCTCATCCACGCTCGTCTGCCTGCCGCCATTTTTTACACCGTTTCCTGCTTCTTACCCCGCCCCGGAAGCTGCGCCAAAATGATCGCCGCAAACATAAAGACGCATCCGACCATCTCCCGAACGCTCAGCTGCTGCTCCAAAAGAACCAGCCCTGCGAGAACCGAGATTACCGACTCCAGACTTAAAATCAGAGAAGCCACGGTTGGGTTCATTCCCTTCTGCCCCACAATCTGAAGCGTATAAGCCACACCGCAGGATAAAATTCCCGCATACAGCACCGGCTGCCAGGCCGCTATGATGCTGGAGATTTGCGGCTGTTCAAACAAATGCATGCAGATTCCGCTCAAAACGCCGCACACCAGAAACTGAATGCAGGACATTTTCACGCCGTCCACCAGCTGCGTAAAATGGTCAATTACCATGATATGTACCGAAAATGCCAGGGCACACAAAAATACCAGAAAATCCCCCAGCTGAATTGCAAATCCATCGGTGATACACAAAAAATAAAGTCCGCACACAGCCAAAGCAACGCCCAGCCACACCGACGGGCTGCATTTTTTACGGAAAAACAAGCCCAGAATCGGCACAATCACAATGTACAGCGCCGTAATAAAGCCGGCTTTTCCCACTGTGGTATAGGAAATTCCAAACTGCTGCAGATTGCTGGCCACACAGATAATAACGCCGCACCAAATCCCGCCCTGCAGCAGCGTTTTCCGCTTCAGGCGCCGCTTTGCTTCATTCTGTCCCTGCTCCTCCTGTACACGCTGGGGATTTAAGCGATTCAATACCAAGATACAGGGGATTAAAAATAATCCGCCAATGATCGAGCGGACACAATTAAATGTAAAAGGCCCGACATAATCCATCCCCACACTCTGAGCCACAAAGGCCACGCCCCAAATAAACGCCGTCAATAACAAAATCAACGAATTTCGGATCTGTTGTTTCTTCATAATTCCCGGTTTCCTCCCATATTGTCTTCTCCATATGGTATCAGTATAGGGGATTTTTCATAAAAATACAAGCCATGTCCGACAAAACTTTTGGATAAAGAAAAAAGAACCCTGTCTTACAGGATTCTCCTCATAATAAAAATGGATGGAGAAGGATTCGAACCTTCGAAGGCGGTGCCAACAGATTTACAGT
>CAMULB010000224.1 GCA_947089585.1 uncultured Lachnospiraceae bacterium | reverse complement strand
TCGTCACCGCCAATGTGATGCTGCTGGTGACGATTGCACTGGTGACGGCGGCTACCACCTGGAACCGGTGAAATGGCTGCAAAAAGGCCGTGGCGCAAAAACAGTGATTTTGAAAGGATGGCGGTGTGATGCCTGCGGAAGGGAGCGAAGGATGGAACTGATTTTTGAATGGGTAAAAAATCTCGTCTTTTTTTACATCTTGATGACGGCGGTCTTGCAGCTTCTGCCCAAGAGCAGCTATCAGAAATACGTCCGTTTCTTCTGCGGATTGCTGCTGGTCGTGCTGTTGCTGTCCCCGATCCTGGAGCTGTTTGATCGTCCCGATGAGCTGCTGGGACGCATTTCGTATCAGGCCTTCAAGCAGGAGACGGACACCATTCGGCTCGATGCGGCGGGAGTGGAGGAGAGCCAGAGGCAGGCTTACAAGCGGGAATATGAGCGGGCGGTCGCCGGAGATGTTGCGCTGCTGGCGGAGGGAGAGGAATTTACAGTCGCCGAAAGCCAGGTCGAGCTGACCGGGGAATATCAGATTGCAGCCATCCGTCTGACGATTTTGCCCAGAGGGGAAAAAGCGGGAACCTTGCTGGAAAAGGCGATTTTTCCGGATGAAAGCAGCGAATATCCGGGCGTGCTGGAGCTGAAACAGAAGATTATGCAGTTTTATCAGGTGACAGCCAGCCAGATTGAAATTCATGTGGAGGGATAAGCGGCAGCCAAAACAGTCATAGAAGCGGAGGAATGGTATGAAACCCAAATGGAATTTGGAAAAGCTGGGGAAGATTAATAAAAGCTATCTGCTGGCAGCGGCCCTTTTGGGCATTCTGCTTCTGGTGATTGCGATTCCCACGGAAGACAGGAACAAGCAGGAGCAGAGCCAGACGACAACGAGCGGGGAGCGTGAGTCCGTACAGACGGGCAGCGATCAGACATACCGCAAAAGCCTGGAGCGTCAGTTGGAGCAGATGCTTTCTGCAATGGAAGGGGTGGGAAAGGCGGAGGTGATGATTACTCTGAAGGATTCCGGGGAAGCGGTGGTGGAAAAGGATTTTGTGCGGACTGAGGAGCATGCCAGCGAGAGCCAGGAGGGGGCTGCGCAGCGGGAGAACCGCACGGTAAGCGTACAGCAGTCGTCTTTGTACACCAAAAACGGCTCCCAGGGGGAGGTGCCCTTCATATCCAAAGAAAGAAATCCGCAGATTGAGGGCGTGCTGGTGGTGGCCGAGGGCGGAGAAAATTCTGTCACAGTAAAAAATATTTCCGAGGCAATTTTAGCATTATTTCCCATAGAGGCTCATAAAATTAAGGTAGTAAAGATGAATTGACAGGAGGTAGCGCGTTGAAGAAGATTTTCAAAAAGAACCAGATCATTATCACGGCCCTGGCATTGATGATTGCGGTAGCAGGCTATTTACAATATACCGGAAGCAAGATCAATGACAAGTCTGCGGCCAAGGAGGCCAGCTCAAAGCTGTCCGAGGATACATATGAAATTTCCGACGAAGATATGTTTTCGGCGGATGACATTTTTACCGACACGGAGGATAACAGTGACGCATCGGCCCAGGCAGGTGTGGATTCGTCGGCGGGTACGCAAGGAGCGGATGCTTCCGCCCAGGCCGGGACCGATGCCTCGGCTCAGGCGGGCGGAGCGGACGATGCAGCAGCGGCGGCGGGCACGCAGGTCGATGGAAGTGTAGCCGGAACGGGGGCGGCCGACGGCACGCAGATGGCTGAGGGTGAGAATGACATTCAGAATCCGGGCGAAGCCGTTTTGACCAGCTCCTCGGTGGGAAATCTTGATTTTGCGGCCGAGATGAAGCTGAATCGCGAGCAGGTGCGCTCCAAGAACAAGGAGACGCTTTTGGAGGTGATCAACAATGCCGGCATAACCGAACAGCAGAAGCAGGCGGCAGTGGACGCGATGGTGGCTCTGACCAATGCCGCAGAGCGGGAAGCGGCGGCTGAGATGCTGCTAGAAGCCAAGGGCTTTACCGACGTGGTGGTCAGCATCAGCGACAACAATGCAGATGTGGTGCTGAATATGGGGGACGTCACCGACGCGAAGCGGGCGCAGGTGGAGGACATCGTCAAGCGCAAGACGAATATTGCAGCGGAAAACATTGTGATTACGCCGATTCAGCCCGGAGCCGGAACCGGAAGCGAGAATGCACAAGCCGGAGGTGAGAATGCGGCGGCAGGCGAAGAGACTGCGCCAGAAGGCGAAAATGCGGCGCAGGGCACAGAGGAATAGAAGTGCGGGGAGGGAATGCGAAGGAGATCCCGTTTGTTTCGGCTGCTGCGAAACAAGTACTTTGATGCAAAAGATTGACATTGTCAATTGGCTGGTATAAAATACCTACATGGAAGCATGAAGTGGTCTGAGAGACGGCAAAGGGCTTGAGAAAGCGGCCGTTTTTCAGGCCATTTGGCCGGTCAGTGCATGCGAGGCGCAAAAAAGCGGCCCGCTGTATGGGCTGCCTGGCGAGCCAGTATGTGCGAGGCGCAAAAAAAGCGGCCCGCTGTATGGGCCGTCTGGCAGATCAGGCCGGCCGAAGTGATTAGATTGGGCGAAAATGAGGTTTGCCCCAGAGTACAGGAGGTTCATCTTTTGAAGGATTTGAGACAAGAAATAGAAAAACGAAGGACATTTGCCATTATTTCCCATCCCGATGCGGGAAAAACGACATTGACAGAAAAATTTCTCCTCTACGGCGGAGCGATCAACCTGGCGGGCTCCGTCAAGGGCAAGGCCACGGCCCGCCATGCCGTTTCCGACTGGATGGAGATTGAAAAGGAACGTGGTATTTCCGTCACCTCTTCGGTGCTGCAGTTTCATTATGACGGATACTGCATTAATATTTTGGATACGCCAGGACATCAGGACTTTTCGGAGGATACCTACCGCACGCTGATGGCGGCGGATTCGGCGGTGATGGTCATCGACGGCTCCAAGGGTGTGGAGGCCCAGACGCGCAAGATGTTTAAGGTCTGCGTCATGCTTCACATTCCGATTTTTACCTTTATCAACAAAATGGATCGTGATGCCAACGATACCTTTACGCTGTTGGACGAGATCGAAAAGGAGCTGGGCATTGCCACCTGTCCGATCAACTGGCCCATTGGCTCAGGCAAGGAATTTAAAGGGGTCTATGACCGCAACACCAAGCGGGTGCTGCTCTTTTCCGACACGATGAAGGGCACGAAGGAGGGCGTGGAACGGGAGCTTGCGCTCTCGGATGAGGCGTTGAAATCCGAGATTTCACAGGAACAGCTCACACAGCTGACGGAAGAGATCGAGCTTCTCGACGGGGCCAGCGCAGAATTTGACTCAGAGCTGGTGTCAAAGGGGGAGCTTTCGCCGGTGTTTTTCGGCTCGGCGCTGACCAATTTCGGTGTGGAGACGTTTTTGCAGCATTTTCTTACCATGACCTCGGCTCCCCTGCCAAGAAATTCCGATCAGGGCCAGATTGATCCCTTCGGTGTGGATTTTTCGGCCTTTGTCTTTAAGATTCAGGCCAATATGAACAAGGCGCACCGCGATCGCATCGCCTTTATGCGCATTTGCTCCGGCAAGTTTGAGGCTGGCATGGAGGTGACGCATATTCAGGGCAATAAGAAAATGCGCCTTTCCCAGCCGCAGCAGATGATGGCTCAGGAGCGCAAAATCATCGAAGAGGCGTATGCCGGAGATATCATCGGCGTCTTTGATCCGGGGATTTTTTCGATTGGCGATACGATCAGCACCGGCGCGGACAAATTTGCCTTCGAGGGGATTCCAACGTTTGCCCCGGAGCATTTTGCCAGGGTGCGTCAGGTGGATACAATGAAGCGCAAGCAGTTTGTCAAGGGTATTACCCAGATTGCCCAGGAAGGGGCGATTCAGATTTTTCAGGAGTACCATACCGGCATGGAGGAAATCATCGTCGGCGTGGTCGGCGTACTGCAGTTTGATGTATTAAAATATCGTCTGGAAAATGAATATAATGTGGAAATTGTACTGGAAAATCTTCCGCATGAGCACATCCGCTGGATTGAAAATACCGAGCTGGATCTGGACAAGCTGAGCGGTACCTCAGATATGAAGAAGGTCAAGGACTTGAAAGGAAATCCGCTGCTGTTGTTTGTCAATAGCTGGAGCGTCGGCATGACGCTGGATCGAAATGAGGGACTGATGCTGTCTGAGTTTGGCCGAAATTGAGAGAGGGAAGGGAAGATGGAAGAAATCAGAATCGGATTTGCAGGAATTGGAAAACGGGGACAGGAGCTGTTAAAGCATGTGCTGCTGCCGCAGAAGGAATGCGTGGCGGCAGTCTGCGACGTATATGAGGACCGGGCCGAGCTGGGCGCAAGGCTGGTCTGTGAGGGCGGACAAGAGAGGCCGAAGGTGTATACCGATTACCGGCAGATGCTTGCGGACGGAGAGATCAATGTGGTCGTGATTGCTACCGCCTGGGAGAGCCATGTGGAGCTTGCGCTGGCCGCGATGCGGGTGAACATCGCAGTGGCGATGGAGGTAGGCGGCGCCTATACGCTGAAGCAGTGCTATGAACTGGTGCAGGTCTATGAAGAGACAAAAACCCCTTTTTTCTTTTTGGAAAACTGCTGCTTCGGCAGGCGGGAAATGATGGTGCGAAACATGGCGGATCAGGGTGTGCTGGGAGAAATCGTGCATCTTTGCGGCGGCTATCATCACGATCTGCGCAAAGAGATTGCGTATGGCCGGGAGGAACGCCATTACCGGCTGCGCAATTATCTTACGCGTAATTGTGAAAATTATCCGACGCATGAGCTTGGCCCGCTGGCCAAGGTGCTGAAATTAAATCACGGCAATCGAATGCTGACGCTGTCCTCCACGGCTTCCAAAGCGGCCGGACTGAACGAATATATCCGGCAGAATAAGCCGGAGGATACATATTTGCAGGGCAGCTCCTTTGCCCAGGGGGACGTTGTGACAACCGTGATCCGCTGTGCAGGCGGGGAGACGATCGTGCTTACACTGGATACAACGCTGCCCCGTTACTACAGCCGTGGCTTTACCGTGCGAGGAACGAAAGGCATGTATGAGGAGG
>CAMULB010000223.1 GCA_947089585.1 uncultured Lachnospiraceae bacterium | reverse complement strand
CTTTTGCCCATATTGCCAATACGCCAATGCCGCTCCGGGATAAGCATGGTTCACATGCACCCGCTTTCCCTCCAGCACCTCCGCAAACCGTTCACTTGCCTTTCCAAAGTCATGCAGTCCCCCCAGAACAGTCCCGATTTCAACATAACCGATTGGTTTTAAAAATTCACTGCACAATTCGCTGGCACGCTGCGCGTGACATGCCAGAGGCTCCTTTTCCCCAGATGCATTCGCACTTCTTGCATAATAGCACTCCCTCATAGAACTTCCTCTCTGCTGCAATTGTAGTAGCACTAATTATAACAATAGATATGTCATTAAATCTTTTACTATTAATGAATAATTATAACCAATCAATGAATGTTTGTCAATAATATTTCACAAAAAATGTTTTATCACATTTCAATTTTTTATTTATTTTATACAATATCAAATCTTATTTTTTGCTTCGCAATTACCTGTTGTCCAAATTTCGCCGGAATTCATACTGAAACAGAAAACAGGCCGCTGACATGCAAACCTGCCGCGGCCTCGCTTTTCTTCTATGCTGCTCTTCTCAATGTTTCAGCATATTTTCAATAAAAATCCCATATCCTTTGGTCGAATCCTGAATAAACACATGGGTCACGGCGCCTACCAGCTTGCCGTTTTGCAGGATGGGGCTGCCGCTCATTCCCTGCACAATCCCGCCGGTCAAATTCAGCAGCGCTTCGTCCACCACCTCGAATTGAATGCCCTTATTCTCACTCTCGCTGTGGTAATCGAGCGACGTAATGACAATGTCATACGTTCTCCGTTCCCCGGAAACCGTACTGATCATTTGAGCCGGGCCAAGCTCCATCTCCTGCTTTAATCCCACCGGAACCGCCGTTTCCCCCTTGAGCGACTCAGGCATTCGTTTCAGCTCGCCGTAGATGCCAGATTCCGAATTCCCGGCCACGGTTCCCATGCAGTGCTTGGTCTCATAATCAATGACCCCGGAAAGTTCACCGGGCTTGCCCTTTTCTCCTTTTGTAATACCGATGATCTTCGTCTCATAGAGCAGTCCTTCTCCCAGACGAATCGTCGTGCTGGTATCGGCATCGCTCACCGGATGGCCCAACGCACCGTAACTCAAATCCGACGTCAAATACGTCATCGTACCCACGCCGGCCATATCGTCCCGCACCCAGACGCCGATCTTATACTCCGCCTCACCGGTTTTGACCGGTTCCACGCGAATCTGAGTATACTCTCCGTTTCGCACCAGACCCAGCACTATGTCAGAGTCCCCGTATTGATTGACCTTTTCAATCAGCTCTTCCTTGGTCGTCACCGCCTCCTCGTTGACGGTTTTGATATAATCCCCGCTTTTGACTAAATGCTCGGCCGGCTCGTAATTCATACCGTCAATGCCGGTGACGGTTCCCGTACCGATCGCCAAAATTCCGTCCGTCTTAACATAGATGCCGACCGGAATGCCGCAGGGTACCACCAGCTCCTCCTTGATAACCTCCACATCGACCTGTTTGAAAGAAAAAATCCCAAATATTTTACAATCAATCGAATAGCTTCCTTCTTTGGCCGATTTGAGGGTAAAGGATTGGTTCATATCAATATGAATCTTATCCTGATCGACCCTGGGGCTCTGATTGGTCAGCACCTCAAGCTGCGACTCTTCCATCTCTCCCGTAATCGGCACCTTTAAGTCAAATGTCTCTTCTCTCCCAGCTACAATCCGGATTTTGTCCGGAACCGATTCCTTCAGCAGATCATATGAAAAAATGCAGATGAGCACAAGCCCTGCAAGAGCCAGCCACCTGCACCGTTTCTGAAATTTGATGTACATACCTTCACATTCCTTTCCGGGCAGTGCACGCAAAGCCACATGTCACTACATTATTATGTGAAGATTCTTATGAATTCAATCTGGGAGTTTTTGTAACACTATGACGATTTTTTGACCAAAAGCGCAAGCTCCTTCATCTCTCTGGCGCTCTTTTCTACGGTATCCGTCACTTTGACACCGCCGATCATGCGCGCCAATTCTTTTACGCTCTCTTCCTCCGACAGCCGATGGATCGTCGAGATCGTGGACTGATCCACGACCGATTTTTCAATCAGAAAATGGTGATCCGCCATCGCGGCCAGCTGCGGTAAATGCGTAATGCAGATGACCTGATGGCTTTTCGCGATCACATGCAGCTTCTCGGCCACCATCTGCGCCGTGCGGCCGCTGATTCCGGAATCAATTTCATCAAAAATCATCGTCTCAATCAGATCCTGTTCGGCCAAAATCGTTTTGATCGCCAGCATAATGCGGCTTAATTCTCCGCCGGAAGCAACCTTGCCCAACGGCTTCATCGGCTCTCCGGGATTAGTAGAGATCATAAACTGCACTTCATCGCTGCCGCTGACCGTATAATCCGCCGTCCTGGAAAATTCCATCGCAAAGGAAACGTCAAGAAAGTTCAAATCCAAAAGCGCCTGTCTGACGAGCTCCGACAAAGCTTTGGCCTGCTTTTTGCGCACGCGGGATACCTTTTCGCAGAGGCTTTTTAAATCTTCCTCAGCAGAGGACAGGTTTTGCTCTAATTCTTCCAAGTATTGTTGGTAATTTTTCAGCGTTTCATACCTGGCCTCTTTTTCCTTTTTTTGTAAAATCATCGCTTCTATGCTGCCGCCATATTTTACTTTTAAACGATTTAAGAGGTCAAGCCGTTCTTCCACCCGCTGAAATTCCTCCTCGGAAAATTCGGCATCCGCCTCATAGGAGGCCAGCTCGCGGTTAAAATCGTTCAGCAGACTGTCAAGCTCGCTAAGCTGCTGCCAGATGCCGTTCAGCGCCGGGTCGTATTCCACCACCGAGGACAGCTCCCGCAGCGCCCGGCCGATCTGTTCGTCGGCTCCCTCCCCGCCGGCAGTCAGCGCATGAGCCGTCCCTACCGCCTCCAGGATCCTTCTGCCGTGTAAAAGGCGTTTGTAATCTGTTTCCAGCTGTTCATCCTCCCCCGGACAGAGATTTGCCTCCTTAAGCTCCTGAATCTCGTATTCCAAAAAGGACAGCTCCCGCGCCCGCTGGCTTTCGTCGGTCAAGGCCTCGGCCTGCTCCTTTTTCAAGGCTTGATAATGCAAATAGGCTTCGCGCAGCGCTTCCCTTTTGCCCTGAAAGGCCTCCTTCGCATAGGCGTCGAGAATCTCCAGATGCTTAGAAGCATGCAGCAGCGACTGATGCTCATGCTGCCCGTGAATATCAATCAGCAGGGAGGCCACCTGGCGCATTTTAGAGGCCGGAACACTCTCGGAATTGATGCGTCCCACGCTCCTTGCTGCCGTAATCCGCCTCGTTAAAATCACCTGTCCGTCCTCCGGCGTCACATCCAGCTTCAACAGCTGTTTTCTCTGGTACTCGTTTTCAACGCCAAAGACCAGCTCCACCAGGGCGTACTGCGCATGCTCCCGCAGCATTTCCTTCGGCACCTTTTCCCCCAGCGCCAGATTGACGGAACCAATGATAATAGACTTGCCGGCGCCGGTCTCCCCGGAAAGGATGTTGAGCCCTTCCTTGAATTCCACCTCGGTCTCCTCGATCAACGCCAAATTTTTCACATGCAGACTTAATAACATGCTCCTCTCCTTACTCCTTTTCTCTTTTATTCACTACAGACACTTCTTATTCTGCGGCCTAGAGCTCCATGCGGCCAGAAATTGAACTTCTGGCTGGATGGAGCTCTAGTACTCTCGTTCGTCTACGATCCGCTGCAGATGCTCCATCAGCTTTTCCGTATCTGAAACGGTGCGAACGGCACACATAATGGTATCGTCGCCGGCAATGCTGCCGACAATCTCATGGCAGTCCATATGATCCAGAGCGGCCGCGACCGCCATCGCCATGCCGGAAACCGTCTTAACCACCAGAATGTTCTGCGCCTTCTCCATCGAAAGAAAGCCTTCACGAAACACACGGGCATATTTCTCTTCCAGCTCCCGATCACCGGCTTGGGCAACGTATTTCTGTCTGCCGCCGCCGCGCGAGATTTTGACAAGGTGCAGCTGACGGATATCCCTGGATACCGTGGCCTGCGTAACGGGATAGCCCTCTGCAATCAGCCGTTCCGACAGCTCCTCCTGCGTCTCGATCTCATACTTTCGCACCAGCTCTAATATCTTCGCATGTCTTCCTGACTTCATACTGCACCTCCTTTACCACGATTCTGTTCTCGCCGCTTGACCGCCCAAAATGCGGCTGGCAGCCGGAACGGAAAAACATTTCCTTTATTCCGTATAGGACTGCATTTTTTTGCGCAGAATCTCTAAAAAGCTGACCTTGCTTAAACGCAAAATCCGTGTGCTTGCCCTGGCCCTGCGAATCACAATCTGATCGCCCACGGCAAGCTTCTGCGAAACGTCGCCGTCAAAGCTGACCTCAGCTTCCTCATCCGCCTCAATCCGCCTGGAGCCAACCTGCACCGTGATCTCATCCCCCGCCCCCAGCACGATACTCTTGGAATTCAAGCCATGAGGACTGATGGGTGTGATCAAAATCAAACGGGCCTTGGGATCTACAATCGGCCCGCCCGCCGACATGCTGTAAGCGGTAGACCCGGTCGGCGTCGCAATGATGATCCCATCTGCGTGGTATGTATTGAGGTATTTTCCATTGACAAAAACCGTCAGCTTCACCACCTGCAGCAGACCGCTGCGGTGAATGACGATATCGTTGAGCGCTAACTGCGGGCGCTGTTCGCATCCGCCGCTGACTGCACAGCCGCTCAACAGCATCCGCCGCTCCAAGGTATAGCAGTCCTCCATCAGCTGATCAATCGCGGCAAAAACCGTCTCCTGATCCAGCTCGCAGAGATATCCCAAATGACCGCGATTGACACCGATCACCGGCAGCTGACGCTCGACAATATCCCGCGCCGCCCGAATCAGCGTTCCGTCTCCGCCCACACAAAACACACATTCCGTCTCCTGCGGAATCACGGCCACATCCAGGCTCATGCTTCCTGGGCCGCGATTGGGCGTATACTTGCAGCTCCCGCCGCGGCTGCAGATATACGCCTGCATCTGCCGCGTCAGCTTTAAGCCCTCGTCCTTCTGTTCATTGGT
>CAMULB010000222.1 GCA_947089585.1 uncultured Lachnospiraceae bacterium | reverse complement strand
GCCCGTCGCCATACCCGATGGCCAGCGCAGCAATTTTCATCGGTCGTTCGGCCGTAAATGCCAGGCCATATCCGGCAGGCTCGCCGGGACAGAGCTCTCTGACACTGGCAACCCTGGCTTTGAGCGATAACACCGGCTGCAGCGAAAGGCCAAAGCGGTCATAGTCCTCCCACGCACTGCGCACGCCGTAAAGCGCAATTCCCACACGGGCATAGTCTCCCGCCAGTTCCGGATAATTGAGCACCCCATAGCTGGCCAGCAGATGCACCCTCGGACAGGTAAAGCCATGTTTTTTCCACGCTTCCACCACCTGAAAAAAAGCCTGCGCCTGACGCCTGGTAAACTCCTGCGCTTTTAGATCGCTGCTGTCATCCGCGCACAGATGGGTAAAGGCCCCCGTGATCTGCAGATTTTTCATACGGCTGATCCGAAGCAGCTGCTCGATGTGATCGCTCCGTTCCCCCAGGCGGCGCATCCCTGTGTCGATGGCCACATGCACCTTGAGCTTTCTTTGATCGCGGTTGAGCAGCTGCGCGTAAGGATAATCCACCACAGTCTGTGTCAGATCATAGCGATGCAGCTGTGAAAACTGCTTCGGATGGGTAAACCCCAGCACCAGGATCTCTCCCTGCACGCCGCCCTGACGCAGTGCGATTCCCTCCGCCACACAGGCCACGCAAAACGCATCAATCCCCATTTGGTTCAACGCACGGGCCATCATCAACGCCCCGTGCCCATAGGCATTGGCCTTAACCGCCGGCATCAAGCGGCAGTCTTCGGGCAAAAGCGCCTGCAGCTGCGCTATATTTTGCCGCAGCGCATCCCGATTCAATTCGATCCAGGCGCGTCCCTTTGCAAACTGCTCCGGGGCCTGGCGCGCCGGCTTTTTCTCCTTTTTGGGAATCCGGGACAACAGGAAAACCACCAAAAGCGACGCCAACGCAGAGCAAACTGCCACCAGCAGATAGAAAAGGATGCTGTTTTGTAAAAGGATTTTTGCTGACGGGAACGCGCCGACCACACCTCGCAGCGCGACAATCACCGCCGGATGAAGCAGGTAGATCCAGGTCGAAATCTTCCGTAGTCCCTTCGGTGCCTTAGAATTGAACGCCAGCAGCAGCTGATAGAGGAAAAACATCACCGCCGGCAGCAGCAAATACATACTGTCATGGCGCTGCAATTCAAAGTCGCGCAATACGAAGCCCTCCATCGTCAGCAGCAGCAGCGCAACGCACAGGCCGGCCACGCTCCCCTTGCGGGACGACGCCTGCCCATAGTCCTGATCCGACTGCGCGCCCATCCACAGAAACAGCGGAGCAAAAAACAGCCCGTTTCTGCTATAGGAAAACAACTCCTGAAAACACCACTCATAGGCGGTGCCGACCCCCGGCAGCTGCCTGGTCAGCCCCCAATAGCTGTCCCCCAACAGCCCCAGCACATACAGCAAAGCAACGATCACGCCCGTCACACGCACGGTGCAAAACCGCCGCATCAGCAGCAAAAGCAGCATTCCCACAAGCAATGATGGAAAATACCATAAATGATAAAAGGTTCCGTCAAAGACCAGCATACGCACAGCAGATGATAACGTCAGATCCCGATAATGGCCGGCATAGATTCCGACCGGCAGATAGAGCAGAATCGCCGCTCCATACAGAAGGAGCAGCTTTCGTACATACCGCCAAATTCTTGCCCGCTCTCTGCCTGTTTTTGCATCCTGTTCCCGCATATACGGCGTCAATACAAACTGTCCTGTCACCATGAAGAAGAACGGCACTGCCACACGGGCCACAATTCGTGTGAGAAAAAAATCTGCCTCCGCTGAAACCGATTCCAGCGGCGACGTATGAATCGCCACCACCAGAAAAGCCGCAATCAGTCGAAATAGATCCAATCCGCCCGCAGGAGCCTGCTGTTTTGTGCCTCTATTTGCTTCCATCCGCGCCCCTCCATTCCGTCATGATAAAGCCATCTACATTGTTGCCGGAAAGAGAACAGGGATACTGTTCCGGCAGAGAGACTGCCATTTTATCCTCCGCCGCCTCCAGCCAGGAGACAGACACGATCAACCCGTTACGCCGGTAATAAAAGGGCCGCCCAACCGGATACTGACGCAAAAAATCCACATATTCTTCCAGCGTCAGTCCCTCCTCGTCCATAATCAATGCATGCGGAACTCCCACATAGCGAAAATGCCACGGCTCATGGCCAATGCCGGTCACACGCTCCTTCCCCGCCGGATAACGCTCAATAAAGCCGTGGCTGGCCGCAAATTTGCGAAAAATGCCACAGATACCGTCGTAAGGAAACCGAGGACAAATAAAATCAATCTGTCCCTGGTTTTGTCCCAGGTCGATCGCCAGTCCGGTTTCATGCTCACTGTGCCCCGGAACCGCCACATATTTGCGGGTAAATTCCAGCCCGCTTTCCGCAATCGAATCATCCCATATCCCTTGCTGCTCCTGAAAGGAACGCCAGCCGCTGACCAGCGCAATCGCATCGCGGGCGCCGGTTTTTTTCAATAACTCATCCAGCAGAACCGCCGCCCGGCGTTTGAGCAAAATGGGAACCTGGCGTGTCCCCAAGCAGGCAGATTCCTCCGCCGAAGCCGCTGCAGCGTGGGCAGTTCCCGCCGCCTCCCGTCTTTTGCCTGACACTCCCTCATCCGCCAATGCTACAAGATCTTCCGTCGCCTGCCCCTGATATGCATAGCGCGCATTGACCAGAATCAGATTTCCGCTGTGCATATTAGCTCTTCGCAAAATGATTTCTTTCATTTCATCACCGCCAATCCAATCATTCGATCAATCAGCTCAGCAAAATCCATGCCCGCCGCTTTCATCATGCCCGGATACCGGCTGTGTTCGGTAAATCCGGGGATCGTATTGATCTCATTAAACACAATTTCACCCTTCGGCGTCAGAAACAGGTCTACTCTGGCAAACACCGAGCAATCCAACGCCCGGTACAGCACCTTGGCCGTCTCCTGGATTTTTTGGCTGACGGCTGCATCAATTCTGGCCGGTACATGAATCGCCGACGTTTTGAGCGTATATTTTTCTGTATAATCAAAAAATCCCTGCGACAGTTCAATCTCATCGACCTCACCCGTCCACAACGTATCGCAGCCCAACACAGCACAGCCTACTTCAAATCCCTCGATCGTCTCCTCAACCAAAATCTGTCGATCATACTGAAACGCCAGCACGACTGCCTCCCGCAGCTGTGCTTCACCTGTCACCTTGGTAATCCCGTAGGAGGAGCCGGCACGCACCGGCTTGACAAAGACCGGATAACCAACGCGGCGGCAAAACTCCAGCAGCTGCGTATATTGAGCATCACCGAGCAAGCACTCACCGGCTTGTCCGTCAGAACCGCCGCTTTTCTGTGCCTTGCCCCCACCGACCTCCAGCCGATCCGTCCGCTCCGATACCGGAGACTGCGGCACGGCAGCTTCAGACATCCGCGGCAGCCGATCCGCCCGCTCCGATACCGGAGACTGCGGCACGGCAGCTTCAGACATCCGCGGCAGCCGATCCGCCCGCTCCAATACCAGGGACTGCGGCACGGCAATTCCTGCCATCCGTGCCATCCGGTGCGCCCGATCCTTGTCCATACAGAGTGCCGAGGACAGCACACCGCAGCCTACCAGCGGAATCCCGGCCAGCTCGATCAAGCCCTGTATCGTGCCGTCCTCCCCGAACCTTCCATGCATCACCGGAAAGGCCGCATCAATATAAAGCTTCTCCGTCCCTTCCTTATGAAAAATCAGCAGGCCATGTACCGCGGGATCGGGGGATAAAACAGCCGGCACACAGTCTGTCTCGTTGAACCAGGCGTCTGCTCGAATCTGTTCTGTTCTTCCCTGAAAATAATACCAGCCTCCTTGCGGGGAAATCCCCACCGGAATCGCCCGGTAACGTTCCGTATCCATATGCTGCATCACCGCAGCGGCAGACTCCAGTGAAACCTGATACTCCGAGGAGCATCCGCCAAAAAAAATCGCAATATTTCTTTTTTCCATCGTTCTTCCTTTCCGGTTGCATCGTACTGCATCTGATTCTCGCCGCACAAAAATCTTTTTTTACAATTGGATTTGGAAAACAGGCAGCAAAAAATCACCTTATATTGTTACATTTAACCGGCATGACAGCCGATCGCTGCTGCCGTGTTTCGGAACGTACATTGTTTTGTACCTCCCTACTGTAACAAAATAAGATGATTGATGTTTGCGATTTTTTATATGAATTTTTAACCTTTTTCTTCTTTAAATCATACGATTTTCTTACAACAGCGGCTCCCAAAACGCATTATTCGTGGTGCTGCGCTTTGCTGCTCTCTTCTGCGTAGATATCATATTTTTCCTTCTCGATCGCCGGGAGCCGCACGGTAAAGCACACGCTTTCCGCCTCGCTCTTGGCCCAAATCCTGCCGCCGTGCAGTTCAACGATCTCCTTGGAAATGGCCAGTCCCAGACCTGCGCCGCCGGTTGCCGACGCGCGGGCGGAATCCACGCGGAAAAACTGTTCAAAAATACGCGCCAGCTTTTCCGGCGGAATATTTTTTCCATGATTGCGAAAACAGATTTCCGCCTGCCCGTCCAAAAGCCTCAGCGACACAAAAATCGCACGGTTACTGTAGCTGTAATTGACTGCATTGCGAATCAGATTATCAAGCACACGTTCCATCTTGTCCCGGTCGCAGAGTATGTAGACCTCAGGCGTTAGCCTTCGCTGCCAGGTCAGCCCTTTTTCCTCCAGAATCGGTTCAAATTCGCTGGTCATCTGTTCCAGCATACGGCTCAAATTCGTCCGCTCTGTTTCCAGTGTCAATGCAGTGAGATTAAAGCGGGTAATATCAAAAAACTCATTGATCAGCTCTTCCAGCCGCAGAGCCTTGCGCAGCGCAATTCCCGTATATTTTGCCCGCTGCTCTGGATGAATCTGTGGTTCGTCTGCCAACAGATTCAAATAGCCGATCACGCTGGTCAGCGGCGTCTTTAAATCATGCGCCAGATAAACGATCAGATCATTTTTCCGCTGCTCTGCCTCCTTTGCCAGTTGTGCATTGCGCAGGGACTGCGCGCGGATTTGATTG
>CAMULB010000221.1 GCA_947089585.1 uncultured Lachnospiraceae bacterium | reverse complement strand
TAAGAGAAAGACCGGCTATCACAAGAAGAACGGCCACAGACAGTCCTTCACCAAGGTTAAGATTGACAAGATTAACGGCTGATGGATAAGGAATAACAATGATTCATGTAACGATTTACAAGAACCGTGATCAGGAATATATGGGGTTTGACTGCAAGGGACATGCCGGATTTGCAGCGGCCGGAGCGGATATTGTCTGTGCGGGAGTTTCCGCTCTGGTATTGAACGCCGTCAATTCGGTGGATGCATTTACCGAAGATGGCTTCCAGCTGGAGACGGAAGAGGAATCGGGAGAGATTTCTTTGCGCTTTCACGAGAAGCCGTCTTTGATCTCCAATCTATTTCTGCGGTCACTGTTTTTGGGTTTACAGGGAATTAAAGAATCCTATGGAGACAAATATATCTCGTTTCATTACAAGGAGGTGTAAGACCATGTTGAATATGAACCTTCAGTTTTTTGCACATAAAAAGGGAGTTGGTTCTACCAAGAATGGCAGAGATTCCGAATCTAAGAGATTAGGTGCGAAGAGAGCCGACGGACAATTCGTAAAGGCTGGTAACATTTTATACAGACAGCGCGGAACCAAGATTCATCCGGGCGTGAATGTAGGAAGAGGCGGAGACGATACCTTGTTTGCCAAAGTAGACGGCGTTTTGCGTTTTGAGCGCAAGGGCAGAGACAAGAAGCAGGCTTCCGTATATCCAGTAGCAAGCAACGAATAAGAATACCTGATAGACTCGACTGTACTGCAGCCGGGTCTATTGTGTTTTTCGTACATGAATCGCAACTGTTCATTAAAGCATCAAAGAGAGGAAACAACATGTTTGCAGATCGTGCAAGAATTATTATCAAGTCGGGCAAAGGCGGCGACGGCCATGTCTCCTTTCGGCGGGAAAAATACGTGCCCAACGGCGGCCCGGACGGCGGCGACGGCGGCAAGGGCGGCAGTATCATATTTGAAGTAGACGAGGGCCTGAATACGCTGACGGATTTCAGGCACAAACGCAAATATGCAGCCGAAAACGGAGAACCGGGCGGCAAGCGCAACTGCCATGGGAAGGATGGAGCCGACTTAGTGGTCAAGGTTCCGCCGGGAACGGTAATCAAGGACGCGGCCAGTGATCGGGTGATTGCCGATTTGTCGGGGGAATGCAGACGGCAGCTGATTTTGAAAGGCGGACGCGGCGGTCTGGGCAACCAGAATTTTGCCACTGCCACGATGCAGGCGCCGAAATATGCTCAGCCGGGACAGCCGGCCATGGAATTGGAGGTTCTTTTAGAACTCAAAGTGATTGCGGACGTCGGACTCGTCGGTTTTCCCAATGTGGGGAAATCTACCTTTCTTTCCCGCGTCACCAATGCGAAGCCTAAGATCGCAAACTATCATTTTACAACCTTAAATCCAAATCTTGGCGTAGTAGATCTTGCAGAAGGACAGGGCTTTGTCATTGCCGATATCCCAGGTCTGATCGAAGGCGCTTCGCAGGGTGTCGGCCTGGGACATGAATTTTTAAGACACATCGAGCGCACGAAGGTGATGATTCATATGGTAGACGCCGCTTCGACGGAAGGGCGTGACCCGATCGCCGATATTTATGCCATCAACCGGGAGCTCAAGGCCTATAACCCGAAGCTGTTGGAAAAGCCTCAGGTGATTGCAGCGAATAAGATTGACGTTCTTTATGAGGGTGAGGTTGAAACCATTCAGCTGTTAAAGGAGGAATTTGAACCACAGGGCATCGCCGTTTTTCCCATCTCAGCCGTCAGCGGGAAGAACCTAAAGGAGCGTCTCTATCATGTAAAGCAGCTGCTGGATCAAGTGGGCGATACGCCGATTGTCTTTGAACAGGAATTTTTCCCGGAAGCGGCTGTCTTTCAGAATGAGCCTTATACGGTCACGTATGACGACAAGGAGCAGGCGTATGTCGTCGAAGGGCCGCGAATCGAAAAGATGCTGGGGTATACGAATATTGATTCAGAAAAAGGATTTTTATTCTTCCAGCGATTTTTGCGGGAACAGGGAATTTTGGCGGAGCTGGAACAGGCCGGCATTCAAGAGGGCGATACCGTTCGCATGTATGGCCTGGCGTTCGATTATTACAAATAGCGTGCGCCGTTACATGCTGCTGCATCGTCCTTCAGAAAGATGATTTGGAAGAAAGGGGCCAATCATGAAAGCGAAGATAAGCTTTAGAGAATTATTGACCATGCTGCTGGGAATGCTGTTGATGTCAGCTGCAATCTATTACTTGATGCTTCCCAACCATCTTGTTTTAGGCAGCCTGTCCGGACTGGTTCTGGTACTGGCCAATTTCATTCCGCTCAGCATCTCAGCGCTGACGCTGATTCTGAATATGATCCTGCTGGTCATTGGCTATCTGTTCATCGGCAAAGAGTTTGGATTGAAAACGATTCTCACCTCTCTGATGCTGCCAATGTATCTGCGTCTGTTTGAGATCGTAACCCCAAATATGGAGTCCTTATCCGGGAATATTGTGATTGATCTGGCCTGCTTCATGGTGCTGATCGGTTTTGGACAGGCATTGCTCTTTAATATGAATGCATCCTCAGGCGGCATTGATGTGATTGCCAAGCTGCTGAACAAATATATGGGCTTTAAGATCGGTGTAAGCTTGACGATTGTCGGGTTTATCATTGCATTTACATCCATCTTTGCCTATGATCGGGAGATCATGGTCATCAGTCTTTTGGGAACTTATATCAACGGGATCGTGCTGGACCGGTTTTGCGACGGCTTTAGAATCCGGCGCCGGGTCTGCATCTTATCTGCCAATTACAGAGAGATTCAGGATTTTATTGTGCAGAAGCTTCACCGTGGCGCCACCATTTATGAAGCCTACGGTGCTTACGATCATACCAAGCACATCGAAGTAACCACGATTCTTGAGAAAAACGAATATGGCAAGCTTTTAGCCTTCATCCATCAAACAGATCCGGCAGCTTTTGTGACGGTCAGTACCGTTAATGAGGTGATCGGGGAATGGAATCAGAAGCACAGCCATCTGTATTTTTAAGTAAAAAGGAGAACGGTTCGTATCATCCGGGCCATTCTATAAGGAGAACGGATATGACAAGCAAACAACGGGCTTATTTAAAAAGCCAGGCAAACAGCATCCCATCCATTTTTCAGGTGGGAAAAGCAAGCTTGACGCCGGAGTTGACGGCGGCAGTAGAAGAGGCATTGGAAAAAAGGGAATTAATCAAGCTGTCGGTATTAAAAAACTGCTTCGACGACCCAAAGGAGATCGCAGTCATTCTATCGGAGCGCACACGTTCGGACGTCGTTCAGGTGATCGGCAAGAAGATCATTCTCTATCGCCCCTCCAAAAAGGAGCCGAAAATCCAGCTGCCGAACGGAGGGAAGCATCGGTGACAGACAAGCAGATCGAACAAGGAAAAGCAGCTGGGACGGATCCGCGAATCAGAATCGGTATTATGGGCGGCGCCTTTGATCCCATCCATTATGGCCATCTGCTGATTGCAGAAAATGCAGCGGCGCAGTATCAGCTGGATCAGGTGATTTTCATGCCCACCGGTCATTCGCCGCAGAAAGAAAAGCAGCATATGACTGAGGCTGTTCACCGCATGGAAATGGTGCGCCTTGCAATCCTCGATCATCCAAGCTTTTTCTTATCCTTGCAGGAGATTGAAGCGCCGGAGATCAATTATACCTACCGCACGCTGGAACGTCTGCAAAAAGCGCATCCGGATAAAGCGCTGTATTTCATTATGGGCGGCGATTCTCTGAAGGATTTTGCACACTGGAAGGAGCCTGAGCGGATTCTCGCGGTAGCCCGCATTCTTGCGGCGGTGCGGGATCACATAGACGGCAGCGCCTTTGAAGCACAAAAAGACGCATTGAATCAGCAATATGGGGAAGAACGGATCTTTCGTCTCCAGACGCCAAATGTTTCTTTCTCTTCCCACAATATACGCGACCGCATTCGCAGCGGCAAAACCATCCGCTATATGCTGCCGGAAGCAGTACGGGCCTATATCATGGAACATCAGCTTTATCGTTTCTAATTTATCATTATGAGGGACAAAAGTGTATGAAACTGACGGAGATTGAAAAAAAAGTACGGAAAGAACTGGATAAGGAGCGCTATCGTCACACGATGGGGGTCATGTATACGGCTGCTTCGCTGGCAATGGCCCACGGCGGGGATTTGGAGAAAGCGATGTATGCCGGACTGCTTCATGATTGTGCCAAATGTATCCCCAACGACAAGAAAATGCAGCTCTGCATCAAAAATAAAATCGAAATTACACCCTCTGAGCAGAAGAGCCCTTTTCTGCTTCACGCAAAGCTTGGGGCCTTTCTTGCCCGTGAACAATACGGCGTGAAGGATCTGGAGGTGCTTCATGCCATTCGGGTACACACCACAGGCGCGCCCTACATGAACCTGCTGGATAAGATTCTTTATATTGCCGATTATATTGAACCAAATCGGGATAAAGCGCCGAATCTTCCGCGCGTGCGTATCGCAGCATTCCAGGATCTGAATGAGACCATGAAGCTCATCCTACAGGACACGCTGCACTATCTAAAGGAAGGAAAAGGGGAATTTGACCCGATGACGATAAAAGCGTATGAATATTTTACACAGACAAATAAGGAGGAATCCATATGACTGAATCAAACGTACTGGCCAAAGCCGCCTGCAGCGCGTTAAGCGAAAAGAAAGCGGAGGATATTCGCATCATTGATATCAGCGAGGTCTCCGTCCTTGCAGATTATTTTATCATCGCCAATGGCGCAAATCCCAATCAGATTCAGGCGATGGTGGATGCAGTTGAAGAAGCCATGGCAAAGCTGGGACAGTCTGCGAAGCAGATCGAAGGCAACCGGCAGTCCAGTTGGGTGCTGATGGATTATGGCGATCTGATTGTCCATATCTTCTCACGCGAGGATCGTCTGTTCTATGATCTGGAGCGAATCTGGCGCGACGGAAGGTCTCTGGAAGTAGAAGAGCTGTAGCGGCAGGTTCAAGGCTGGGACGATAGCGCTAAGAAACGCGGCGGGTCGGTATTCACGTATGCAGCGCCGTGCCATACTGCATCCAGCCAGAACTTGCAGCTGCTGATTGCTATTTC